>JAISQJ010000108.1 GCA_031274285.1 Treponema sp. | reverse complement strand
TTTTTTCCGTATTTCCCGGATCATACGATCCGGGTCCCGCTTAAGGTGTATAAACCGGCCGGCTTGCCGCAGGGCCTGTACATTGCGGGCAGACAAGGCTGTTTCCGCGCCGGTGGCGATGATCGCATTTTCCGCGGTTTTCGCAATCTGCTGCACAACGGTTTCCTCGGCTGCCGCAAATGCGTGTGTAAACTGAAAGAACGACGGCGTTTTGTCCCCCGCGCATATACGATCCGAAGCCGATATGTCGGTGTCGTAGAAATTCATTCCCAGCGCGTCCGCTGCTCTTTTCCCCAGTGTTGTTTTACCGCTGTTCGGTATTCCTATCAAAATAAAATTCACACTCTCTTAAACACTATACACCCCAACGACAGCCCCCGCCAATATGGCTCATCATCAATTCCCCTACGCCGTCACCACGTCCCGCTCAAAAATCTTGAAAACCTTGGTAGGGCATTTTTCCGTGCAGGTCCCGCAGCTCGTACATTTGGTGTAGTCCACCACCGGGATATTGCCGGAAAGGTCGATGCACTGCTGGGGGCAGTTTTTGACGCAGAGGCCGCATTTGATACAGGCAATCTTGCAACTTTTGGAAACCTGGGGCCGGTTGGCGTTACGGTTGGAGCAAAGCACCAGGGCCCCCTTCTGATCCCGGGGAATCCCCTTGAGGATCTGCTGTGGACATTCGGCGATGCAGAGCCGGCAGCCGGTACACTTGGCGTAGTCCACCTTGGGAAGCCCCCGGTCCCCCAGGCTCAGGGCCCCGAATTTACACTTCTTAACGCAGTCCCCAAAACCAAGACAGCCCCAGGCGCAGAGCTTGGTCCCCCCGGCGGAAAGCTTGGCCCCCCGGCAGGTCCTTAAGCCCGTGTAGGTCCCCTTGACGGCCGCGTGCAGGGTCGAACCCTGGCAGGCCAGGACGGTGACAGTGGAAATAACCCTGGCGCTGACCCCCATAAGGGCGGAAAGCTTTTCCGCCGTTTCTTTTCCCCCCACCGAACAGGCCCCCACCCCGGCGTTGCCGGCGGCCACCGCCGCGGCGTAGCCGTCACAGCCGGGGTAACCGCAGGCCCCGCAGTTGGCGCCGGGCAGGGCTTCCCGGATCCGGCCGAAAAGGGGGTCCTCCGGGACCGCGAAGATCTTGCGGAAGATTCCCAGGGCCGCCCCCAGGACAAAGGCGAGGACGGCGGAAAAAGCCGCGGTAATAAGGACCACGTTGCGCATGGCCTCAAAACCGGCGCCCGTCATGATACCAGCCCCTTAAAGCCCATAAAGGCCATGGAGAGCAGGGCCGCAGCTATAAAGAGGATTGGCGTACCCTTGAGAAAGGCCGGGATGGGACTGGTCCTAATCCGGCGGCGGATCCCCGCCAAAAGCAGCAGGGACAGGAGAAAACCCAGGGCCACCCCCAGGGCGTAAACCAGGGCCTGGGGAAAGTTGTATTCCTTGCCGGTAAAGGGACAGGTATTGTTGATCACCTCCAGCGTCACCGCCAGGATGGCGCAGTTCGTGGTGATCAGGGCCAGGTAGATCCCCATGGACCCGTACAGGGCGGGGGCGGATTTTTTAAGATAAAATTCCACCAACTGGACCAGGGCGGCGATAACCAGGATAAACACCAAAAGCTGAAGGAATTCCAAGCCCCAGGGTTTTAAAATGAACCGGTAGATAGGATAGGTGACGCAGGTTGCCAGGACCGTAACAAAGGTAACCGCCAGCCCCATACCGATTGACTTGTCCTCGTCGCTGCTCATCCCGATAAAGGGACACAGGGCCAGGAAGCGCATCAGAATCACATTATCGATGAGGAAGGCGGAAATAAAAATTTTGAAAAGGATCATGGTAACCTTACCTTCCTCCATGATGATGGGCCCCCGCCGCGGGGCCTGCCGGTTCTCCCCCCAGCCGGGACTTTAAAAACAGGTTAAGGGAGATAAACAGGGCGAATACAAAAAAGCCCCCCGGCGGCAGCACAAAAAAGATGATGGGCTGGTAACTGGCGGGCAGCGCCTGAAAACCCAAAAGGGTCCCGCTCCCCAAAAGTTCCCGCACCGCGGCAATACCCACCAGCACCCAGGTATAGCCCAGGCCCATGCCCAGGGCGTCGGGGATCACGCTGCCCAGGGGCTGCTTGGAGGCAAAGCCCTCTACCCGGCCCATGATGATGCAGTTCACCACGATCAGGGGGATAAAAACCCCCATGGCCTTGGAAAGGTCCGGGAAAAAGGCCTTGAGCATGTAGTCGATCACCGTAGTAAAGGCGGCAATGATAATAATAAAAATGGGTATCCGCACCGATTCGGGGATAATTTTGCGAAACAGGGAAATAACCAGCTCCGACATCAGCAGAACGAAGGTCATGGAAAGGCCCATGCCGATCCCGTTAGCCACCGCGGTGGTCACCGCCAGGGCGGAGCAGAGGCCGATCATCAATCCCAAAAGGGGATTCTCCCGGACAATGCCGTTGGTTAAAAGGCGGAAAAACCGCCCCCTTTGGTCACTCATCGATTATCCCCCAGGTAAGAAGCGGCGGCCCGGCCCGCAGCCTTCACCGCGTCGGCCACCGCCCGGCTGGTAATGGTAGAGGCGGTAATAGCTTCCACATCGGTCTTCACCTCAAAGGGGTCGCTGACCGGCTTTTCCCTGAACTGGCCGGTAAAGGTTATACCCCGGCTCCGGTCCACAAAGTAGGAGGGGGAGGCCGCATTGGCCCCCAGGCCCGGCGTATCCTGGTGTTCCAGAATCCGCACCCCGGTTATGGTCCCCCCGGCGCTGACCCCCACCAGAACCTTGAGGGGGCCGCCGTAGCTGCCCCGGGAGACCCGCAGGGCCATGCCGATAAGCTCCCCGTCCTGCCGGGCCTCGTAGGCTTCCTCAAAACTTACGGCGCTGTCCGGGCTTTCCGGCATATCCGCCGCCGGGGGAAACTGGTCCGCCTCGGAGAACAGGGCCCCCAGGGCCGCCTGTAGTTCCTTCTGTTGGTTTTCGGCGATTTTTCCCTTGGTCCCCTGGTAGACAAAGGCCAGGGCCACACAGGCCGCAGCGGCAAAGGCGGCCAGGGTAAGACCCAGCCGGAGGACGCCCGCTTGTTTGGTTTCACCCATTGGAGGCCCCCTTCGCGGCTTCTCTCCCGGAGGCCGGCGGGATAGCCGGCTTCTTTTTAGGCACATAGCCGTACTTCCTGGGCAAAAGCTTATTCAGAAAGGGGGTCAGGGCATTCATGATAAGGATTCCGAAGGTAACCCCTTCGGGGTAGCTCCCCCATTTGCGGATCAGGATGGTGATGAGGCCCGCGCCGAATCCAAAGATCAGCTTACCCTTGCCGGTCAGCGGGGCGGTCACATAGTCGGTGGCCATAAAAACCGCGCCGAACAGGAGCCCCCCGGAAAGGATGCCAAAGAGGGGGTCGTAACCCAGGGCCAGGGAGGCCAGGAATGCCGTCACCGTCATGGTTAGGGGGGCCCGCCAATCAATCGTCCGGGTGACCAGCAGGAACAGACAGGCCGCCAGGATCAGAAATATCGACGATTCCCCCAGGGACCCCGCGTGGTTCCCGATAAACAGGGTCCTTATGGTGGACCAGTAGCTGTCCCCGGAGGCCCCGGAGGCGGCAAGATCCCGCCCCAGATCCGCCACGGAGCCCCCCAGCTTGACAATGTTCAGGGGCGTCACCCCGCTTACCCCGTCCACGATGGATGCCGCGCCAAGGCCGGGATCCAGGCTGAGGGCAAAGCCCCCCGGCGGTCGGCGCCAGGTCGTCATGGCCGCGGGAAAGCTCATCAGCATAAAGGCCCGGCCGATGAGGGCGGGATTAAACACATTGGCCCCCAGGCCGCCGAAAAATTCCTTCGCCACCACCACGGCGAAAACCGCCCCCAGGGCGGTCATCCACAGGGGGGTGGAGGGGGGCAGGGTCAGGCCCAGGAGCAGGCCCGTAACGGCGGCGGAAAGGTCCGCCGCCCGGATATCCTGCCGGGTCGCCAGACGGAACAGGGCTTCCCCCAGCATGGCGGAGGCCACGGAGACCAGCACCGTCAGCAGGGCGGGAAGCCCAAACAGCGCCACGCCAAAAATACTCACCGGCGCCAGGGCCGTCAGCATATTCCCCATAAGCCGACCCGTCCGCGTGGGGGAGGCGATATGGGGGCTGGAGGAGAGGAGCAAAAGGCCCCTGCCCTCCGAATTTACCGTCTTTTCGTTTTCTGCCATGCGAAACATTCTCCTCGGTGTCAGTCACCCTTACGGGCCGCAGCTTGCTGGGCCGCCGCCCTTTCCAGGGCCTGCCGGGCCCGCAGCCGCTGCTTCCCCACCCGGAAACGCTGAACCAGCTTGATCCGGGCGGGGCACACGTAGGTACAACTGCCGCACTCGATACAATCCAAAAGCCCCGCCGTCACCGCATAGTCCAGGTCTTCGGCCTCCAGGCTGTTGTTCATGATCACCGGGGAAAGCCGGCAGGGACAGTTCCGTATACAGCGGCCGCAGCGGATACAGGGCCCCTCCGGGTCCGCCAGGGTTTCCTGGGCCGTCATCAGGATGATGCCGCTGGTGTTTTTCTGGATCGGTATGTCCAGGTGGGGCACCGCGTTCCCCATCATGGGGCCCCCAAAGAGAATCTTCGCCAAACGCTCCCGGTCAAGGTCCATAAACTCCGCGGGCATAAGGGAAAGGAGCGCGCCGATGGGGGCCCGGATATTCTTGGGGGTCCTGCAGGCCCCGCCGGAAACCGTCAGGTCCCGGTCGATCAGGGGCTTGCCCAGGGTAAAGGCCTCGGCAATGGCGATAAGGGTCCCCACGTTCTGAACGATGCAGCCCGCATCCATGGGAAGCCCGCCGGAGGGCACTTCCCGGCCGGTCAGGGCCGTAATGAGCATCTTTTCCCCACCCTGGGGGTAGCGGGTGCGGCAAAGGCCGATGCTGATCTCCAGGTTTTCCCGCCGGACCCGCTCGTTGAGCCGGATTTCCTGTTCGATCAGGGGGATAAGGTTCTTCTTGTTATCTTCCATGCCGACGATGGCCCGCTTTACCCCGGTGATCCTCATCACCATGGTAAGGCCCTGGATGAGGAGGTGGGGCTTTTCCGTCATTACCGCCTCGTCGGTGGTCAGGTAGGGCTCGCATTCCGCACCATCCGCAATGATAACATCGATAACTTTGTTCGGCGGCGGGGAAAGCTTGACGTGGGAGGGGAACCCCGCGCCCCCCATGCCCTGGATGCCGGCCTCCCGAATCCGGGTAAGGGCATCCTCCTTTGAGCAGGAAAAGGGGTCCAGGGGGGGCATATACTCGGTTTCCAGGGTATCTGAGGTCTTGTCGCCCTGGGCCGCTTCGATGATCACACAGAGCCCCTCGGCATTATTCGCCTGGGTCCGCATTTCGATCTTCTTGACCACCCCGGAGATGGAAGCGTGGACCGGCACGGTCATGGGTCCGGGGCTGGCGCCTTCGGCGATTTTCTGCCCCCGCCGCACCGTATCCCCCGCCTTTACCAGGCAGGCGTTAGGGGCGCCGAAGTGCTGATTAACGGGGATAAACACCTGCCGGGGACCGGGAACCATCTCCACCGGCTTACCCTCGGTGGCATGCTTCCTGGTAGACAGCTTGAGACCCCGCTTGAATGTGTTCGCCATCCAAAGCCTCTCTATGGCGTTGTTCCTCCCGCCCAGGGCGGAAAGAGCTTACCCCCTGATTGTACTGGGAATGAGAGCGTCCGAAAAGGCCAGTCAGGGCTTAATGGGAAGCGTGGTGATTTCCCGGCCACCCCCCAAAAAAATTCCGTTAGAGGGCTTGCCAGATTAGCGCTTAATTATTAAGGTCTTAATCATTAAGGTCTTACAATATACCGGAGGAACTATGCGTACAGATATGACGCGGCTCATGGAAAAAGAACCCGTGGCCAAGGCTATCGTCAAGTTGGCCCTGCCCATGATGATGGCCATGGTGGCCCAAATGGTCTACAACATGACCGATACCTTTTTTATCGGCCAAACCGGGGACCCCAACATGGTGGCGGGCATTTCGCTCACCATGCCCCTTTTCATGGTGTCCCAGGGAATCGGGAACATCTTCGGGATCGGCTCGGCCAGCTATAT
>JAISQJ010000106.1 GCA_031274285.1 Treponema sp. | reverse complement strand
TCTTTCATAGTTAACCCCATTGGGACGCCCTCCGTTCAGCGTCCTCATTTTATTTTGGGTAACATTTTCTATTTGAGGCATGGGTCCTTTTCGGTAACATTTTTCATGAGGCAACGCGGGTTCTTGAAGCCAATACAAAAGCGATATAGTATAATCAGACTATAGAGCGTAAATCATATACATAAGGGGTTCGGTATGGGAAAGCTCAAGAAGGTAAAGGTCGCGGTGGTAGGCTGCGGCGTCATCAGTGAAATCTACCTCACCAACATGACCAGCAAGTTTGAGATCCTCGAAGTGGTCGGCTGCTGCGACATCATCAAGGAACGGATGGAGCGGCGGGCCAGCCAGTTTAACATCAAACAGATGCACATCGAAGAAATCCTCAACGATAAGGATATCGAACTGGTGCTGAATATCACGGACCCGGTGAACCACCACCTGGTCTCCAGCCAGGTCCTCAACGCGGGGAAAAACCTCTACTCCGAAAAACCCATCGATCTTTCGATAGAGGCCGCCCGGGAACTGGTCCAACTGGCGGATAAAAACAAACTCCTCTACGGGAACGCCCCGGACACCTTCATGGGCCAGGCTATTCAGGCCGCC
This sequence comes from Treponema sp., assembly GCA_031274285.1. GTDB lineage: Bacteria > Spirochaetota > Spirochaetia > Treponematales > Breznakiellaceae > JAISFT01. The sequence continues at coordinate 2,139 of JAISQJ010000106.1, read as the reverse complement.
CGCTTCTACCTGGACGCCGGGCTCATCGGCGATATCACCTCAGTCACCGCCACCCTCAACCGGGACTCCGGCCTCCTGGCGGAGCGCTTCCCCTTTACCGCCCTTCCCGGCGGCGGCATCGGCTTAGACGTGGGGGTGTATTACGTTACCGCCATGTTAAGCCTCCTGGGCCCCGTCACCGATGTCTCCGGCTTTGTCACCACCCGGGAACCCGAGCGGACCCACTACTTCCCGGATAAACCGGACTTTGGGGAAAAATTCCGGCTCCAGGCGGAAAACCTGGTGGTGGGCAGCTTCCGCTTCGCCAGCGGCGTCTTCGGCACCCTCCACTTCAACTCCTCCAGCATCGGCAACGAAAAGCCCCAGATCACCGTGTTCGGCACCGACGGCATCCTCTACATGCCCGATCCCAACCAGTTTGGCGGGGAGGTCAAGGTAGTCCTCAAGGGCCATCCCGAGCCCGTCACCCTGCCCGGTACCCACGCCTTCTCCAAAAACAGCCGGGGCATAGGCCCGGCGGAACTGGCCTGGTCCCTGCGCAACGGCCGCCGGCCCCGCACCAGCAAAGAAATGGCCTTCCACGGCCTGGAACTCCTCCTGGGACTCTACAAAAGCTGCGAAACCGAGCAATTCTACAAGATGACCAGCAGCTTCCAGCGGCCCAACCCCATACCCCGGGGCTACCTGGACGAGAACTACGGCTCCTCCGCGGAAGCGGGCCTGGCGATCTAAAGTAATAAGGGGGGGCCGCTTACCGCGGCGGCCGGCCCGCAGCGGCGAATTCACCCTGGCCCCCCCTCCGCTCCAGCCCCGCACTCCGGTCGATGTGTCCGTATCCGCCCACATCTCCCTCCGTTTGGTCTTCCGCTTACCCCCCAGGCGCGGCACGGCTGTTGACAAAAATGCGGCTATTTGTTAAGTTCCATGCTCGGTTTCACTATATTTTAGCATAGGTTTTCCGGCGGCGTAGCTCAGTTGGCAGAGCATGCGGCTCATATCCGCAGTGTCATAGGTTCAATCCCTATCGCCGCTATAAGAAGATTCTGCCGGTTATGGGCTTACATTGACAGATAAAACCCCGCAAGTTAGAGTAAGGCATGGCGGAACGGAAAAAGCGGGTGCTCGTGATAATCGATGACGCCGATTCCAGTTACGATACCGCCCGGCGGATTTCCGCAGCCTTAAAGGACTGCCGGGTAACCATGAGAAGAGCCGTCCCGGCCGGGAAAGGCGGTCCCGAAGATCGCTCCCGCAGCGCGTCCGGCAGACCGGGCCCCGGATCGGTGGCGGCCTTCGCGGGGAACGATATCCTGGGGGCCGATGTTTTTTTTCTGGGCTGCGAAAAGCCCCGTTCTCCGTCTTTCGCTTATGTTGAGCGGCTCCTTGCCCACATCAACCTGGCGGGAAGGTCCTGCGGGTTTTTTTCCACCGGATCTTTGACGGTCCTCAAGTACCTTAATGGACTGCTAAAGTCTTGTGAAGCGATTCGGGGAGACTCGTTCCAGGTAACTCAAGGGAAAGCTAGGGCCCTGAAAACCTGGGCAAGAGGGGTAGCGGCCCTCAAGCGATGAGCCTCCCCTAAAAAAGAGGGGTGCTATGGCAGAAAGTTTTAATCTGGATTCGTACGTCAGAAAGGTCCCGGATTTCCCGAAAAAGGGGATTCTCTTTTACGACATCACCAGCGTCCTCGGCCGACCGGAGGCCTTCCGGTACTGCATCAAGGCCATGGCGGATCGCTACCGGGGCCAGGGCATCGATGCGGTGGCCGCCATTGAGGCCCGGGGCTTCCTCTTTGCCGCCCCCTTTGCCGAACAGTTGGGGATACCCCTGGTCCTTATCCGCAAAAAGGGCAAGCTCCCCGGGGAAACCCGGTCCAAAAAGTACCAGCTTGAATACGGCGAGGCGGAGATCGAAGTGCACACCGCGGATATAAAACCCGGCGCCCGGGTCCTCCTCACCGATGACCTGGTGGCCACCGGAGGCACCCTACGGGCCGCCCGTGAACTCCTCACCGAATGCGGCGCCTCGGTTCCCGAGATATTCGGCGTCATCGGCCTTCCCTTCCTCCGGTACGAAAAGGCCCTGGCCCCCACGCCCGTCTTCACCCTTATCCAGTACCACGGCGAGTAAGGCCGCCTG
>JAISQJ010000086.1 GCA_031274285.1 Treponema sp. | reverse complement strand
GATACGCTTGGAATCCACCCGCAGAATGGAGCCCGCCTCTTTCCCGGCTTTTTTGGCGTCTTCTGCGGCATTTGCCGCCGCCTGCTTGGCGGGGGCAGCCTCGGCGCTCTCCGCCTTGGGAGTTGCCTGAGCCGGAGAGGACTGAGCCGCCGACGCGGGCTGGAGGGCCGCCGGAGCCGCTTGGGCCGGGGCGGACTGGGGCGCAGGGGTATCCTTACCCAGCTCGGTAATTTCGGCATCCAGGGACACGTCGGGGATCAGTACGTAGCGGCGAATATCGTCCACGGATTTTGAACTGGCGTAGTAATAATCCACCGTGGGAAAGAAATTATCTTCGTAGAGGGCTTCAAAATCCGGGGTGGTACGGAGGACCGTTCCGTCCCCCTTGAGGGCGGCGTAGACCTGGATGCCCCCCACGGTATTCATCAGGCTGTCCGGGTCAAATTTAACCGAAATGCGGTAGACCGGCATACCGCCGTCCACCGATTCCCGCAGTTCCCGCAGTTCATCCTCGGTCAGGGTTCCCGCCGGGGCAATTTTAGCCGGGGCCGCGGGCTTGGGCGGGGCTGCGACGGGAGCCGCGGGCTTGGCCTTGAGGGCGGAGCCCTTCTTGCCCTTGGCCGCCTCCGGCAGCAGGGTGGAGAGTTTACCCTCGATCTCCGAGGTATCCTCCTGGTAAACCGCCCCCTCCATGCGCTTGCCCAGCATGGCCTTTATCACGTCAATGGCGGAAAGGAGCACGTCTACCACATCCTCGTTTACCGCTATCTGATCGGAACGGATTGCGTCCAGTACATCTTCAACCAGGTGGGTAAAGTGGGAAAGCTCCATCATTTCCACCGTGGCGGAACCGCCCTTTAGGGTATGGGCCGCCCGGAAAATCTCATCTACCGAGTCTTTGTTGCCCCCTTCGTTCTCCAGAACCAGGATGTTCTGTTCCAGGGTATCAACCTGCATCTGAGCTTCGCTAAAAAAATCTTTTAAAAGTTCCTCATTATTGGGATCAAGGTAATCGCTCATTATACTTCAATCATTTATCGATAAGGGCCGTTAAGTCAAGCCATCGGCAAATGAAAGGGGCTCTTTTTGCCCCCGCCCGTTCTTGCCCTTCTTCTTTTCGCCATCCGGCACCCTAAAGGGCGGAAAAAACCGCTTCCCCCTCGGGAATCCGCAGGGAAACCAGGCTAAGGGGGACGGTTTCGTTGGGCTGAACCTCTGTCTTCAGATTCACCTGGGTATCCAGGCCCAGGGCGGGGATAAGCAGATGGGCCTTGGCACCCCTTTTCTCCACAACTACCCCCTCCCACCGGGAGCCGATCTTGTCCCTAAGGTACACCAGGGTCCAGTGGGTCCGGGAGGCCCGTTCCGCATGTACGCTCTGGGCCATGGCAACCTCCCCGGCACCCATCCGGAGCAGGACATCGTCTTCCCCCAGAGGCATAAGGCCCCGGAGGACCGCCCTAATCTGCTGGTGGGCCAGGAGGTCCGTATAGCGGCGCAGGGGGCTGGTAATCTGGGTATAGACATCCAGACCCAGGCCCTGGTGGAGGCTGGGTTTGAGGGAAAGGCTCCGGGGCCGCATGGATTTGCGGAGCTGCCAGGACCCCGCATAGCCCGGCAGGGGATCGGCGGGGAGGTCCCCCAGTTCCTGGCCCACGTAGGGGAAGGGGAGCGGCCTCCCGCCCAGCAGTTCCGGGGCCCGGCGGGCGGCCCACCAGGCGGCCCCCTCCCCGGCCAGGAGCATGCACTCCCGGACCATGGCCGCGGATTTCCATGGGGGGATGTTCTCCAACCGGACCTGGCCGTCCTGGACTCTGATATGCAGCTCCGGCAGTTCGATGGAAACGGCCCCTGCGGCCAAACGGCGGGCCAGATTCCGCTCCCCCAGGGCAAAAAAGGCCTTGAGGTCCGGCGAAGCGTCCGCTTCTTCATAGCTCATCCGTTGTACCCGGACCCAGGAGGGGATCACCTCGGCCCCGGCCAGGGAAGCGTCGCTGTTAAGGGTCAGTTTGAAGGAGAGGGCCGGCGACCGTTCGGCAAGCCCCAGGGCAAAGAGGGGCAGGGCTTCATCGGCGATCATCCGGTAGGTACCCTCGGGAAGGTAAAACGTGGCCCCCCGGCCCCGGGCTTCCTTCTCCGCGGCGCTGTCGAAGCCGATTGAGGAGGCGGGGTCCGCCACGTGGACCCAGAGGACCGGGGCCCCTGAATCCGGAGATTCCAGGGAAACCGCATCGTCCGGGTCCTCGCTCCAGGGGTTATCGATGGCAAAGGCGGGCAAATGGCCCAGGTCAAGGCGATCCTCCGGGGGAGGCGGATCGGGGACCGGGGAGGCGGAACTGAGGGAAAGACCGAAGCGGAAAGGGTGGGGATTCACGGAGGCATCCCAAAAACCTGTTTCCAGAAGCAGCCGGTGGGCTCGGACCGGGCTCTCCTCCAGGCCCGCGTCCCGCAGGGTCCGGCTCTTTTCCGTCCGGCCGTAGGCCAGGGCTTCCACATCCTGCAAAAAGCGGGAGTCGCCGGGGAGTTCAAGGTTAAGGCCCCGGAGCCGTTCCAAAAAGGCCGCCCGTTCCCGGCTTTCCTGCCCCTTTTCGGAGCGTTTTTTCTGTTCCGCCTCCACGTCCGCCGCGGGCCGGGGGCGGATGGCCTGAAGATCACCGCTAAAATAGAGCCCCTCCTTCAGGAGCAAAAAAACAGCCCAGGCGCTCTGAGGGCTGTAAGTCCCCCAGATCAGTTCCGCCAGCTCCCCGAGGGAAAAGGTCTGCCCCGAAGCCTCGGCAAGCTCCCAGGCCTCCCGGACCGGCCCTTCTTCCCCCTCCCCCAGGGCCGCGATATCCGAAAGCCCGCAGGGGCCTGCGTGGAGGAATTGCAGGTCCTTTTCCCGGACCTTAAATTCGGTAAAGGAATCCCCCCCACCGCCCACCGCGATGATAAGTTTATCCCCCTCCCTGCTTTGCACCAGGGCAGGACGGTTCTTGTAGGCCGCCAGGCTTTTAACGGGCATGCTTCCCCTCCTCTTCTTCCTGCATTTTAAGGAACCGGTCGATGGCGTTGAGAATAAAATCCTGATACCGGGGTTCCAGATTCACAAAGAGGGCCAGGAGTTTGGTGATCTGGGTGTCTTTCTTTTGACTGAATATAGCCCCCTCGCCGGTTTTTAACCACCGGGGATTTACGCCGAAGGAATCGCAAAGCTGCTTGACGGTCCGGGAATTAACCTCCCGGCCCCCGGTTTCCATGCTGGCAATCTGACTCTGGGAAAGGGCAAGAATCATGGCAAATTTCTTTTGGGTGAGCTTGAGTGTTTTTCGTAGTACCTTTATCCGTTGATTGATGGTCGGTTCCGGCGCATCCTTCATAGGGTGAATGATAAAGTAGATAAGTTTACCCCGCAATGGACTATTCTTCAATTGACAACTATCACTATAGGATTATATTATCATTTCAAGGTGATATTTCTTGAATAGCCTGGGTAAGAAAATATTTATGACTGATAAAGTAACGCTGACACAGTTAAAGAGTCAATTTTGCCGTTTGTCCCGGGAACGGCAGGCCGAGGTTCTGGGAATGGCAAAGGCCTTTACCTATGCGCAGCAAACGGCGAATTTCGATCTCCATGCCTTTATCCGGGACCTGCTGCCGGATTCCCTGCCCGGCGCGGGGAAGGGGAAATGACGAACTAAAGCGCTGGCAAGTCCTTACTTTTCCTGCTATGCTGGCAAGCCATGATTGTGATGAAATTCGGCGGCACTTCGGTGGCCGGCGCCGAGCGGATCCGCCAGGTGGCCGGTATTGTCAAGGCCCGGCTGGAAAGACGGCCCGTACTGGTGCTCTCCGCCATGGGGGATACCACCGATCACCTGCTGGAAGCCGCGGATCTGGCCTACCGCCGGGGGCAGGTTTCCATAAGCGGCATCGAAGAACTCCACCTTAAAACCATGAAGGATCTCAAACTCCCCGCCGCGGCCCAAAAGGATATTAGCCCCCTGCTGACCGAGCTTAAAACCCTGCTGACCGGCATTTCCCTAATTCGGGAATTGACGGCCCGCACCAAGGACTATCTGGTTTCCTTTGGGGAAAGGCTGTCGGTGCGGATCGCCGCAGCCTATTTCCAGTCCCAGGGCATCAAGGCCCAGGCCTTTGACGCCTGGAAGCTGGGCTTTATTTCCAACTCCGCCTACGGCGCCGCGGAGCTTATCAAGGAAAGCTGGAACCTGATCCCCGAAAGGATCGCCCCCCTGGCGGACCAGGGGATACTGCCGGTGGTGACGGGCTTTATCGCCCAGGACGTAAACGGTAACATTACTACCCTGGGGCGGGGGGGCAGCGATCTTTCCGCCACCATGATCGCCGCGGCCTGCAGGGTGGAGGAAGTCCAGATTTGGAAGGATGTGGACGGCATCCTTACCGCGGACCCCCGGATCGTAAAAAACGCCCGGCCCGTGGAGGTGGTAAGCTACGAGGAAGCCGCGGAGCTTGCCTACTTCGGCGCCCAGGTGCTGCACCCCCGGGCCATGCTGCCCTGTATGAAGACCGGCACCCCGGTGCTGGTAAAAAATTCCTATAACCCCGAGGCGCCGGGTACCAGGATCGTTTTATCCATGGAAAAGAAAAGCCTCCCCGTGCGGGCTATTACCTCCCGTAAGAACGTTACCCTGGTGGACATCGTCTCCACCCGGATGCTGGGCCAATACGGCTTTTTGGCGGAGGTTTTTTCCGCCTTTGCCCGGCATCAGCTTTCCGTAGACATGGTGGCCACCAGCGAGGTGTCGGTGTCCCTGACCCTGGACACGGTCCACGATCTTTCGGCCTTGAAAAAAGAACTGTCCCAGATAGCCAGCGTGGAACTCCGGGACGGCAAGGCCATTGTCACCATTGTGGGAAACGTGAAGCGTTCCTCGGAAATTCTGGCCCGGGCCTTTCGGACCTGTGAAATCCTGGGGGTGCCGGTACAGATGGTCTCCCAGGGGGCCAGCAAGGTGAATATCAGTTTTATTGTGAACGATACGGAGGCGGAGGAAGTGGTTAATGCCCTGCACATCGATTTTTTCGACCGCCTGGAGGTCCCGGAGGGGGGCAAAAAATGAATATAGCGCTTATAGGCTACGGCAAGATGGGGAAGATCATCGAAAACCTGGCCCTTGAACAGGGGGACCGAATCGCCGCCGCGGTGGATCCCCTGTTTCCGGGGGAGCGAACCCTTTCCGGGGCGCCGGTGTACCGGCGCATCGCCGGTTTAGGCGAAAACGGCGCAGCGGGAAACGGCGCGGCCGGCCCCGTTGACGCGGCCCTGGAATTCACCGGTCCCGGCAGCGCGCTGGACAATATCAAGGCCCTGGCGGAACTGCGGATTCCCACGGTGACGGGCTCCACGGGCTGGCAGGACCGGCTGGAAGAGGCCCGGGCCGCGGTGGAAGCCGCGGGGTCCTCCCTGCTCTGGGCCTCCAATTTTTCCCTGGGGGTGAATCTTTTTTACCGGATCGCCGCCTTTGCCGCAAAGCTGGCGGACAAATTTCCGGAATACGATGTCGCCGGTTACGAGATTCATCATAATAAAAAGGCGGACAGCCCCTCGGGCACCGCCAAGACTCTGGCGGAACTGGTGGTGAACAACATGAGAGGCAAGCGCAGCCCGGTCTACGAAACGCTGAACCGCCCGCCCAGGCCGGAGGAGCTGCACTACGCCAGTCTGCGGGTGGGCTCGGCCCCCGGCAGCCACAGCCTTGTCTTTGACTCCCCCGCGGACAGTATCGAACTTACCCATACCGCCCGGAACCGGGAGGGCCTGGCCAGGGGCGCCCTGACCGCGGTCCGCTGGCTGGTCCGCTGCCCCGGACCGGGAGCGGCGGCGGGGGAAGGCCGGCAGGGGGTCTTTACCTTTGACGACGTGCTGGCCGGTATCATCGGCGGGGAGTGTGTATGACGCCGGAACTGCGGGGAGCCTTTACCGCCCTTATCACCCCCATGAAGGACAATTTTGCGGTGGATTATGCCGGCTGGGAACGGCTATTGGATTACCAGATTCAGGAGGGCATCGACGGCATCCTGCCCCTGGGGACCACCGGGGAAACTCCCACCCTGGAAGAAGATGAGGAGGAGGAACTCATCAGGATCGCCATACGAAAGGCCAAGGGCCGCATACCGGTGATCGTGGGAACCGGGTCCAACGACACCAAACACATGTTAGTGTATACCAAAAGGGCCAGGGACCTGGGGGCCGACGCCGCCCTGGTGGTAACCCCCTACTACAACAAGCCCAACGACTCCGGGCTTATCCGCCATTTTGAAGCCGCCGGGGAACTGGGCATCCCCATCATCATCTATAACATCGCCGGCCGCACGGCCCGGAACATCCCCACGGCCCTGATGGAAAAGCTGGCCCGGCTCCCCAACATCATCGGGGTTAAGGAAGCCAGCGGTGACATCAACCAGATAGGGGAGGTAATCGCCGACATCAAGAGGGAGGCGCTAAGGGAGGGGAGGAATTTCCTGGTCCTCTCCGGGGACGACGGTTTAACCCTGCCCCTCATGAGCCTGGGGGGGGACGGGGTCATCTCGGTCATCTCGAACCTGGCGCCCGCCAGGGTGAAGGCCCTAAGCGATGCGTGTCTACGGGGCGATTTTGAGGAGGCCCGGAACATCCACTATGAGCTCCTCCCCCTGGTGAAGGCGGCCTTTATCGAGACGAACCCCGTGCCCATCAAGGCGGCCATGGGCTGGGCCGGGCTCCCCGGCGGCCCCACCCGGCTCCCCCTGGGCGCGCTGGAGCCCAAGAACGAAGCCCCCCTGCGGAAGGCCCTGGAAGGGCTGGGAGTCTTGAAAGGCTAGAAGTCTCGAAAGGCCGGACGCCTGAAGCTCAGCGGGCCGGGGGGAGTTTTTTGTTGAGAATCTTAATGCCGAAAAACAGGGTAAAGGCGAAAAAGATAAGGGCGAACAGGAGGGCGCCGCTGATTATCAGGTAGAAACGGCGAATCCCCACCAGCACGATTAAAAAACCCCCCACCAAATTCCCGATGATTGCCGCAGAGGCCCCCAGGGCCCCGTTCATGGTCTGGGCGGTGGAGGTAAGTTCCGGGGGGGACAGGGAGTACAGGTAATTGGCGGAACTGCCAATCAGGAGACCGCCCCCCAGACCCTGAAAAATCTGGATAAGCACAATATGGGTCATGCTGGACGCGTTGGCGTACAGCAGGGCTTCCGTGCTGTAGAAGATCGCCGCACCGGCCAGCATCACCGGCAGGGGGAAATACTTGCGGAGGCTCCGCATGAGCAGCAGGGAGGGCACTTCCAGCAGGGCCTTAAAGCCGGTGATAAGGCCGTAGCGGGCGGACTCCCCGCCCACGCTTTCCATCAGGTAGGGCATAAACGCGTTGGACGTGGTGTTGGGCAGATAGATGAACAGGGCAAAAAACAGAAAGGTAATAAAGTAATAGTTCTTGAAGAGCCGGCCGAATCCCATCTGCCGAAAGGTCAGGGCCTTCCGCGGCCCGGTCTGGGGCAGGCCCGCGGCGCCGGCATCGGGGTCCCGGGAATTCCACATCAGGAGGATGAAGGGCAGGCACAGGACGCCGTAGGCGTAAAAGGCAAATTCCACCCCCGTGTGGGGCAAAATAAAAAAGAAACCCAGGCTGGCGATAGTATAACTGATGGAGCCCCAGAGCCGCACGTAACCGTAGGTCTGGTTATCCCGGGCGCAGCGCTGGACCACATACGCGTCTACTAGGGAGGGATGGGGGTTGCGGAAAAAACAGCCCACCGGGACCATGATAAAGAGCAGGGCCACGGGGCCTAAAAAAATTTTGAGGGAAACGGGCGTCAGGACCCAGAGGGGAATACCGATGCACATGGTGCCCAGCAGCACGCTCCTGATGGAACGGAATTTATCGGCCATCATGCCCCAAAAGGGGGTGGCCACAATGGTGATTGCCGAATTAAGGGCGTTGATGGCCCCGGCCTGCGCGGGGGAATAGCCGTTTTTCTGAAGCAGGACCGTAAAATACGAGCAGGCTGCGGTACCGAACCAATATAAAAATGATACGGAAGATAACCTAAGATAGGCGGGGTTCATAGGGCGCCGGAGGCGGACTCCATCATGGTGAACCCCAGTATAGGCACACCCTATTTCTTTTGTCCATCGCATTAAGGTAAACTGGCTCCGGAGGAACATCAAATGGCAAAGATTCCGGTAGGCGTATTGGGCGCCACGGGGATGGTGGGGCAGCAGTACCTGGCCCTCCTGGCAAATCACCCCTGGTTCGAGGTCCGCTATGCCGCGGCCTCCCCCCGGAGCGCGGGAAAAACCTACCGTGACGCCGCGGCCGGACGCTGGAACGCGGGGGCCGGTCTTCCCCAGGATTCCGTCTGGGACCTGGTGGTAAAAGACGCTAACGATATTTCCCAGGCGGTAAAGGCCCGTGAGGAGGGAACCTGCGCCTTTGTGTTTTCTGCCCTGGAAATGGGGAAGGATGAAATCCGCCAATTGGAAGAAACCTACGCGGCCGCCGGGTTTCCCGTTATCTCCAACGCCTCCGCCCACCGCTGGACCGCGGATGTGCCCATGCTTATCGCGGAGGTAAACCCCGGACATACGGATATTATTCCCCTGCAGCAGAAGGCCCGGCGCTGGGACCGGGGCTTTATCGTGGTAAAACCTAACTGTTCCATCCAGAGCTACACCACCCCGGTCTACGCCCTTATCGCCGCGGGCTATGACGTTAAGCGGATCATCGTTTCCACCCTGCAGGCGGTTTCCGGCGCGGGCTACCCCGGACCCGCCAGCCTGGACATGCTGGACAATGTGGTCCCCTACATCGGCGGGGAAGAGGAAAAGTCGGAAGCGGAACCCCTCAAGATCTTGGGGAGCATTCAGGGAAACGCCATTGTTAACGCGGAGCGGCCCGCGGTCTCCGCCCACTGCAACCGGGTGCCGGTGACGGACGGACACACCGCCTGCGTAAGCCTGGAATTCGGCGCCGAAAAACCAAGCCTTGACGAGGTAAAGCGAATCTGGGGGGATTTCCGGGCCCTGCCCCAGGAATTAAAGCTCCCCATGGCCCCGGAACGGCCCATCATCGTCAGGGAAGAGGAAAACCGGCCCCAGCCCCGGAAGGACCGGGATGCGGACAAGGGGATGGCCGTAAGCGTGGGCCGGGTGCGGCCCTGCAAGGTCTTTGACCTGCGCTTTGTGGGACTCTCCCATAACACGATCCGGGGGGCCGCCGGGGGGGGCATCCTTAATGCGGAACTGCTTAAACACCAGGGGTATATTTCATGAGCGTAAAAAACTTTCCCTTAAGCAAAGTTCAGATTGAGGAATTGGAAAAACGCTACCCTACCCCCTTTTACCTCTACGATGAAAAACAGATTCGGGAGAACGTAAGAGCTCTCCTCCGGGCTTTTTCGGTATTCCCCGGCTATACGGAACATTTTGCCGTCAAGGCCCTGCCCAACCCCTTTATCCTTAAAATCCTGAAGGACGAGGGCCTGGGAGCCGACTGTTCCAGTTTTACGGAGCTGCTCCTGGCCGATATGGCGGGAATCCGGGGGGAAGCAATCATGCTTACCGCCAATGAAACCCCCTCCCGGGAGTACCTTAAGGCCCGGGACCTGGGGGCTGTCATCAACCTGGACGATTTTACCCACCTTGATTTTCTGGAAAAAACCCTGGGTTCCCTGCCGGAACTGGTTTCCTTCCGCTATAACCCCGGCCCCCTGAAGGGGGGAAACGCCATCCTCGGGAAACCGGAGGAGGCCAAATACGGCTTTACCAGGGAACAGCTTATCGAAGGCTACCGGATCCTCAAGGAAAAGGGGGTTAAGCGTTTCGGCCTGCATACCATGGTGGCTTCCAACGAATTGAGTCTGGACTACCATCTGGAAACCGGACGCATCCTCTTTGAACTGGCGGTGGAAATAAAAAACAAGACCGGGGTGAAGCTGGAATTTGTTAACCTGGGCGGGGGTCTGGGTATCCCCTACCGGCCGGAACAGGAGGCGGTAAGCTGGGAGGCTTTGGCCGGAGGGCTCAGGAAGCTCTACGACGATATCGCGGTCCCCGCCAGTCTTGGGGGCCTGGCGATCCATACCGAATACGGCCGACCCATCACGGGGCCCTACGGTTGGCTGGTGGCCAGGGCCATTCACCGCAAGAGCATCTACCGGGAATATATCGGCCTTAACGCCTCCATGGCGGACCTGATGCGGCCCGCGCTCTACGGGGCCTACCACCATATCACCATCCCCGGCAAGGAGGGCGAAGCGGCGGCCGGGAAATACGACGTGGTGGGGAGCCTCTGCGAAAACAACGACAAATTCGCGGTCCAGCGGGAACTTCCCCCCATCGAGGTGGGGGAACGGAGCGGGGACTTTGTGGTGATCCACGATGTGGGGGCCCATGGCCGGGCCATGGGTTTCAACTACAACGGCAAGCTCCGCTGCGGGGAACTGTTGTTGCGGGAAGACGGATCCATACTCCGGATCAGGCGGCCTGAAACCGTGGAAGATTACTTTGCCACCCTGGATCTCCAGGCCCTTTCCCGGTTTGGGACCTAACAATGCATGAATGGATGAGGGGCAATTAAACCTAAGGAGATTTGACATGCTGAAGCGGAACCCCTGTATGGCCAACATCAAGGCCGGATACCTTTTCCCCGAGATCGCCAAGCGGCGGCGGGAATACGAGGCCGCCCACCCGGAGGCCAGGGTCATCAGCCTGGGGGTAGGAAACACCACGGAACCCCTGCTCCCCCATATTGACGCGGGGCTGGTGGAGGGGGCCCGGCGGCTCGGCACGGCGGAGGGCTACTCGGGCTACCAGGATGAGGGACTCCTGTCCCTGCGGGAAAAAATCTCCCAGGTCTTTTACCGGAACGCGGCGGGCCCCGCCTTCGGCGCCGATGAGCTGTTTATTTCCGACGGGGCCAAGTGCGACATCGGGCGGCTCCAGCTCCTCTTTGGGGCCAAGGTCCGGGCCGCGGTTCAGGACCCCTCGTATCCGGTCTATGTGGACGGCTCGGTGCTCATCGGCGCCGCGGGGGCCTGGGAAGGGTCCGGCTACGGGGGCATCAGCTACCTGCCCTGTACGGCGGAGAACAACTACTTTCCGGATCTTTCCAAACTTCCGGTCAACGGCCTTTTCTATTTCTGTTCCCCCAATAACCCCACGGGGGCAACGGCCAACCGGGAGCAGTTGGAAGCCCTGGTCAAGACGGCCCTGGAAAAGGGGGTCCTTATCGTATATGACGCCGCATATGCGGAATATATCCGGGACCCGGCCCTGCCCAAGTCGATCTTTGAGATTGAGGGGGCCAGGGACTGCGCCATCGAGGTAAATTCCTTCTCCAAGCCCGCGGGCTTTACCGGGGTCAGGCTGGGCTGGACGGTGGTCCCCAGGGGCCTAAAGTACGCTGACGGGGAAAGCGTGAACGCGGACTGGGCCAGGGTGGCGGGAACCATCTTCAACGGGGCCTCCAACATCGCCCAGGCGGGAGCCCTGGCGGCCCTGGATGAGCAGGGCATCGCGGAGATGCGGGAACTCTGCGATTTCTACCTGGGGAACGCCGCCCTTATCCGGGGCTGCCTGCAAAAGCTGGGCATAAGCTGTGTGGGGGGTGATAATTCCCCCTATGTCTGGGCCCATTTCCCGGGCCGGGATAGCTGGGATGTGTTCGGCGAAATTCTAGAAAAGTGCCAGGTCCTCAGTACACCCGGGGCCGGCTTCGGTCCCGCGGGGCAATCCTTTATCCGTTTTTCCGCCTTCGGCCACCGGCAGGATGTGGAGGAAGCGGTCAAGAGGCTTAGTAAGTTATAAGTAAGAGGTAAGAAATAAATGCCCTGGGCTGAATAGACCGGAATAGCCATACTTGCAAGTAATAGGGCAAAACTCCGTAGCCTCGCCCTATTACTTATTATTTATCACCTCAGGGGGAAACAACACGGAAACCAAGATGACTGCGCGTGCTGCCGGGGTCGCGGTTATTCCGGCGAGCCACCGTACAGAACGCGGCGCTGTCGTACCAGCTACCGCCCCGGTCAACCCGGCGTGAGCCGGCAGCAGCGCCTGTGGGATTAGTTACCGCCGTGGCAGCAAGAGGACTTTCATACCAGTCCCAGCAAAATTCCCATATGTTCCCGCTCATGTCATGGAGGGCGGCGTTTACCGCCTTGGTCCCTACCGGATGTATCCCATAATCGGCATCGCCTGTTCCCGGCTTATAGGAATTGCCGTCATACCACGCCACATCATCAATAGCCGCGCTCCCCGCATAGGTATAGCTCCAGGCGGTGGTATTACCTGGATTCCCCCCGCGGGCCGCATATTCCCACTCCGCCTCCGTGGGTAAACGGTAGCCGTTTGCCGCTGTATCCATGGCTGCACCGTCACAGGCCGTCGCGTTTGTATCGCGGGAATCCTTTATGACACTGCCGTTATATTTGTATACCGCCGTCTTCCCTTCCATCTCGCTATACGCATTGCACCAAACTATGGCGTCCCGCCAGTTAATCATCGTTACCGGACGGGTCTTCTTCTGTTCCGCGGTCCAACTTGAACTACCCGTGCCGTCCGTTCCCTCGCCCCCTTCCACACCGGGATTCGCAAAACTATAGCCGTGAGTTAGCCCCCAGTCGTACACTTCCTTCCACAGCTCGTAGGTGGTTTCGTATTTGGCCATCTTAAAGGGACTAAGGGTTACATCGCGGCCGGTGATAAATACGCCCTCTGTCCCGCTGCCGGTAACGGCTCCCCCGGAAAGAGCTACCATTTCCCGGTATTGCTGGGGGGTGCTAAAGTTGTATACTTCGCCGCCGTCCCCCGGCAAAGTGGAACAGGCCGTGAAAACCAGGGCCGCCGCTAACACCGCCTGAAACCGCATCGTTTTCATTTATACCCTACTGGGTTACCACTTCCTGGCCCCGCTGATCCAGGACGTTGAGGGAGGAAAGGGCGATATACAGGTAGGGGTATCCCTCTTCTTCGTAGTAATCCAGCGTCCCCACCGCCTCTACCCAGTCATCAACCTGGGGGTAGGAGTTGCCGGAGTCCTGATCCCAGGCCACCTCGAAGCCCACGTTGCTGTCGGCGCCGCAGCAGCCGGGGCCATAGCGGAGCACAAAACAGTAGGGGGTATCGTTTCCCGCATACCGCTCGATCTTAAAGAGGCCCTCAAGTTTTATGGTTTTTCCCAGGTAGTCTTCGGCGTTAAGGTAAATATCGTTGGTCTGGGCAATGAACACTTTTTCTTTTATCTCCACCACGGAGCTGTCCAGGTTACGGTCTACCAGTTCCAGCCGGTGCTTTACCGGCTGTCCCTGGGCGCTGTTGTCCAGGGACGCGGTATCTACCGACAGGGCGGATAAATTTACCGACAGGGTGCCGGCGGTATTTTTCTTGATCCCCATGGCGGGATTGCAGGAGGAAAGGGATACCAGGGAAACGGCAAAGAGCAGGGACGCAAGGCCGGCCCGGCGGATCAGGGGGGACCTCTTTTCCTTTTGGGCCGTCTCTATGAGCCAAAACAGCAGGAACACAAAGATGTTCAGTATTACGATGCTTGCCCCCGTGGGGGTGGAAAATTCATAGGAAATAATCAGGCCGGCAAAAAAGCAGAGCAGGGAAATACAGGCGGAACTGATAGTAACGCTGCGGAATTTTTTGAACAGGCGCATGGAGGAGAGGGCGGGGAAAACGATAAGGCTGGAAATAAGCATGGCCCCCATCATACGCATGCCCAGCACAATGGTGACGGCGGTTAAGAAGGCGATGAGCAGATTGTAAATCCCCGCCCTTACCCCCGAAGCCCTGGCGAAGGTTTCATCAAAGGTTATGGCGAAAAGTTTGTTGTAAAAAAGGGCGAAGAGGATAAGCACCATGATTGACAGGGTTACGCTTAAATACACATCGCCTTTGTTCATGGACAGAATACTGCCGAAGAGGTAATTGCAGACATCGGTATTCATGCCGGTACTCCTGGAAATGATGATAACCCCCACCGCCAGGGAGCCGGTGGAGATAAGGGCGATGGCCGCGTCTCCGGCGATCTTGCTGTTTTCCGAGAGCCGCAGCAGGAGAAAGGCCGCGGCGATGACGATGGGAATGGAAATGCTCAGGGGCGCCACGTTCAGGGCGGTGGCCAGGGCCAGGGTCCCAAAGCCCACATGGGAAAGGCCGTCGCCGATCATGGAGTAACGCTTCAGCACCAGACTGACCCCGAGCAGGGCGGCGCAGAGGGAAACCAGGGAACCGACGATAAGGGCCCTGACCATAAAGGTGTAGGAAAACATTTCAGAGAGCACGGCGAACATAAAATTCCCTCCCCATTTCTGATGACATATATTCGCGGGGGACTCCAAAGAAGGACTGCGCATTAACGCCGCCGGCCTTGGATTTTTTAAGGTGCAGTATCTTATGGGCGTATGTTACCGCGGATTCGATGTCATGGGAAACCATGACGATGGTTATGCCCAGTTCCCGGTTTAATTTTTCCAGCAATTCGTAGGCCCCGGCGGTAACCAGGGGATCGAGGCCGGCGGCTGGTTCGTCCAGCACCAGGAGTCTGCGGGAAGCGCAGAGGGCCCGGGCCAGGAGCACCCGCCGCTGCTGGCCGCCGGAAAGCTCCCTAAAGCAGCTATCCCGCAGATCCCCTATGCCCAGGCGCTCCATGTTTTCCTCCGCAGCCCGCTTTTCCGAGCGGAGATAAAAGGGCCGCAGCCCCATGGCTCCCAAAAAGCCGGAAAGCACGATTTCGCTTACCCCGGCGGGAAAATCCTTTTTAGCCGCGGTCTGCTGGGAAAGGTAGCCGATCTCGTTTTTTTTGATCCCCCAAAGGGTGACGCTTCCCGCCATGGGGGACAGGAGGCCCAGGAGCCCCTTGGCAAGGGTACTCTTCCCCGAACCGTTTTCCCCCACGATGCAAAGGTAGCCCCCCGGGGCTACCTCAAAGTTCAGGTCCCGGACAACAAGATAGCCATTGTAGCCAAAGGCGGCACCGGCCACGGATACCAGCGGCTGGTCCACGGACCGGGGGGCATCTACCTGGTTACCGGCGCCATTCATTTAATATTCATCGGAATCCGGGGACGCTTCTTTGATTACCGTTTGCGTGATAAGGGAAAGAAGGTAATCCTGGTCAAAAAGCTTGACAAGCTCCTCGGCCTGGGACCGGGTGTAATAGGTAAAGATGTTAAGGGAATTGATATCCAGCGAATCGGTGGTCATCAACTCGTCCTTACATTCCCGCTGAAAAACGGTGAAATAGGGACTTTCCCGCCGGGAACTGTCCTGTTTGAAGACATAGCCAAGCTCATAATTGGGATGGCCCTGGGAATTAAGGGCCAGGACCAGGATGCTCAGATTGACCGGATAACCCCACTGGGTCATGCCCTTGAGCACCCCATAGCTGCGCCGGGTGCGGTTAGGCCGGTCAACCAGGGTCCGCCCCTCATACTCCGCCTTGTATTTTTCCAGGGCCTCCCGGAAACGGGCCCGGTTCGCCAGATTCCAGTATTGCCGGTAGGTGACGGTTTGATACTTAAATTCCAGGTACACCATGTTGTCCCGGGGGCGGAAGACCACGTTGATCGTCTTCTTTTCCACCGCGGAGGAAAAAAGCCGGGGAAACTGGGCCTCCACGGACCCTGCCGGGATGGGGTCTACGTTGGCAACCCCATCGGCGCCCATGCTGGGCGTAGTCTTACAGGAAGCGGCGGCCAAAACCAGCAGGGCGAGGAGTAATTGAAGGCCGACGATACGGAGCAAGAGACGGGGAAGATTCCGGCCCCCATCCTGCCGGTACATAGTGGTTTTCTCGGGTTTCACGATTACCTATTTTGTGCTTTCTCCCCCGATTGATCAATGGGCCGCATCACGTGGGCCAAGCACCGGGGCAATGCCGCTTAGCGTCCCTAGGAGCTGCGTATGTCCTTAGTCAGAATCGCGGGTGGCGAATTCCAGGATGAGTTCCACCTCCCCCTGGGATATTTTGAGGGCGTTGGAGATCGCCTCCTTGGTCCAGCGCTGGCGGGCAAGTCTGAGGACATTCTCCCGCACGGCGGGGGTAATGGGGCTGCTGTCCCGAACGGCGCCCTGGTCGCGGTTATGGATAGTTCCGGCCAGTTTTACCTGCTCCTGGGTCTCGCGGTATAGTTCCTCCATCCGGGTTTCCATGCCCGCCAACTGCTCCCGTGCCCGGTCCATATCCTTGATACGCCGTTCAATGGCGGCCAGAGATTCGTCCAGGAGGCCCAGCTTTTCAGAGGCTTCCTGGGCCCTTTCACTCTCCCCGGCCAGGGTTTCGATGCTGTCCCGCTGCCGTTCAAGCTGGGAGGCCAGGTTTTCCTGCTCCACCCTGAGGCGGGAAAGGTAGGATTCACAGTCCTGCAGGGCTTTGAAATTCCGGGCGATGCCGTTACTGGTTTCCTCCAGGGTTTCGTTTTTCCGCTCGATGCGCTGGTACTTTTCCTCGGTTTCCCGGACCGCGTCTTCCAGGCGGCGGAGCTGGACTTGCAGGGCCTCCAGGGTGTCGTCGGTATCCTGAACCTGGGCCAGTTTCTCCTCCACGGCCTGGGAAATTTGGAGCAGGCGGTTGAAATCCCCCTCCATGACTTCGATGCGGCGCTGTTCCAGGAGGAAGCGGGTCATCTTGGCCCCTACCTCGTCCCCCAGCCGCCGGATACGGACAAATTCCCCTTCCATTTGGGCTACTTCGGATTTACGCAGATCCAGCCGGTCAATGTCGCCCCGGAGATCCTCGATACGGTCTTCCAGCGCGGCTTTGAGTTCGTCGGTGCGCTCAAAGAGCTTGGTTTGGGCGCTAAAGTCCCTGATCCGGCTCTCCGCCTCCTCCACCGAAACGCTGAGCCCCCTGGCCTCTTCCTGGATCCGGGCAAGAATCTCCTGCCGCTGGGCCGCCGCCTCCTCCCTGGCCTTGTCCAGGGCCGTGCGGAACTGGGCCAGGCGGCTGTCGTTTTCTTCCGCCAGTTCCCGGACCCGCTCCTGGGAAGCCCTTAGCTCGTTGTTCCGGGTTTCCAGGATGTCGGAGATTTCCTTGAGCCGGCCTTCCAGGTCACGCTGGTTTAGCCTGATGCTTTCCTGGGCGGAAAGGGTGTAGCGTTCGATTTCCACCTTGAGGGACTTTTCCGCGGAAAGCCTGAGTTCTTCCATGTCCCGGTCTATCTGTTCCCGAAAGGAGAGGCGGGCCTCGTCGGCGGCCAGCATTTCTTCCCGGATGCCCGCTTCCAGGGCCGCGGTTTCCTGGTGCAGCCGTTCCAGGCCGGAGGCAAGCTTCTCCCCCTGGGCGGCCAGGTTCCTGCGGGACTCCTCCGTTAGCGCGGCTTCCATTTCCCGCCGGTCCGCCAGGGCTTCTTCCCCCAGGGCGCTTAAGCGCTGATCCACGGTTTCCTGCCACTGGGTGAAACGGCGGTCTATATCGCCCTTGCGCTGGGAAAGATCGGAGAAGAATTCGTCCTCGAAGGCGTTAAGCTTTTCCGCCAGCGCGCCGTGGGCGGTTTCCGTAAGTTCCGCCAGTTCCTCCCGCAGATGATCCAGGGCGGCCTTGAAGGTCTTGACCTGGACATCGAAGCCGGCGGAGGCGGTATGCCGAAGCTCCGCCGATTCCTCCTCGAAGCGGGCAAAATCCGAACGGATCCGGGATTCGGCCTCCTCCATGATCCGGCGCAGTTCCGCCTCCAGCCGGGAAGCGTCGTCGGCAATGGCGGCAAGGCGATCGAATTCCTCCGCCTGGGCCGCCTTGTAGGTTTCCAGCCAGGATTCCGACTCCTCCAGGGCCTGCCGGGCCGCGGTCTCCAGGCCGGCCCTCCATTGTTCATGCTGATCCCGCAGGCTGTCCTGGTTTTTGGCGGCCGCAGCGGTCCATTCCTCCAGTTGGGCGGCCAGGGCGGCCAGGACTTCCTGTTGCCGCTCGCTAAGGGCCCGCTCAAGCTCCTGCTCCTGGGCGGCGATGGCGGCCTGGGCCTGCCGCCGCTGGGAGCTAAGGGCGCCCTCAAGTTCCTGGCCCTGGGCGGCAAGGGCGGTCCGGACTTCCTGATCCTGGGAGGCCAGGGCCGCCTGGACTTCCTGCCGCCGGGCGGCAAGGGCGCTTTCAAGTTCCCCGCCCTGGGAGGCGATGGCGGCCTCCAGTTCGACCGCGGCTGCGGCCCAGTCCTGCCGCCGGGCTTCCAGGACGCTTTCCATTTGGCCCCTGAGTTCTGAAACGCCGGTTTCCACCTGGTCTTTCAGGGCGGAAAGGTCCGTTTCCATCCGGTCCTTTTGGGCGAAAAAATCCGTTTCCACCTGATCCCGCTGGGCCGCCAGCGCGGCGTCCAGGTCCCGCGCCTGGGCGGCGATGGCGGTCTCCACCCGGCGGCTATGGGCGGCCAGGGCCGCGTTAAGCTCCGAGGCCGCGGCGGTCCAGTCCTGCCGCTGGGTCTCCAGGGTAGTTTCTATGCGGCTCCTGAGCTCTGAAACGGCGGTTTCCACCCGGTCTTTCTGGGCCGTCAGGGCGGTTTCCACCTGGTCGTGGTGGGCGGCCAGGGCGGTATTAAGCCCCGAGGCGGCCGCATCCCAATCTCTCCGCTGGGTTTCCAGGGTGGTTTCCAGGCCGGAGGTCAGAGATTTCCAATACTCCCGCTGGCTGACTGCGGCGGCGTCCATGTCCGAGGAGGCTTCCATCCACTGCTGTTCCTGGAGCGCCAGGGCCGCATGTATCTGTTCGCTTTGGACCGCAAAGGCCGCTTCCCCGGCCTGCCGCTCCTGCTGCTGCCCCTTGAGGGCCTGGGCAATTTCGGCGGCAACGGTCTTGGCCTCGCTCCGCTGCTGCTTGAGCAGTTCCTGCAGTTCGGTTACCCTGGTTTTGGCGGTTTCCTGGTAGGTCTTTATCTTTTCTTCCAGCGCGGCCTTGAGCTTTTCCACCCGGTCCTGAGCCTGGTCCCGGAGCTTTAGCACCGCGGCGTCCTCCAGCTTGCCGGCCCGCTGGGCCGCTTCCTCCAGGGAACGGGCCAGGGTATCCCTGATATGCTGCTCATCCCTTTCCAGCCGTGCGGCCCGTTCCGTCTCGATACGGTTGACCGCTTCCCGGTGATCTTCCACCTTGGATTCTATGGTTTCGGCCTGGGCTTCCAGGTCATGCAGGGTGGATTTAAGGGAGACCAGGACCGTTTCCTGGGTTTTTTCCAGGGCCGCCTCGTTTTCCCTAAGAAAACGCTGTTCCAGATTCCCCAGGTCCTTTTCCAGGGCCCCCAGTTTTTCCCTAAGACCCTTGACCTGGGCAAAGGTATCTTCCACAAAGACCGAC
The DNA here is from genome assembly GCA_031274285.1 of Treponema sp. Classification (GTDB taxonomy): domain Bacteria; phylum Spirochaetota; class Spirochaetia; order Treponematales; family Breznakiellaceae; genus JAISFT01. The sequence goes on along the minus strand of JAISQJ010000086.1, from coordinate 7,532 downwards.
TCATCCCGCAGGCGATCCAGGTTTTCCTGGACCCGGGCGGTCATGTCCACCAGTTCTTCCAGGGTAGAATCGTAGCCGTGAATCCGCTCATCAATCTTGGCCATGGCGGCGGCCTTGCCGTCAAGTTCCTGATTGCTAAGCTGCAGGCGCTTCATCAGCTCCCGTGCGGCCTGCTGTTCCACATCCAGGGAGACGCCGTAACCCTTAACCGCCTCCTCTTTTTCCGCCGCATACCTGGCAAGGTCCTCCTTGAGCTTATCCGAATACTTGGAGAGGAGGTCCAGGGGACGTTTGCCTTTATCGAGAAAGCGGAAAAGTACGAGCAGGAGGGCCACAATCGCCAGGGTTATGAGGTTTCCCGGGGTGAAAAATGCCATTTGAGCCTACCCTAACACATATCGGCCCAATTTGCGATAGCTGCGAAAAACGAAGTCCGCGTCCCGGCAGCCCCGCCCCCAGGGGCTGATAAGGGCGGCCCGGAGACCGGCATTTTTGGCCCCCTGAATATCGTAGGAGACACTGTTCCCCACATAGAGGATTTCAGCGGGTTCCAGACCCAGACCCCGGACAAGCGCGGCGAAGGGCCGGGGGTCGGGTTTAAGGGCGCCGAGGACTTCCGAACAGAGGACCAGGTCCCAGATCCCCTCCAGGCCCAACAGGGAAAGCTTTGTTTCCGGGGGAAAATCGGAGAGGAGGGCCAGCTTGAAGCCCCGCCGCCGCAGAGTTTCCAGGGTTTCCACCACATGGGGGTAGAGTTTGATCCCCCGAAAGAGGGGTTCCCAGCCCCGGTAGATGAGCCGTTCCACCTTTTCCCGCAGGCCGTCTACACCGGAGATTCCAAGCCGGGCCGCCATGAGCCGGGCCTGGGCGGTATAGAAGTCCTCCCCCGGCAGGGGATGTTCCATGGGCCCTCCCCTGCCCCGCAGCCTGTTCCTGGCATGACCAAAGGCCAAGAGAAGGGGAAGTTCCCGCCGGATAAAGGGAATCAGTTTACGGTTAAAGCGGTAATTGGGGTAGAGGGTACCGTCCAGATCGAAGGCAAGGGCTTTTAGCTTGAGTCCCATGGCGGCATGGTATCAAAAAAACGGGCGGGGGTATATAAAATCTTTGGAGGCAGGCAGATGTTGGGGATTGCGTTGAACGAAAAGAGCCTGAAAACCCTGGGCAGGCGGCGGATCGGGGGACTGCGGATTCCCCGCTATGACCGGAAGGACCTGAAACCCCGGATCGTCCACCTGGGGCTGGGGCATTTCCACCGGGCCCACCAGGCCGCCTATATCGATGAGCTTCTGCACTGGGGACGCATCGATGCGGGGATCTTCGGGATAAACCTGAGGCCGGACAGCTTCCCCCTGGCCCGGATCGCCGCGGCACAGGATTACCTCTACACCCTGGTTTCCCGGAGCGCCGGCGGGGAGGAGGAACCGCGGGTTATCGGGTCCATCATGGGCTATTTGAACGCGGTATCCCATCCGGCCCAGGCGCTGGAAGTCCTGAGCCGGGGGGAGATCATAAGCCTTACGGTGACGGAAAAAGGTTACGGCTACGATACGGTGAAGGGGGACCTGGCCTGGGATCAGCCTGAGCTGATCCACGATGCCGCGCACCCGGATTCGCCTGAGAGTACCGTTGGTTTTTTGGCCCTGGCCCTGGATAAGCGGCGCCGGGAGGGGGGAGGAAAGGTAACGGTCATGAGCTGCGACAACTTCCCCTCCAACGGGAAGATCCTGACCCGCTGCCTGCTTTCCTTCTGCCGGGAAGTCCGGCCTGACCTGGTCCCCTGGATAGAGGAAAACGCGGCCTTCCCCCTTTCCATGGTGGACCGGATTACCCCCGGCTCCACCGGGGCCTTTATGGAGGAGCTTAGAGACCGTTACGGCCTGGACGACCGCTGGGCCGTGGGCTGCGAGGACTTCCGCCAGTGGGTGCTGGAAGACCGCTTTCAGGAAGGCTTCCCCCTGAGGGCCCTGGAGGAAACGGGGGTCCGGATTGTAAAGGATGTGGAGCCCTACGAGCTTATGAAGATACGGCTCCTTAACGGAAGCCACTCGGCCCTGGCCTACCCCGCGTACCTGATGGGCTACCGGGGCGTGGCGGAGGCGGTGGAGGACCCCCTGCTGAGGCGTTTTATCCGGGACCGCTACATGGAAGAGATAAGCGCCACCGTGCCGGATGTGCCGGGCATAGACTTGGGGAACTACAAGGATACGCTGATAACACGGTTTTCCAACCGGAACATTGCGGACACGGTGCTGCGCCTCGCATCGGATGGTTCCAAAAAGGTTCCCAACGCCATACTCAAGCCCCTGGAGGAGACCAGGGCCTCCCACGGGGCCATCCTCTTTGCCCTGGCCTCCTGGGCCCGGTTCCTCGCGGGCAGCGGGGAGGACGGGAAGCCCATCCCCCTGGACGACCCGGCGGCGGCGGAACTTTCCACGGCAGCCCTGAGGGCTAGGGAAGATCCGGCGGGCTTTCTGCGGGCCATCGGCATGCCGGATCCGGGGGAAGCAAGGCTCCGCTCCCTGGCCGGAGGCCTGGGGGCCCATCTACGCCGGATCTACGATCTTGGGATAGGGGGGGCGCTAGAGGAGTTTCTCGGAGGATACACCTGATAGTAGCCTCCGGGATCTCTACTGGGGAAGCGGTTTGGTGAAGGGAAAGGAGGCATTTCAGAGTTTTCTGATCTCCTCCGGTGACAGCCCGGAATATTTCTGGATTTGTTCCGGGGTAAAACCGTCCTTCTTCATCCTGCGGGCGCTTTCAAGTTTCTCCCGGCGGGCCTGCTTGAGGCCTAGCTCAAGACCCCTGGCTTCGCCTATCACAATGCCTTCTTCCCGGCCTTGAGCCCTGCCTAGCTTGACGCCGTCTTCCCGGGCATTGCCCATCCCGGATCGGTAGTCCATGGCAGCCTTCTCCCGGAATAAGGCACGGGCCCACTGCTCAGCGTCCCGGTTCATCTTCCCCAGTTCCCGCTCCGCACTCTTGATCCCCTCCTCCCCGCGGCTTAGCTCCTGTATCATCCCCGCTACCCCTTCCTTGCCCTGATACCCCAAGTATATACCCCATTTCACTTCCAGTTTAGCCGGGGGCAGCAACTTTTCCCAGGGAGGATACACCTGGAGGAAACTACCGGTACGGCAGGAACACAGCATATTAATTTTCTTTGGGGTCCTGGCCGGTAAACTCACAGCGGGGCCCCCCTTTTTAGGTTCCCCCCGCAGTGATTTCCCGGCCACCCCCCAAAAAATTTAGCGGCTGTGTTTCTGTCGTACCAGGGGCTACCGCCGGGTGTAGCCTCCCTGTCGTTAGGTAGGCTGCAGCCCCGGCTTTTGTGGGGAAGCGGTTTAGTTGATGGGTGCCCATCGGTATGTTTAACCGTGCTATTTTTCCGGTAAGGTCCTCGGGGCCTATCTCGTTATTTCTGACGATAAGGTTCCGGACGGGACGCTTGATACAGGCAGAGAGGAGGGAGCGGAGGGCTTCATGGGAGTCCCCGCTTGGGCCTGCGAACAAGGCTTTGAAGACCACGTCGACCGTAAGGTTGAGCGACTTACCCTGGGAGGCGAATTTCTTAGCCTGTCGGATGAGCTTCGGGTTATCATGAAGCTCTAAAACTTTAAAGGTTTTCATACCTCTATAAGGGCGCGATCCTGCGTGGCGCTTGCTTCTGACGGGAAAAAAATTCAAAAAAATGAAAAAAGTGACTGACACCGGTTTTTGGCGGCCTGCACCCCTGACACCGGGTTTTGCCCGCCCCCCGTGATGCGCCACGTAAAAAACTGACCAAGAGCAGCCCCGTTGACACCCCCTCCCAAACCGGGTAAACTTGGTTCCTACAGCGAAAAGGAGCGTCCATGGTCCGTTTCCCTCAGCTTTTCCTTAATAAGCGTTTACCCCCCCCCCCCCCCCAATCCGATAGATTTACTAGGATATAAGCTTTTCCGGGTCCCCGGATTATCTGTTCATCGTACTTATTACTTCTTATTTTTTATCTCTTATTTTTACCGTCCGTATGGACGGGAAAACCATGCTCCGCAACGAGCATAAACTAGGAAAGGAGTATCACGATGAAAAAGGTATGTTGCAGCACAGCCGCAGGGGCCCTGGTTGCCCTTGCGGTCCTTGCCTCCTGCGCCTCCGCCCCGGCGTCTTCGGCAGCGTCCGGCCCGCAGGCCGCGCCCCAGCAGTCGGCCCGGGAAGCGGCCATCGAGGCGGCCCGGCCCATTAGGACGGCCCCCGCGGTAAGGCCGGACTGGATCGACATCGTTCCAAAATCCGGTACGGAACTGAGCTTTGTGGGCGCAAGCCTCCGTTTTGCCACCGATGCCCAGGCCCGGAACAACGCGCAGGAGGACGGCCGCCGCCAGTTGGTCGATTATTACGGTACGCTAATGGCGAACAAGGCAAGGGAATACACGGCAACCGCGGGGATCTCCGGCGAGGTATTTTCCCCCCAGATAGCGGCCCAGCAGCTTAACGAGCGGATAGCCCAAAACGTGGCCCAGGCCCTGGGGGCCGCCCAGTTTTACACGGAAGTGTACCTGGACAGCGCCAACCGCGAGGCCTACCAGGTCTACGTGCTCATGGAGATTGCCAGGAGCCGGGTTGCCCAGGTTATCGACGACTACGGCAGGGAACAGGCCGCGGATTACGCCAAGCGGGCCGCCGCGGAGCAGGATGCGGCCCGGAAACAACAGCTTGAAAAGACCGCGGAATTCTTCGGCGGGAATTTAAGCGGCGCCCTGGATTTATAGGGTCCAGGTAAGGGGTATACTGCCATGGCCGTATCACAGGGTACAAAACATTCGGTCCTTTGTGTGCTTGCAGCGGCGGCCGTATACTCCCTTGCCGCCTGCGCGTCCACGGAGGTTTTAGCCGGACCGGAAAGACCCGCGCCCGGCCGGGCCGGGACGGAAACGCCCCGGCTGTCCCGCACCGAGCCCGCGGAAAAACCCTGCTGGGTGGACGCGGTTCCCAAAAGCGCGGAAGAACTCTACTTTATCGGTGTATCCAACGCCTTTAGCTCCGCCGCGGGCGCGCGGAACGCGGCCCGGGAAGACGCCTTTAACCAGGTCCTCAAATATTACGGCGAATATATCCAGGCTTCTTCCGTGGAAAAAACAAGTACAGCGGGGGCCGCCGGCGCCCTGGACAGCTACCTGGAAAAAGAGGAAGACATCACCCGCTTTGCCCAGGCGGTGGTCTCCCAGGTGGGGGCGGACAGGTACTACACGGAAATCTACGCCAATCCCGCAGGCGGGGAAGCCTACATCGTCTATGTGTTGTGTCAAATTCCGCGGCAAAAGGCGGAACAGGACATCCGGGATTTTGCCCGAAATATTTCCCAACGCTACGGCGGCCTGCTTGCCGGGCAGGCCGCGCTCACCGGGGCCCTCAAGGTCTATGCGGGCCTGGCCGAATCCCTCCGCGAAAACCCCCTGCACCGGGCCCTTGCCTACTACGACAGCCCCAACGGACGGGTCGGGCTCTACGAATACTGCACGGTGCAGGCGGGATCGCTCTCCGGCAGCATTACGTTTGGCTCCATTCCGGCCCAAACCATACGGAAGGGGGATACCCTTAACACTATCGTAACCCTTTCTTCGCCCCTGTATCAAAGCATCGGGGCGGCTCTCTGCCGGGTGGACATCGTGGGCGCCGCCGCGCCGGCCGCTCGCTATGCCCTGGACGCGGATAATACCTTTCTGTTGCAAATCCACACCGCAAAACTGGATCCCGGCCCTTACAATGTCCATCTGGAACTGCTGCTGGACGCCCCGGCCAATCCCTCAAGCGGCTTTTCCTTCGAGGTCCTGCCCGTAAGCGCGGTCATAGCGTTTTCCGGCTCCCCCCTGACGGAGGCCGAACAAGACACCCTTTCCGGGGGCTTGCAGGCGGCCCTGCAGCGTTACGCGGTTTCGCTGCAGAACGGCTGTGTTTTTGTTATCGCGTTTAACGTCAAAGAACAGGAAGGGGCCTTTGCCGGCTTATCGGTCAGCGAAACCTCCCTCACCCTGCTCAAGGACGGTGAAACTCTCTGCCGGTCGGAAACAAAACGGATAACGGAAATCGACAGGAACCGGGCCCTGCGCCTGGCCGCGAATTTTTACCGTGACAACGGGACCTTTTGGACACAGGTAAAACAGCTATTAGAAAACTAACTTTTAAAGCGAGGTGTTGTATGAAAAAATTAGTGGTGATCTTACTCCTGGCCGCGGTAACCGCCTATGGACAGGAACGCCTGAGCCTGGACGCCGCCTTAGCCGCGGCCGCGCCCCATTTTGCCGCCCAAGCGCCCTTAGGTATACGCTTACTGCCCCTGTCAATCGGCGCGCCTACCGAGGCCTTATCCGCCTACGCCACGGACACGCTTTCCTCCCGCTTACTCAGCTCCGGCGCGTTCCGCCTGGTCGAGCGGGACCCCTCGGTGGTTCGCGGCATCGAAGTGGAAATAATCTACCAGCGCTCCGGCCTGGTGGAGGAAAGCACCATCCAGGCCCTGGGGGAGCGGAGCGGGGCCCAGGCCGTACTCTCCGGGGCCATTAGCCGGGCCGGAGCCGAATACCGCCTTAGCCTGAAAATAACCGGCGTGGAAAAAGCGGAAACCTTAAGCCTGTATACCGTGCTGCTGCAGGCGGACGACCAGTTGAGAAGGCTCGCCGCCGCTCCCGCCGGCCTCAACGCATCGCGCCCGGCCTGGATCATGCGGCCCCTGGAAGGGGGCCGGGCGGCCTACGAAAACGCCGGCCCCTTGGGGGTGTCCCAGTGGTACTACGATGTGGGCATATCGACCAAGACCGCCACGGAACAGCGGGCCCGCCAGCGGGCAACGCAGAACGTACAGGCCAGTATCGCGGCCACCATCGCCTCGGACTTTTCCGCCCGGCTGGACATCACCGAATATTCGCTCTTTAACGACTGCGATGTGGAAGACGCCGCGCGCCTCATTGAGACGGCCATAACGAGCTCCGTCAAAACCCGGATCCCCCGCTACGAGCCCCTGGAGTGGCACATCGAAACCGGGCTCAACGCCGAAGGCCGGGAGTGGTACACGGCCTACGTGCTGGTCCGCTTCCCCCGTAAAGACATTCTGGACCTGGTAGAAAAGATCGACCCCGCCGCCGTGGTCAACGCGCTGGTCGCCGCCATGGTCAAAGAAAATATCATCGAAGCGCAAAACGCCGAAGAGGGGGCCAAGGCCGCCATGCTGGAAGGGGTCCTTGCGGCCCGGGCCTACGCGAAGGAGAGCATCGAAGAGGGACTAACGGGGAACTAGATAAGAAATAATAAGTAAGAGATAAGAAGTAGGAGGATCTGGTATGAAAAAGTTATGGTTAAGTCTTGCGGTTTTACTGTTGACCGTCAGCGGTATGGTTTTTGCCCAGGACTTACAAGGGCAGGAACTGCCCAGGTTGGCGGTGGTGGAGTTTACCTCCAACGTCAGTACCGAAAAGACGCGGGCCGACAGCCTGACGGTGCGGAACCTGGTGGAATCCCAGATGGTAGCCACGGGGAAATACCAGATCGTCACC
>JAISQJ010000041.1 GCA_031274285.1 Treponema sp. | reverse complement strand
TGAAGCAAAATCGTCCTAAATATCTCATATTCTTTGGGTTTTCTCGGTTTTTCTGTGTGGTCCGTGAGGTCCGTGGTTTGACTTCATTAAGCCAATTGTCAACGATACGGTACACTAGTGCCGAAGGATGCTCAAATCGTTTAGAGCGGCCCGGCCGTTTTAAGCCCCTGAAAACGGTTAGCGGAGGCCTGCCCTGCGGCGTAAAGCTAGGGGTCAGGCTTTTTGCCGTCTTAATCCTGCTGGTATCCTGCCGTTCCCTGACAAGGCCCCTGGACCCCGGCCTGCGGGAACCGCCGGGAGAGGACATAAACGGCGTTTTCCCCGATGCGGTATATATTAAAACACGGACCCAGACCTTTAATACCTATCACTATTATATCATACGGGAGGGGCTTATTTGGTATAAGAGCATCGATGCAAACCAAGAGCCCGCCGAATGGACGCTTTTTGAAAAGACCGGACTTCCCCATAACCGCTGGAAACCGGGTTTTTCCAAACCGAAAAAGATAGTAAACATAGCCGCCGATGCCGACGAACTGGTCGCCCTTTCGGACGACGGTGGATTTTACCGGTTCTGTTTTGACAGCATCATTGGCCGCAAAAGCGATGTGTGGTTTGACCGGCAGGGCTGGCCGGTAGAGGGGCAGCTTTTTTTTGATGAGCGGACGGCGAAGAATATCGCGTGGACTCTGGGAAAACGGAACACCCATGTCCTGTATTACGAAGACCCCTTTGGCAATCAGCACCATAACGGAACCATGGAGATTGCCACCATCTATGTGCTGCTGGAAGACGGGCAGGAAATCTGTTACGCCGATACGGGACTGCCCAGTGACTTTAGCCGGAATTATCTGGGCCCCGAACGGGGCGCCTTTAAGGCCGCGGCCCTTTCGGCCAGCGCTTCTACCATGTTTGTCATGAACGATGCGGGGGAAATGTATACCCGTATCGCCGATTTTGACATTATCGGGGCGGACCCCATGTTCTTCAAGTATACCTATATTCCCTACCGGTCTAACCTTTCCGGCACGAATTATTTTTCCAACCTTACCGAATGGGGGCTGCCGCCTGAAGACTGGCGGCCCCAGCCCCCTATTCCCCTGAGCGGAAAGGCGGCCCTAAGCCGCTTTATCACCATACTGCAAAACGGCCGGGGAAACGGGGCCCGGGAACTGCGGGTGGCGGGACTGGACGGGGAGGGGAACACGGGTTATTGGACCAAGGAGATTTTTGACGGGGGGTGGGAGTTTAAGACCGCCGCCCTGTACCTGCCCCCCGGTTCCCTGCTGCCGGACCGGGGAGAAACCGGCCTCCGCCTGCCAACCCTTGATACCCGCCTCCGGGGCTACCGGTGGAGTGGCGGCGAAAGGGAAGGGGAAACGGTTTATGAAATTCCCAATTTTAATATCCTGGAAGGAAAATGTGAATTCAAAATTACCCGGCGGGGGGAAACCTGCACCCTGACGCTGCACCCGGTGGAACTGTGGACCTTTCAAAAAAGGGACTATCTGCCGGGGAGGAACGGCCCGCCCAAAATGTTTTTTGTTACTCTGGATATGGAGGACCGCGCCCTTGAGGGCCTTTCGGAAGAATTTACGGATTACCTCAAGAGGAACTACGGAAAAAATGACAAGGTCCTTTTTCAGTATACCCTGGCGGCCAAGACCCGGTATGTCATACTGCGGGACAAGGACGATGCCGCATCGACGCTGTTCCTTACCGATGGAACCATATCTGATTATTTCCCCGAATTCCAACTGACCTGGTATATCGAATATGCCGATGAAATCAACGCATTTAATTCGCCCGCCTTACGGGTAAGCGGCGCCGGGCGTGAAACCGTGGGGCAAAAGATCGCCCTGAATGAACAGTTGCGGAACGAACTGAAGGCGAAGATTAAACCCCTAAAAAATGCCAAGGCGCTGGCCTTTGGCGTAAGCTTTTTCTATCTGCCCCTGGACTATTCCGTGCGCCTTAGCCCCCTGCGGTTTATCGATGTGCCGAAATTCCGCACCATCACCCGGTTCGGCGAGGAAATTGTTACCTCCAATACGGCCCATATTTACACCGTAGCGGACACCCAAATTTGGGTCTACGGGAGGATTATGGAACTGCTGGACCTGAGGATCCGGGCGCTAAAGGAACTTGATAAGCGGCTTGCCAGGGAGGATTCCGTTTCCCCGCCGGACTGGTACTCCGAAGATATTAACGATTATTGGGATATTGCCGGTTTACCCCGCAGGGTGCGGGGGGTATTTTTAGGGCCTTCCCTGTTGTCGTCCCGGGAAGTCCCCGCGGTGCTGTCCTTTACCCGCCGGGAAGGGGAACTGCTGGGCTGGCATTTGACCGCCGGAAATTCCCCGACCCCCACCTTTTTCGTGGACCCCAAGAAAAGCACGGAGACCATCGTTTCCCGGCAGGGCAAGACGCCCCGTGAGCGGGCCCTAAAGCTTGCCTGTACGCTATACCCCAATGCGGATACCAGGACCGCCCTTGAGCGGGAGGTTATTGACCAGAGTCTTATGCCCTTTATGCAGGATGAAAAGGCCGGTATAGACGTGACCATCAACTTTGACGGCGAGCATTTCGTTATCGAGGAGTATCCGCCCAGCCACAGCAACCGGGTGATTTTTAGGGGAGTCAAAGAATAGACGCGGCCCCAGGGGGGAGACTTCCCCTTATTTTTTTACGGTATATACTTGACAGTCGTAATACAGTGATATATCAATATATATGATAGTACAGAATATACATTTTTTTAACGGCCGCCGGCCTCATGGAAATCCGCGCCGAAACGCTGCCGGTACTCCACGGGGGTCATGCCGGTATGCTCCTTGAACTTCCGGTTAAAAAAAGAAACCGAGTTGAAGCCGCACTCGTAACAAATGTCGTCCACGTACATCTTGCTCTGCTGGAGCAGTTTCTTTGCGGTGTTTATCCTGATCGAATGGAGGTACTCCACAAAGCTCATGCCGGTCCTTTTTTTGAAGCGGCGGCAGAAGCTGGGGACCGACATGTTCGCATCGGCGGCCAGGCTTGTCAGCCGGTAGGGCTCCGCGGCATGGGTAAAGATACTGCTGATTATCGTGTTAAGCCGGTCTTCCTCCTGGGCTTTATCCCGGCCCCGCCGGAAGGAGCAGACCCGGGCCTGCCGGTCCTCCGACGCGGCGTGGAGGGCTTCCAACAGGGCGGTCCAGCGGAAAAACCCGGATTGGGCCTGGGCCTTTTCCAGGGCCGGGATTATCCGGGCCGAGCATTGTTCGGAGAAACGCAGGGCCGGGCTGCTCTTCCGTATCAGTTCCACCAGGAAATGGAATTCCGGCCGGCCTTCGTAACGGTCCAGGATGATGGGGGGAATCTGGATGATCCAGCCGTCGAAATTCTCCCGGCTCACCAGGGTATGGGCGGTCTTGGGGGAGATGAAAAAGGCCGCGGGACTCTTAAACGATAGCACGACATCCCCGATATAGGCCTCCCCGCTGCCGCTCCTGCAGACCGCGAATTCATACTCCCCGTGGTAGTGCCGGTTGTAGTGGAGCCGCCGGTCCAGAGTCATCTGGAAACAGAAGGAATAGCCGGGGCTGGGGTAAACGGTTTCCCGGTTTGCCGGGGGAATATCAGGTTCTTCCGAATCCATGTCTCATTTTACCCTATAATGAGAAAATAGTGCAAACTTTTCCGGTAATACTAATAAAATAATGCCATGGTCCGGGGGCCGGTATGGTAAGCTGTAAAGATAACCTATGAGGAGGTTGAAAATGAAAAGAAACAGATTAGGGCTTTGTCTAGGACTGTTCCTGTGCGCGGGGATGGTCTTTGCTGCCGGCCGCAGGGAGGGTTCGGCATCCACGGGTTCCAGGGAATTAAATATTCTGTTCAGCGGAACTCCGCAGCCGGCGGAAAAGGAATACATCATTGACGTGTACACCAAGAAATTTGAAAGCCAGTACGGGGTTAAGGTGAATGTGGAATTCATCGCCCAGGCCGACGCTATCCGCAAGATCGAAAGCGAGCAGGACACCGGGAATATTATCAGCGATGTTATCTATGCGGATACGGCCAACATGGCCCCCTATGTGAACGGCGGGTGGATGGAAGATATTACCGGCAAGCTGCATTCGGGAGCCACGGTGACGGGGATGTACGACGGGACCACCAACAAGGGCGCCGCCCGGTACTTTGTCCCCAATTCCTTCGATGTCTATATCCTGGCCGCCAATGTGGACGCCCTTAAATACCTGCCCGCGGGGCTTACCAGGCAGAACGTGGTTGATGGCATTACCTGGGAGCAGTATGCCCAGTGGGCGGTGAATATCGCCAGGGGCGAGGGGGTGGGTAAGACCATGATGCCCGCGAACAACCAGGGTTCCCAGCTTCTCTACCCCATGGCGGGTATGGGTCTGGCCTACGGCGGGGCCTTCCCCGATTTTACCTCCGCGGGCTTTAAGAAGGCCCTGGAGATTATCGCCCTCATGGCCGCGGGGAACGCCTTCTACCCCGAACAGGCCCAGTACACCGCGCCCACGGACCCCATGCGATCGGGCGATGTGTGGCTCACCTTTGCCCACATGAGTCCAATCGGCATAGCCTACAACGCCGCGCCGAACCAATGGGTGATAGGCGCCGCGCCCAAGGGCAGCAAGGGGGCTGGGTCCACCTCCGGCGCCTGGTGCTGGGGTATCCAGAAAGGCGCGCCCCATCAGGACCTGGCGGAAAAGTGGATCGACTTTGTTACCACCCCCCAGGTGAACTACGAGTTCTGTACCAACTACGGCGGGGTCCTGAGCCCCATCAACGAAGTGGGCCCCTTGCTGGGTTCCTCGGACGTGATCATGACCGCGGGGAACAAGATGCTGGCAAGCACCATTGTCAGCGGGGTTCCCTCCACCCAGTACAAGGACTGGAACGCGGTAAAGCTGCTCTACCACGACGCCTTTAACCAGACCCTGACCGGCAAACAGGTTCCTTCGGATTCTTTCCTCCGGGATCTGGAAGCCAAATGTACGGCCCTGCGGAATTAGCGGGCCGCTGAGTTAAAAAGTAAAAGGGGGTCCGATGAAGCGAATCACGGTGAGCCGCAGGGCTGTGCCCTACCTTCTTATGGCCCCCGCCTTTGTCTATTATGCGGTCTTTTGGTTTATGCCGGTGCTGGATGGAATTGCCGAGGTTTTTACCACCCAGGCCGGCGCCTTTACCCTGACGGGAAATTTCCGCCTTATGGCGGGATCGGACCTGTTTACCCAATCGGTGCTGAACACCGCCCTTTTTGCCGCGGTCTCCGTGGTGCTGCAGTACCTTATCGCCCTGGTCCTGGCGGTTTTTCTTAATATCAAATTCCGGTTTTCCAGCCTGCTCATGTTCATCGCCATGGTTCCCATGGCCATTACCCCCACCGCGGTGGCCATTCTTTGGAAGACCGGGCTTTTTAAGGACGGCTGGATCAATTCCCTGCTTATGGGCGCGGGGCTTGTCAAGGACCCCATCCTTTTTTTGAACGCCGAAGGATTTTCCGCCCTGTTCCTCATTATCCTTATCGACACCTGGACGGTTACCCCCTCGGTGATGATCATCCTTTCCGCCGGCCTCCAGGGCGTAGAAAAAGAAATGAGGGAAGCGGCCTACACTTTCGGGGCCGGCAAGTGGCGGATATTCAGGGATATTACCCTCCCCATCCTGCGGCCTTCGATCATGACCTCCATCATCCTTAGGCTTATTGCTGCGGTGCAGGTTTGGGCCATTGCGGTGATGGTGCTGGGCCACGGCAAGGTTCCCTTTCTAGTGGAGCGGATTGCCTTTTACGAGGATATTATCCCCGGCGTCGGCAGCTCCGGGAAGCTGGCCTTTACCTACTCCTTTACCACCACGGTGATCGTCTTCGCGGTAACCATGATCTACTACCGGATCAGCAAGCGGGGCAGCTACCTGGAGGCCCTGTGATGGATAAATACAGCATAGTTCAAAAAACAGTAGTAACCCTGGTGCTTGCCGGCATGGTGATGCTGGTGGTCCTTCCCCTGCTGTATTTTGTTACCGTGGCCTTTTCCAGCGCCGTGGAATTGAGCGAATTTCCCAAACGGCTTCTCCCTGCCCCCCTGGTAAGAGTACAGGTTGCCCCTGCGGAAAATGGGGAGTTTGAAATATTCTACGACCGGGGGGACGGCAGGGGCTACCGCTCGGTTATCACCAGCGGCGACCCGGTCCGGCTGGAAAATCACTTTAAGCGCCAGTACAACGTGGATAAGCGGGGCCGGGATTTGCTCGCCGATTTTGAACGTACCAGAGAGGAGGGCCCCGTGGAATTCTCCTACCCCAAGGCCCCGCTCTACAATTTTTCCCAGTTTTTTAAGATCGTCAACAACGCCGCGCCGGCGCTGAAAAACAGTATCATTGTTTCCCTGCTCACCATCCTTATATCCCTAAGCCTGGGCAGTCTGGCCGGTTTTGCCATGGCCCGGTATAGCTTTAGGTTCAAGGAAAAGATCAACCTGGGGATCCTGGTGGTCCGTATGTTCCCCGTGGTGGGAATCTCCATCCCCATGGCCAAGCAGCTTATCCGCTTCGGCCTGTTTGACACCCAACTGGGGCTGGCCCTCTTGTATTCGGTCCCCAATATTGCCCTTACCGCCTGGATCACCTCCAGCATCTTTATGGGGATAAACCGGGAACTGGAAGAGGCCAGCCTTATCTTTGGGGCCAACGCCTTTCAAACCTTTATCCATATCACCCTGCCCCTGGCCTTTCCCGCCCTGGCGGCCAGTTCCATGTATGCCTTTAACACCGCCTGGAACGACACCATCTCCGCGCTGATCCTGACCAGCCGGAATCAGACCCTTTCCCTGGTGGTGTACAAGGCCATAGGAACCACGTCCAGCGGGACCCAGTATGCCGCGGCGGGGAGTATCATTCTGATCATCCCCGCCCTGGTCTTTACCTTCATCGTCCGCCGCTACATCAACCAGATGTGGGGAGGGGCCAAGCTGTGATAGCCCTGAGGAGCGCTCCATGAGTTACCTGGAACTGCGGGACCTGCAAAAGCGGTATAGCAAAGACGGCCCCCTCATCGTCAACCGCATGAACCTGTCCATAGAAAAGGGGGAATTTATCGTCTTCCTTGGCCCCTCGGGCTGCGGCAAGACTACCACCATCAGGATGATATCGGGGCTGGAGGAGGTGTCGGGGGGCGATATCCTTATTGACGGGGAAAGCGTGCTGCGGAAGAAGCCCAAGGACCGGGGGGTTTCCATGATCTTCCAGAGCTACGCCATTTGGCCCCACATGACGGTCTTTGACAATATCGCGTATCCCCTCAAGCTGCAAAAGCTGAAGCGGGAGGAGATACGGGCCAGGGTGGAGGCGGCCGCGGGGGCCACGGGGATAGAGGGTTTTCTGGACCGTTACCCCCGGCAGATGAGCGGAGGTCAGCGGCAGCGGGTGGCCGTGTCCAGGGCCATCGTGGTGCGGCCCAAGATTTTCCTTATGGACGAACCCCTGTCCAACCTGGACGCCAAGCTGCGGGTAAGCATGAGGACCGAGCTGAAGCGGATTCACCGGCAGGAAAATTCCACTACCATTTTTGTCACCCACGATCAGGCGGAGGCCATGAGCCTGGCGGATCGGATCATCGTGATGTACCAGGGGAAGATTGAGCAGATAGGGACCCCCAGGGAGGTGTACCGGAACAGCGCCACCCGTTTTGTGGCCTCCTTTATCGGGACCCCGCCCACCAATTTCTTTACCGTGAAGATCGAAAAGGCCGGGGACGGTTTCATTGCGGTCCACCCCGGCTTTAAATACCAGGTCCCCCCCGCCATGAACGGGGCCCTGGCCCCCTATGCGGGGAAGGAGGCGGTCCTGGGGATTAGGCCGGAATTCATCGGCCTTTCCCCGGCCATGGATCGCGGCGAATCCTGGATCTGCGACACGACCGTGGATTTTGTGGAACCCCAGGGCAGCTATTCCATCATGGTGGCCCATATCGGCGGGGAGGAGCTCAAGATCGTCAGTTCTGAATTTCTGGATCTGCCGGTGAATACCCGCTCGGCCCTGAGCGTAAGGGACGCCATGTTCTTCGATCCCGATACGGGGAACAGGATCGGGAGATAAGCATGGACAGCGCAATTCGCGGATGCCTTAAGCCGATGTACCCGGATACCTGCGAAGAGGTTTTCCGTTCCGTAAAGGCCCTGATCGAAAAATGGAAGGGGCAGGAATTCCCCCGTTACCCCTGGGTCGATAACCGGGATGCGGCCCTTATTACCTACGGCGACGGAATCCGCCGGCCCGGAATGAATCCCCTGGCCTCGCTGAAAGAGTTCCTGGATACGGAATTTCCCGGCGGTCCTAACCTTATCCACCTGCTTCCCATGTTTCCCTATTCCTCCGACGACGGTTTTTCGGTCATTGATTTCCGGGCGATCAATGCCGATCTGGGAACCTGGGATGATATAGCGGCCCTCAGGTCAACCCATGATTTGATGTTCGACGCGGTGATCAACCATGTTTCCCGGGAAAGCCCTTATTTCAAGGGTTTTTGCGCGGGGCGGGAGGAATACCGGGATTTTTTTATCGCCGCGGACCCCGGCGCCGATTACCGTGCCGTAATCCGGCCCCGCAGCCTGCCCCTGCTTACCCCGGTGGAAACTTCCGGGGGGCTCAAGCATATCTGGACCACCTTCAGCGCCGACCAGATGGACCTTAACTACAAGAACCCCCGGGTCTTGCTGGAGATACTGGACGTGCTCCTGTTCTACGCGTTCCGGGGGGCCCGGTTTATCCGCTTTGACGCCATCGGCTTTGCCTGGAAGGAACCGGGCAGTTCCTGTATGCACCTGCCCCAGGTGCATCAGATGGTAAAGCTCATGCGGCTGGTCCTGCAAAGCCTGGCCCCCGGCTGCTCCATCGTCACCGAGACCAACGTACCCCACCGGGATAATATCAGCTACTTCGGCAGCGGCTGCGACGAGGCCGCCATGGTGTACCAGTTTCCCCTGCCGCCCCTGACGCTTTTTTCTTTCCTCAGCGGGAACGCGCAGGCCCTGTCCGATTGGGCCTCCGCCCTGGAACCCTGCGCCGGGGGGTCCTGCTACTTTAACTTCCTGGCCTCCCACGACGGTATCGGGCTGCGGCCCGTTGAGGATATCCTGGGCCCCGGGGAGCGGGAATTCCTGGTCCGGGAAACCCTGGCCCGGGGGGGAGAGATTGGCTACCGGACCGTCGAGGGCGGCGAGGTTCCCTATGAGCTGAACATCAACTACCTGGACGCCCTTGCCGCGGATGCGGCGGATGATCAGACCAGGGCCCGGAAATTCATGGCATCCCAGTGCATCCTCCTTTCCATGATGGGCATGCCCGGAATCTACTACCACAGCCTTCTGGGCAGCCGGGGAGACCGGGAGGCTTTTCTGCGGTCCGGGATCAAGCGGCGGATCAACCGGGAAAAGCTGGACCTGGATACCCTCCGGTCCCAACTGTGGCAGGAGGGGCATCTGCGGAATCTGGTGGCCTCCCGTTACAGGAGGCTCCTGGCCCTGCGGAAGGAGCTTCCCGCCTTCCACCCCAACAGCCCCCAGGAAGTGCGGTCCCTGGGCCCCGAAGTTTTCGCCCTGCTCCGGGGCGGGACCGGGGAACGGGTCCTGGTCCTGGTAAACGTGAGCAGGAAAAGTCTAAGGCTAAAGACCGGACTGACGGGAACTGATCTGCTGAGCGGGGAAACCTGCGGATCGGAAACCGGCATGGCCCCCTGGCAGTACCGCTGGATAGCGGTAGAGGAGTAGCGGTTATGTACCTATCCACCCAGGATAAACCCTTTTTCCCCCGGGACTACGGGGATAAATTCAGCATGGTTAAGGACCTGGGCTTTGACGGCTTCGAGGTGGACGGCAGGGAACTGCGGGACCATTACCAGGCCATCGAGAAGGCCAGCGCGAAGGCGGCCCTGCCGGTCCGCATGGTATGCGGGGGCTACACCGGCTGGATCGGGGATTTTGACGAGGAGAGGCGCCGGACCTGCCTGGAAGAGATCCGGGCCATACTGGAACGGTGCCCTTCCCTGGGGATAAGCGGCCTGGTGGCGCCCGCGGCCTGGGGTATGTTCAGCCTGAGACTTCCCCCCATGGTTCCGCCCCGGGACGCCGGGGAGGACCGCCGGGTTCTGCTGGATTCCCTGGCCGTGTTGAACGATGCGGCCCTTAAAACCGGCGCCCGTATCTATCTGGAACCCCTTAACCGCTACGAGAACCACATGATCCTCCTGGTGGAGGAGGCGGTGTCCCTGATTTTAGCCGGGAATTTTTCGCAGGTCCTGGTCACCGCGGATTTTTTCCACATGAACATAGAGGAAGCCCGTATCGAAGAAACCCTGGATCGATTCGCCGCCCATATAGGCCATATCCACCTTGCCTCCAGCCAGCGGCTCCAGCCGGGCGCGGGGCATCTGGATTACGAGGCCCCCTTTAGGGTCCTGCGCAAAAACGGATACCAGGGGGGCTTCTGTTTTGAATGCCGGGTACAAGCCGGCGATCCCGCCGCCGCCTACCGGAAAAGCGTGGAGCTGATACGCTCCCGCCTCTCCCGGGCCGGTTATTAGGAGACTCCCATGGAAAAGTATCACCTGGTTTTGAATCTGCCGGAAGCCTTTTACGAGGATCACCGCTTCAAAAAATACTTTGATTATTTCGAGGCCAAGGCCCATGTGCGGCGGCGGAACCACGAAACGGGGGAAGCTTTTAGGGAGGATCTGGCCTGGGCCGACGCGGTGATCATGTGGACCTTCCCCGAATTCACCGTGGAGGATCTAAGCTTTGCCCCCCGTCTCAAATACATCGGTAAACTTAATTCCACCCGGGCCGCGGTGGAGGCCGCCGCCAGGGCGGGAATTGAACTGTCGGACATGCGGGGCTGCTATTCGGAGTCCGTGGCGGAGTTAGCCCTGGCCCATATCCTCAACGTGTACCGCATGGTGGGCCGCCATGCGGAGGCCATGAAAAGGGGAGATGAGACCTGGGTGCTCCGGGCCCCCCTGGATTTCGACTCCAGGGAACGGGTCCTCAAGGGCGCCAGGGTGGGGATCGTGGGCTTCGGCGGCATAGGCCGGAATCTGTCCCGCTTCCTTGCCCCCTTCGGCTGTGCCATACGGGTCAGCGATCCCTTTGTGGACGATGCGGTCCTTCGGGATCACGGTGTTACGCGGGCCGGTTTGGAGGAGATCTTTGCCGCCAGCGATATTGTGGTGGTCTGCGCTGCCAACAACACGGGCACGGAGAAATTGGTTAACCGGGCCCTTATCGATTCCCTGGCGCCGGACACCCTATTTATTAACTGCGGTCGGGCGATCCTGTTGGACAACGGAGCGCTGCTGGACCGGATTCGCCGGGGCGATATTGACGTATGCCTCGACGTGTTTGAAACCGAACCCCTGCCCAAGGACGATCCCCTGCGGGGCTTTGACCGGGTCTACCTGAGCCCCCACCGGGGCGGCCTGCTTCAGTCTTTTCTGGAAATATTCGACCGTTTTATCCAGGACCTGGAAGGGGTGCTGGAACGGGGGGAGCGGGCCCGGTGGCCGGTGCCCCTGGAACAGATTCATTCCCTTAGGGATTACCGCTAGCAGCCTGTTGCACTTGTGGATTTTTTGCATAAATATGAAAAAAATCCCGATCAGTGGGCATGCTTTCGGTGAGCCCGGACGGGTTAGGAGCCGGCGATGCGCTACCAGGAAGACGCCCCCAGGGGCCTTTACTACCAGGGAAGGGGTACCGCTTCCCAGCCCCTTTACCGCTACCAGGAAGTCCGGGACAAACTGCCGGAGCCCGTACTGGCGGGCCATGACGCATGGCTGGGCTGCTACGAGTACGCGTGGACCCTGGCCTTTTCCAATGCCCGGCGCCCCGCGCCGGAGAGCGGCTTCATCAGTAACTTTGTTGACGCGGCCTTTAACCAGGATTTCTTTTTGTGGGACACGGTATTCATCACCATGTTTACGGACCTGGCCCGGCCATTCCTGCCCGGCATAGAGGCCCTGGATAATTTTTACGTCAAACAGCTTCCCGACGGGGAAATACCCAGGGAACTGGTGCGCCAGACCGGGGCCGACATGGAATACTGGGTGAACCACCGGGGCCTGCCCCTCCATTCGTATTTTCATAACCAGTACGGGTTCCGCAGGCTCTTCTCCCAGAAAGCGCCGGCGCCGGAGGAGATGTACTACCCCGATTTGGGCCGGCCCCAGGATGAAACCGCCTACTACACCCTGGATAATTTGAATCATCCCCTTTTGGCCTGGGGGGAGCTGCAGAGCTTTTCCCAGACCGGCAATCTATCGCGCCTGGCGGAGGTTCTGCCGCCCCTGCTGCGGCAGTACGGGGCCATGAAGACCCTGCTGCGCCATGCCAACGGCCTTTATGTAAGCGATTGGGCCAGCATGGACAATTCCCCCCGGAACAGGTACCTGGGCTGTGCCCTGGACACCAGTTGCGAAATGACCCTCTTCGCGGAAAACCTGCTGGACATCATAGGCATCCTGGAAAGGGCGGACCTATGCCGGAGGGACGAGGGATTGACCGGCTCCCTGGAACGGGATCGGGCCGCCCTGACGGAGGCGGTTAACCGGCTCATGTGGGACGAGGACCGGGGCTTCTACTTTGACCTGTGCCGCGACGGGAGCCGGGCCCCGGTCAGGACCGCAGCGGCGTTTTGGGCCCTGGCCGCGGGGATCGCGGACAAGACCCAGGGGGAGCGTCTTGTCCAGGCCCTGGAGGACCCCCGCAGCTTTAAGCGGCTCCACCGGACGCCGGTCTGCGCCGCGGATGAAGAAGGCTACGATCCCCGGGGCGGCTACTGGCGGGGCTCCGTGTGGGCGCCCATCAATACCATGATACTCTACGGCCTGGAAAGGTACGGTTACCACAAACTGGCCGCCGGGATCGCCCTGAACCACCTGGACGCGGTGGCCCGGGTGTGGGAACAGACGGGGACCATCTGGGAGAACTATCCGCCGGACAGTATCTCCTCCGCCGATGCGGACAAGAGGGATTTTGTCGGCTGGTCCGGCATCGGCCCCACCCGGTATCTCCTGCGCTACGGCATCGGTTTGGCGCCGGACGCCCCCGCCCTCCGCCTGAACTGGAACCCCGATCCTGCCCTGCTGCGGCAAGGACCCCTGGGCTGCAGGCGCTTCCGTTTTGGCGGCCCGGAGGACGGAGGGGGCTTTGAAACTGAAATTGAAACCGATCTCTGCATCCGGCCGGAAGGGGGGAAGCTGTCCGTCACGGCAGCGGCGAACCGGCCCTACACCCTGGTCCTCAACCTGGCCCCCAGGCGCTTCACCCTGGAGGTTGGGGCGTCCCCCGCCACCCTGGACCTGGGGAGCCTGTAGTACCCGCCAGGGGGGTAGCCCGCAACGAAGTGCGGGCGGAGGGGGGCCGGAGAGCGGTCGTTGTATACGGCGGAAAGCCGTCCGGTAACAGGCCCCCCCTTGACAAGTCATTCCCCATAAGATAACATATTAAAACTTCATTCCAATTATAAGAATTGGATTCTTCCCCTTTACCGGGAAGCTTGTCATGCAGAGTGGACGGAATCCGGCCCGGCGGGGCCTATCGGGGCATGGGACTATGCGGAAAAAACGGTCAAAGTATTCGTCACTGGAACACAGCAGGAAAGATACCATCCAGGCCATGGTTATGGCCGCGCCCTCCCTCCTGGGCTTCCTGATCCTGGTCTACTTCCCCATCCTGTACATCCTCCGCTTTGCCATGTATAGCTACAATGGCTACGAAAGCATCTTTGTGGGGCTTGAAAACTTTATCCGTCTTTTTGCCAGGGACAGGGATTATTGGAGGTCCCTGGGCACCACCTTTATTCTGGCCTTTGGCAAATTAGCGGTAGAGATACCCCTGGCCCTCTTTCTTGCCATCCTGTTGAGCAAAAAGATCTTTGGGGCGGGCTTTTTCCGGGTCATGCTCTTTTTGCCGGCGATTATTTCCACCGCCATTGTGGGCCTCGTTTTTTCCCTCATGTTCGGGGCCTACGATGGAATTGTAAATGTCCTGCTCAAGGACCTGCACCTTATAGGGGAACATATCAACTGGTTTGGAAACAAATGGACCGCCCTGGTGATGCTCGGCAGCGCATCGGTCTGGCAGAATACCGGCGTAAACATGATTTTTTTCATGGTGGCCCTCCAGCAAATTCCAAACGAGTTATACGAATGTGCCGCCCTGGACGGTATCCCCCCGCTTAAGGTTTTTTGGAATATCACCCTGCCGATGATCGGAAAAATGTTCCAGATAATTCTGCTTATGGCGATCATCGGGAGTCTTAAGGTTGCCGACCTTGTGCTCGCTTCAACCAACGGCCAGCCCGGCGGGGCCACCGAGGTGGTCATGACCTATGTGTTTAAATATTTCTTTGGATACTCGGGACGGTCAATCCAGATAGGCTACGCCTCTTCCATGTCCGTGGTAACCGGAGTAATCCTGGCCTGCGTATCGGTGATCTATCTAAAAACCACCAAGAAGATAGCGGATTAGGGGGGATCTATGGCCGTAAAAGGAAAAATAGTTTCACGTTTCTTTATCTACCTGGTTCTTCTGGCGGTCCTTTGCTTTACCCTGTTTCCGGTTTTCTATACATTCATGGGTTCCTTTAAGAGTTCAAGTGAAATTCTAACATCGGGCAGTAAATTGATCCCGGAAAGATTTGTGTTCGAAAATTATGTCCAGGCATGGAAGCTTGCCAATTTTCAGCAATACACCTTTAACAGCCTCTTTATATCGGTCTTTAGCGTGGCCGGTGTTATTGCCACCAGCATTATCGCCGGATATGTTTTTGCCCGGGGATATTTTCCCGGAAAACAGTTCTTTTATTACATGGTTTTAAGCTCCATGTTTGTATCCCTGGGAAGCCTTACCCTCTATCCGCTCATGATGATCATGCGGGTGGTACGGCTTAATCAATCGCTGTGGGGGGTAATACTGATCCACATCTTCGCCATGAACGCGACCAACCTTTTTATTTCCCGCAGTTACATTGAATCGATTCCTAAGGAAATTGATGAGGCGTCAAAGATTGACGGCTGCTCGTTCTTTCAAATATTTAAGCATGTAATCGCCCCCCTTTGCACGCCTGTGGTGGCCACCATCGGAATTTTATCCTTTAGGAGTTCCTGGAACGATTACCTGCTCCCCATGGTTTTTACCATGGCGAACCCCAGGCGCATGCCCCTGATCGTGGGGGTGGTCAATCTAAAAAGTTCCGGCGAGGCCGCTTCTTCCTGGAATCTGATGCTTGCCGGTACGGCTCTTTCAATTATTCCGATGATAATCATCTATCTTTGCTTTAACCGCTATTTTATCGAAGGTTTAACCAGCGGTTCCGTTAAGGGTTAATATTATTACGAAACCCGTAATAGTAATATTTTTTTTAGGAGGAGAGGCATGAAAAACAAGCTTCTTGCGATTTTGATTGGGCTGGTAATCGCGGCGGCGTTTACCCCGGTATTTGCGACGGGCGTCAGGGACAGTTCCGGCGTTACCACCATCCGGGTCTGGACCGACAATGCCAGCGACAAGGCGGTCCGCGACCAGCAGGTTGCCCGCTTTAACGAGGGCGTGGGAAAAGAGAAGGGCATCAAGATTGAGTATACGGTCTACGGCGCCAATTACCACGAGTTGATCCGCAACGCCACCATGTCCGGCAATGCCCCGGAAATATTCCGGTCCTCTGGGGAAGACATTACCCAGTTCCAGGCCGCCGGCTACCTGGTGCCCATTGACGACATGCCCGGCGGAAGGGAGATGATTGCCCGGTACAACAGCGGTGATCTGATGAAGAACAGCCAGGTTTTTGACGGCAAGGTTTATTCCTTTCCCTATTCCATGACCACCTTTAAGCTTATCATCAACAAGGATATGTTCGACGCCGCGGGAATTACCCCCGACAAGTATCCTAAAACCTGGGCCGAGGTGCGGGCCGTTGCCAAACAGCTCACCAATCCCGCGCGGGGCCAATACGGCTTTGTCACCGGACTGCAGAGCGCCTGGGTAATGCGTTCCTATTTGACCATGCCCAACGCTATCAATACGGGCAACACGGGCTTTAACAACGGGACGCTGAAATTTGAATTCGCAAAAAACCGGGTGGCCGTGGAAGCGGTGTACGGCATGGTTACGGACGGCAGCGTGTTCCCCGGATTTGAAGGGCTGGACGCCGACATGATGCGGGCCCGCTTTGCCGAAGGCAATATCGGGATGATTCCCGGCGCCAGCTTCGACTGCGGGGTTTACAATACCCAGTTTCCTGCCAAGTGCAACTGGCTTCCCATCGATCCGCCGACCGAGACCGCGGGCGCTCCCCGGTACCGGGATTTTGTGGACGCCTCCAACCTGCTTACCATCGGCGTAGAGGCAAAGAAGAATCCCGAAAAGGCGATGGAGGTCTACAAGTTCTTCTACAGCGACGAGAACCTGGCCGAGCTTTACGAGGCGGGCCTTTATGTGCCCTTCCGCCAGGAAGCGATTAGGCTGGCGAAGAATGAACCTTCCGCCAAAGGTTTTAAGGAATTTGCCAGTGTTCCCAATCCGGCAATCTCCCCCGCCTCCCCCGAAAACAAGGTTCAGGTGGAGGGTTTAACGTACCGTGAAACCCTGCAGAGGATCCTTGCCAGGGGATACACCGAGTCCCCGGCCCAGGTGCTGGAAGACCTTGACAGGCGTTACAATGACGCGGTGGCCAAACTGGGCGCCACCGCAGAGGATTACCGGGCTACGGTAGATTTTACCCGCAAATAGTTTGACGGATGCCGGGTCCCGGAAGCTTGTAACAGGCCGCCGGGGTCCGGCTCCAATCGTAAGGAAGAATCATGACGGTAATCATCAAGCCAAAGGAAGTGAATATTTCCCGCGAAGTAGATGTCCTGGTGGTGGGCGGCGGTCCCGCGGGAATTGGGGCCGCGGTTTCCGCTGCCAGGCTGGGGATGTCTACCCTGCTCCTGGAAAAGCGGGGTTTCCTGGGCGGAAATATTACCGCCTGCTATGTGGAGAACTGCAACTGGTTTTTAGCCGGCACCAAATTCTCCACCCACGGCCTGTACGCCGAGATTGAAGACGGCTACCGCCTTGAATACGGGCGCAGCCATGATATCCGGGACAGCGGGAACAGGTTTTCCTCCGAGTACCTTAGAATTTACCTGGACGAGCTTATGGAAAAAGAGGGGGCGCCGGTTCTTTTTCATGCCTTCGTAAATGACGTGGTGATGGAGGACGGCCGCATCCGGGCGGTTATTATCCAG
Source organism: Treponema sp. (assembly GCA_031274285.1). Classification (GTDB taxonomy): domain Bacteria; phylum Spirochaetota; class Spirochaetia; order Treponematales; family Breznakiellaceae; genus JAISFT01. The sequence continues at coordinate 1,308 of JAISQJ010000041.1, read as the reverse complement.
ACCAAACAGGGACCGGAGGCCGTATCCGCCGCCGTGGTCATTGACGCCACGGGAGACGGAGACGTGGCCTTTGCCGCCGGGGTTCCCTTTAAGCAGGGCCGGGACAAGGACGGTTACTGCCAGCCGGGGACCCTCAACTTCCGGATAGCCGGCGTTGACGCCCGCTACCTTTCGGAAAACGGGGATAAACTCAAGGACATCGGCAGGAAGTTCGAAAAGGATTACCTTTCCGGCAGAACGGGCCTCGAATGTAAACGGAAGGACCTGCCCTTTGGAAGGCTTACCCGGGCCGGCATGCTCAGCTATATTAACTACCCCTGTTCCTACAAAATCGATCCCACCAGCAGCGCGGATCTCAGCCGGGGCGAGCGTGAGTGCCGCCGCTACATTAAACAGTTTATGAACTACATGCGGAACAATTTTCACGGCTTTGAAGGGATCGAACTTGCATCCATTGCCCCGGAAATAGGATTCCGCGACTCCCGCCGCATCGAGGGGAAATACTGTTTAAGCCGCCAGGACATTGAGGCGGACAGGCAGTTTGAGGACGCGATCTGCGTTTTTCCCAGGATGTACGACATGCTTTCCCCGGACGGCACCATGACCGGGGACGGCGCCCTGGAAGGGGAGGGCAACCGGGGGCATATTTTTGTCCACATCACCGGTGATGATGACCGGACCTTTCAGGTGCCGTACCGCTGCCTCCTGCCGGTAAAGACCGCTAACCTCCTGGTGGCGGGCCGCTGCATCTCTGCTACCCATGTGGCGGAATCCGGCATCCGCGCCGTCTTTGCCTGTATGCTGACCGGACAGGCCGCCGGCGCTGCGGCCGCCCTTGCGGTAAACTCCAAGCTGCCGCCGGAAAAGATCGATGTAAAGAAGCTGCGGGAAACCCTAAAGGCCCAGGGCCTCAGGCTTTAACCGGAAGGGCGGTTCCGGTAAGCTTGCCCTTTCCGCCGCTTCCCATTATAGTTTAGCTGTGGCCTATATTAAAAACCTCTTCGATAAAAATTTTCTTGAGTACGCCTCCTATGTTATCAAGGACCGGGCTATCCCCGACCTTGAGGACGGCCTTAAACCCGTACAGCGGCGGATACTCCACACCCTCTTTGAGAATGATGACGGGAAATTCCACAAGGTGGCCAATATCGTAGGGGAGTGTATGAAGTACCACCCCCACGGCGACGCTTCCATCGGCTCTGCCCTGGTGGTCCTGGCGAATAAGGATTACTTTATCGAGCGCCAGGGAAACTTTGGGAACATCTATACCGGGGACGAAGCTTCGGCTTCCCGGTACATCGAATGCCG
>JAISQJ010000004.1 GCA_031274285.1 Treponema sp. | reverse complement strand
AAGCTTGTGACGCGGGTTCGACTCCCGTCGGCCGCTTTAAGGTAATTCCCGCCGAAAATGCAGCGCATTCCCAAAAGGTGAATGGTTTCTTTGCCTCAAAAATCCTTCATGTTCAATGCCCGGATACCGATAAAGCAGTAAGGACTCAAAAAAGCTCCCTGGAGGGGATTATTTTGGCATATACGAACCAGGTATCCGCATACCGGGAAACACGGGTAAAAACGGCAAGTCAGGGCCAGCTTGTGATCATGCTCTATGATGAGGCGGTTAAGCAGCTTGACCGGGGTCTTGAATTGCTCAGCCTGAATTCCACAGGAAAAAAGGACCCCGGGCGGATTGAAAAGATCAGCAAGGCCGTCCTCAAGGCCCAGGAGATCCTCACCGAGTTGATGGCGTCCCTGGACTTTGACCAGGGCGGTGAAATTGCTAAGAATCTCTTCTCCCTTTATAGTTGGTTCAACCAGGAACTCCTGGAAGCCAATGTAAAGCAGGACCTGCGCCGGATTACCATTGTCCGCAACATGGTGTACGAACTGAGGGGCGCCTGGGCGGAGATAGCCGCAAAAAACCCGGCGGAAACGCCGAACCGGCCGGCCGCCGGCGTCAACATCGCCGGCTAGGGAGCAGAATGTGGCGGAATCCCAGCTTAGTCAGGAAGAATTAGCGCAGCGCGTTGCGGTCCTGCGGCGTTTCCGGGCCCTCCTTACGGAGCAGCGGGATCGTTTCCGCTCTTACCTTGAGGAACTGGATAAGCAGCGGGATGTCATTGAAGGCGGCAGCGCCGAAGAACTCATGGCCCATGTGGAGCTTGAGGAAAAGATCGTGGCGAATATTTTCGCCATGCAGAAGGTCATCGATCCCCTGGATGAAATGTACCGTGCCGCCGGAGGGGCGGTCCCCGGTACGGCCGCCGGAGTCCGGAGCCTCAAGTCCGCCCTGGAGGACCTAAAGAAGGAAGCGGTAATCCGCTCCAACCGGAACAAGGACCTCCTCTCCCGGCGCATGGCGGAAATCCGGGAAGAAATAAAAACCCTGCGGACCAATCCCTACCGTTCCGGAGCTGCCGGCCGCCCCGCCGCGCCCACGCTGGTAGATATTACGGGGTAACTTGTTACGCTTTCGTATTAATACAACAAGTCCAATGTAACGCTTACATGATACCTCTCCCTAAAGGGCGGCCCTTTAGGGAGAGGAGGTTCATTCGTGTACGGCTCCTAAAATTCCGCTGTTTTGGCCCTTTCAAACTCCTTTTCGATTTCCGCGGAGGGTTTTTTGGTTGCCAGGCTTACCACCAGGATGACCAGGGTGGAAATGACAAAGGCCGGGAGCAGTTCGTAAATGGCGAAAACCCCGCCTTGTTTGCTGATCACGTTTTTCCACAGCATGACGACGACCCCGCCGGAAAGCATACCCGCCACCGCCGCGGGAAAGGTGGTCCGTTTCCAGAAAAGGCTAAAGAGCATGAGGGGCCCGAAGCAGGCGCCCAGCCCGGCCCAGGCGTAGGACACGACCCGGAAGATGGACTGGTTCCCCGACAGGGCGATGCCGATTCCGAAGACCGTTACCGCCAGCATGGTGATCCGGGCGACCCACATAACCAGGGCGTCGCTGGCGTTTTTCTTGAACATATCCTTAAAAATGTCATTGGCCAGGGAGGAGGCCACGATAAGCATAAAGGAGTCGGAGGAGCTCATGGACGCGGCCAGGATGCCGGAAATAACGATCCCCGCGACAAAGGGCGGGAAAAACCGGGTTCCCAGGTGGATAAAGATGTTTTCCGCGTCGGAGGCGGTGGTGAGGAGGTCCGGCAGGTAGGCGCGGCCGATGATCCCGATAAGGACCGCGGCGGTCTGGGCCACAAAACACCAGATAACGGCGATGTTACGGCTGGTCTTAACCAGGGAAGTTTTTTTAATGGCCATAAAGCGGATAAGAACCTGGGGCATGCCAAAATACCCCAGTCCCCAGGCCATGGTGGAAATGATAGTGAGGAGGCCGTAGTCCGCCCCGGGTCCAAATTGGGGAACCCCGTTGACCACTTTTTGTACGCCCTTTTCCAGGGTGGGGGTGGCGATACCAAAAAAATCGGTAAAGCGGGGGAAGTTTTCCAGGTTCCGGGCGATTCCCGCTATGCCGCCGGCGTTGACGCAGCCAAAGATCAGCACCAGGACCAGGGCGCCGACCATAAGCATCCCCTGGATCAGGTCGGTCATGCCCACGGCCATAAAGCCCCCCAGCAGGGTGTAGATAAGCACCAGGGAGGCCCCCAGAATCACCATGGCGACCATATTGGCGTTAAAAATATAGCCAAAGAGCTTCCCAAAGGTGATAAACTGGGCCCCCACATAAATCGAAAAGAACACCAGGCTGATAACCGCCGCGATGGCCAGGAGTATCCGCTTTTTATCGTGGAAGCGCTTGCTGAAAAATTCCGGCAGGGTAATGGCGTTGTCCGCTACCTGGGAATAGGAACGCAGCCGCTTTGCCACCACCGCCCAGTTGATCCAGGTGCCGATAAAAAGCCCCAGGGCGGTCCAAAAGGCCTCGCCGTAGCCGGTAAAGTAGGCCACCCCCGGAAGGCCCATGAGAAGCCAGCCGGACATATCGGAGGCTTCCGCCGAAATAGCCGCCACCCAGGGTCCGTAGCCCCGGCTGGCCAGAAAATACTCCTCGGGGTTTGTGTTGCTTTTTCGGGCATACCAGAGTCCGATAACGATCATCACCAGGAGATAGCCTCCTATCCCCACTAAAGTCATAAGATCCGCCATAAATCCTCCTTACTTGAAATTCACGGTAGTTTCAGCGTACTTTAGTAGAAAACAAGGAGTTTCTCAATGGGAAGGATACGGAGTGCGCTGGAAATTGCCCTGGAACGGACCGAATCGGTAAGGGGCGATAAGGACAGCATCGACAAATTTGAAGCGAAGCAGCAGGGTAAAAAAATTGCCAACGAATTTCTGAGCGATCCCTCCCGCAGCCTGGAAGAGGCCCTTAAAAAGGCCCCCAAGGAACAGCGGGAAAGCCTGAGGCAGGGCATGTTTGAAGTCCTCCTTGCCCAGATAAACCTCCCCCTGTCCAAAGACGATAAGCAGCGGATTGAGACCGTGGGCAGGGGGCTGGGGGCCGTCATGGCCAACGGCCGCTTTTCCGGTACCTACAAACAGTTTACCCAGCTCCTGAACCGCTATCTGGACGAGGCGGATCAGTACGAAAAGGCCATCCGGCGCCAGTACGAGCCGAAACTCCGCCAGAAGGAGGAGGAACTGACCCGCCGCTACGGCCGGCCGGTCCGGCTGGACCCTCTCCAGGACCCGGAATTTGTCGCCTTCTTCAATCAGAACATGGACGCCCTCAAGGAAAACTACCAGGGGGCGGTGGACGAGGTGCGGGAAGAGGCCCGCCGCTGTTTTGAGGAAGCATAGGCGCGGGTAAAAAGGGGCCGTTCCAACCTATCCGGAACCGGCCCAAAGGATTATTTCAAAGGACTTTTTTCATGAATAACAAGCTGATTTCTATCGGCGTTAAGCTGCTTATCCCTATTTTTCTGTGTTTTATCATCTTCGGCCTCAGCCTTATGTACACGATCACCCTGCTTACTTCTTCCACTTCCGCCGAATCTTTTAAAGAATCGATTAACCAGAAGGACCAACTGGTGTACCGCCTTATTGAGGAGCAGACGGCGCTGCTGGAGAAAAAAACCCGGTGGTTCGCCGAATACGCCGGGGCGGAAGGGATCATCGGCCAGGTGGCGGGGACGGCGGGCTACAAAGCCCGTTTCCAGGGGGAGCTGGACGCCATGCTGGGGGCTTTGGACCTGGACGGCATCGCCCTGGTGGACCGGGAGGGCTACCTGTTGATCAACAGCGGGGATGCGGGAGGGGACCGGTATGTCAGGACCATTATTTCCTATACCGAGGATAAGAACTGTATTACCCGGATGTACTCCCTGGATAATACCCTGGAACTGATCTCCGCAATCCCGGTGTTTGAGGGCGGGGAACTGGCGGGTTACGGCTTTATCGAGTACAGCCTCCAGTCCTCCAAATTTGTGGACAGCCTCCAGTCCCTTACCCAGTGCGAGATAGACCTGTACCAGGGGCCCCTGTACCGGGGGAGTTCCTCCGGGCTGTCCTCCCTTTCCCAGGGCCGGAAGGGGTGGATCACGGCGTTTACCGGCAGCCTGTCCTCGGATCACGACCTGATGATCGATACGGTGCTGGGGCTGGGGGAAACGTACCGGGGGGAATATACCGCGGACGGGGTGGCATACTACGGAGTCCACTTCCCCCTTAAAGACGACTCGGACTCCCGGGTGGGGATTGTTTCCATGAGTCTTCCCATGACCGCGGTGGACAGCACGGTTCAGCTTATCAGCCGGGTGGTGGTTCCCCTGCTCTGCGGGGGTATCGCCCTGCTTCTGGTGATTTTTGTCATCCTGCTGCGGCAGATCGTCATCGCTCCCCTGAAAAAAACCGCCGCTATTACCCGGGCGGTGTCGGAAAATTTAAGTTCCAAAGAGGCGGACTTTACCTACGAGATACCGGTGAAGCGCCGGGACGAGATTGGGGTAATCACCCGGAGCATCAACGGCTTTATCGTTTCCCTGCGGGGCCTCGTGAAGCAGCTCAAGGACGCCCAGGCTTCCCTGCGGGTTATCGGGGAGGATCTGGGGGCCCGGTCCGAGGAATCGGTCAAGGCCAACGCCCGGATCATGGACGCGGCCATGGAGATCAAGGGCCAGACCGAGAATCAGGAGAGATCCCTGGAGCGGACCAACCAGGTGCTGGAAAACGCCGCCGGGGCCCTGGGGGGTCTGAACGAGCTGATCGGCGAGCAGAACAAGGCCATTTCCGCGTCCTCCGCCTCGGTGGAGGAGATGGCAAACACCATAGGCGCGGTCCGTTCCGCGGTAGAGAACCTTACCGGGCAGTTTAAAGCCCTTATCGCGGTGGCGGAGACGGGGAAGGAGCGGCAGACGGCCATGGATCAGCGGATCCAGGGTATCCAGGCCCAATCGGAATCCCTGGTGGGGGCCAACCGGATTATCGCCCAGATAGCCTCCCGGACCAACCTGCTGGCCATGAACGCGGCGATTGAGGCGGCCCACGCCGGAGACGCGGGGCGCGGATTCGCGGTAGTGGCGGAGGAGATACGGGCCCTGGCGGAAAACGCCCAGGGCCAGTCCCAGACGATCAAGGCCGAACTTTCCGGCATAGCCCAGTCGGTGCAGGATTCGGTGAAAACCTCTGCCGCTTCCCAGGAATCCTTCCGGCAGGTGTCCCAGCAGATCAACGAAACCGACGCCTTTATCGCCCGCATAAGCGCCGCCATGGAAGCCCAGCAGGGGGCCTCCGGCCGGATTGAGGAATCCCTGGAGGCGATAAACGCCGCCGCCTCGCGGGTGCAGACGACCGGTACGGATATGACCCGGCACATGGACGAGGTGAAGCAGGAGATGGAGCAGCTTACCGGCATTGTCCGGGAGATTCGGGAGGGCATCATCGGCATGGGGGACAGCGCCCGGGAGGTCAACCGGGCCGCCGAAGCGGTGCTGGACCTGGCCAAGGATACCCACAAGAACATTCAAATCATGGAAGGGACCATTGGTTCCTTCAAAGTATAGGAGCGTGTGAGGAGCGTATTATGAAAAAACTGGTAAGTAAAAAATTCGGTCTCAGGGCGATTCTCTTCCTGCTGGGAGGGCTTCTTTCCGCCCAGGATCTGAGTATCGATTACCGGCTTAACCCCGCCGGTCCGGACGGGGGCAACTATTTAAGCTATAAATCGGCCATCCGGTATATCGCCGCGGAGAAGGACTCCTACGATGCGGTTTCCGGGGCTTCAAGGCAGAAATCTACCTCCCTTTTTGCCCCCATCCAGACCGATATTATGGGCCGGGCCACCATTTCCCAGGGTTTCCGGGGGCTCCTGCTTTACCCCCTGGCCGACGACAGCCTCCGGCGGGGGAACAATCTCCATGTCGTCAAGGAAGGGAATATTATCACCATGGAATACGCCCACCGGGGGGTGGCCTACCGCATACAGACCGATAAAAACGGCAACATCAGCTTTCCCCGGGGCAGTTACGTGATGCGCAGCATCGGGTACATCCAGGGAAGCGATCCCCAGGTGATCTCCCGGGATTTCTCCGCCGACGGAACCGCCGCGGGCATAGACTGGAAAAAGGTGTGGGACCCGGCCGCCCCCTCAGGCAGGGTGGTGGCCCCGGGGAACAGCGCCCTTACCGGCCCCATTCAGAACGACTACGGCGACATGATGGCCATGTTCAACTGGGACGGAACCCTGGAAGTCAGGTTTGAAAACAACATCCTCACCATAGCAGGAACCCTGCGGCCGGTGAAACGCTAGGAGGCGTTATGGGACAATATTTTAGCAGAGAGGGGAACCGGCTTGTTTTCCGGTATGACGCGGAGAAGGTGTGGATGGAGCCCTGGGGGGACAACAGTCTCCGTATCCGCTCTACGAAGATGGCCGTTATGCCCGGGGGGGAAGGTTCCGGGGGCCTTGACCGTTCCGGCGGCAACCCGGAGGCGGACGGCGCCTTGCTCCCCTGTACGGGGACGGCTAATCAGCCGACGGCTAAGCAGCCGACGGCCGCGCCAACTATCTATACCGGGGGGCCGGGGGCTTACATCAAGCACGGGAAGATTGAGGGGCACTTTGACGCGGCGGGGAACATCTCTATCCGTAACAGCCGGGGGGAGATCCTGCTTAAGGAGTACGTCCGCAACCGCCGGGACCGGATGTCGGAGAACTGCAGCGCCCTGGAAATTGAGGGCCGGGAGTTTAAGCCCATTATCGGCGGGGACTACTCCGTCACCCTGCGCCTTGAATCCCTCAGCCCCGATGAAAAGATCTACGGCATGGGGCAGTACCAGCAGCCCCACCTCAACCTTAAGGGCTGTGATCTGGAACTGGCCCACCGCAATTCCCAGGCATCGGTCCCCTTTGCCCTTTCTTCCCTGGGCTACGGGTTTTTGTGGAACAACCCCGCGGTGGGCCGGGTGGTGTTTGGTAAAAACATAACGACCTGGACGGCCCTGTCGGCCAAAAGCCTGGACTACTGGATCACCGCCGGGGACAGTCCCGCGGAAATTGAGGAAGCCTACGCCGGGGCCACGGGAAAGGTCCCCCTGATGCCCGGCTACGGCATGGGTTTTTGGCAGTGCAAGCTCCGCTACCAGACCCAGGAGGAACTTTTGACGGTGGCCCGGGAATACCACCGGCGGGGGATTCCCCTTTCGGTTATCGTGATCGACTTTTTCCACTGGCCCTACCAGGGGGACTGGAAATTCGATCCCCTCTATTGGCCCGACCCCGACGCCATGATCACCGAGCTTAAAGACCTGGGGGTGGAGTTGATGGTCTCCGTCTGGCCCACGGTGGACCGGCGGAGTGAAAACTTCCAGGAGATGCTGGAAAGGGGCTGCCTTATCCGCACCGAACGGGGCTACCGTATCGGCATGGATTTCCAGGGGAACAGTGTTCATTATGACGCCACCAACCCGGAGGCCCGCTCTTATATCTGGGAAAAGGTAAAACAGAATTACTACGACCGGGGAATCCGGATCTTCTGGCTTGACGAGGCGGAACCCGAATATTCGGTCTACGACTTTGATCATTACCGTTACCATCTGGGGCCGGATCTCCAGATCGGCAACCTTTACCCCCTGATGTACGCGAAAACTTTTTTTGACGGTATGCGGCAGGCGGGGCAGGAACAGGTGCTGAACCTGCTCCGCTGCGCCTGGGCGGGGAGTCAGCGTTACGGCGCCCTGGTGTGGTCTGGGGATATTCATTCCAGTTTTAGCAGTCTGCGGAACCAGCTTGCCGCGGGGCTTAACATGGGTATCGCGGGTATCCCCTGGTGGACCACCGATATCGGGGGCTTCCACGGCGGGGTGGTGACGGATCCCCATTTTCACGAGCTTTTAATCCGCTGGTTCCAGTGGGCCTGCTTCTGCCCGGTGATGCGGCTCCACGGCGACCGGGAACCCCACAAGCCGCCCCTGGGGACCGAGGGGGGCGCAGCCTGCGTTTCCGGGGCGGACAACGAAATCTGGTCCTACTCGCCGGAGGTCTATGAAATATGCCGGAGGTACATCGCTTTACGCGAAAGACTGCGTCCCTACATCGGGGAGCTTATGAAGGCCGCCCATGAGAAGGGAACGCCGGTGATACGGCCCCTGTTTTACGATTTTCCCGGGGACAAAAGGGCCTGGGAGACGGAGGATCAGTACCTCTTTGGGCCGGATTTCCTGGTGGCCCCCGTGCTTTACGAGGGGCGGCGGGAGCGGAGCCTGTACCTCCCCGCGGGACGGGAATGGACCGATGTCTGGACCGGGGAAAAGTACCCGGGCGGCACGACCGTCACGGTCAAGGCCCCCCTGGATCAAATCCCCGTGTTCTCCCCCGGTAGGAAAAAATTTTAGCCCGAAGGACGTACCATGAAATTCAGAGACGGTTATTGGGAAATGAGGAAGGGGGTGGCGCCCCTTAATTTGGTGGGGAATGTTGAGGGCAGGGTGGCGGATGGCGCCCTTTCGTTGTGGACGACCAACCGCAGGCTTTCCCGGCCCGGTGAGCGGGTCGTGGGTATTCCCCTGATTACCACGGTTTTTTCTTCGCCGGCCCCGGATGTGATCCGGGTGCGGATGTACCACCACCGGGGCGCGGTGTCACGGGGGCCTTTTTTCCGGCTTCCCGGGGACAGGACGGATACGGTGATTGAGGAGGGGCCTGAGGCCTGGACTCTGCGGACGGGGAAGGGCGCGCTGAGCGTGACGGTGGAAAAAGATGCCTGGGGGGTGACGTTCCGCCGGGGGGACCGGGTTATGACGTCGATCAGCGGGCGGAACAGCGGTCATTTTACCGTAGAGGGCGAGGGCTCTTACATGGCCCAGTACCTTAACCTGGGGGTGGGGGAGCTTATCTACGGTCTGGGGGAACGGTTTACCCCCTGGGTGAAAAACGGTCAGGCCGTGGAGTGCTGGAACGAGGACGGGGGGACCGCCAGCGAGCAGGCCTACAAAAACGTTCCCTTCTACCTTTCCGGCCGGGCTTACGGGGTGCTGGTGAACAATCCCGGTAAGGTTTCTTTTGAGATTGGCAGCGAGGTGGTCAGCGCGGCCCAGTTCTCCGTGGCGGGGGAAAAGATCGACTACTACCTTATTGCCGGGGACGATCTTAAAGACGTGATCCGTCATTATACCGCCTTGACGGGGAGGCCCGCCCTGCCACCGGCCTGGTCTTTTGGGCTTTGGCTTTCCACGTCTTTTACCACCGACTACGATGAAAAAACGGTGACTCACTTTGTGAGCGGCATGGAGGAGCGGAAGATTCCCCTCCACGTGTTCCACTTTGACTGTTTCTGGATGAAGGGTTGTCAGTGGGTGGATTTTGAGTGGGACAAGGAGCAGTTCCCGGACCCCGCGGGGATACTGCGGCGGCTCCACGACCGGGGGCTTAAGATCTGTGTGTGGATTAACCCCTACGTGGCCCAAAAATCCCCCCTCTTTGACGAGGCTATGGCCCGGGGTTTTCTTTTGAAGCGGCCCAACGGCGATGTGTGGCAGTGGGACCGCTGGCAGCCGGGCATGGGCCTGGTGGATTTTACCAATCCCGCGGCGGCGGCCTGGTACGCGGAAAAACTCAGGGGCCTGCTCCGTATGGGGGTGGACTGTTTTAAGACCGACTTTGGGGAGCGGATTCCCCTGGATGCGGCCTACTACGACGGTTCGGAGCCCCAGGGTATGCACAATTACTACACCTATCTTTACAACAAGACGGTTTTTGATCTGTTGGAGGAGGAACGGGGGGCGGGGGAAGCGGTGGTTTTTGCCCGCTCCGCCACGGTGGGGAGTCAGCGGTTCCCCCTGCACTGGGGCGGGGACTGCGCCGCCACCTACGAGTCCATGGCGGAAACCCTGCGGGGGGGTCTTTCCCTGGGGCTGGGGGGATTTGGGTTCTGGAGTCACGATATCAGCGGTTTTGAGAGTACCGCCACGGCGGATCTTTTTAAGCGATGGTGCGCCTTTGGGCTCCTTTCCTCCCATAGCCGTCTCCACGGGAACCAGTCCTACCGGGTACCCTGGAACTTTGACGATGAGGCCAGCGAGGTACTCCGCTTTTTTACGGAACTAAAATGTACCCTTATGCCCTACCTTTGGGCCAAGGCGGTGGAATCCCATACCGGGGGGCTCCCCCTGCTGCGGGCCATGATCCTGGAATTCCCCCGGGATCCCGGCTGCGCCTACCTGGACCGGCAGTATATGCTGGGGGATGCCCTTTTGGTGGCGCCGATTTTTGACGGCGGCGGGAAAGTGGATTACTACCTTCCTGCGGGGCGCTGGACCCCTATCCTCAGCGGCGAATCCATTGAAAGCGGGGGTCTTTGGCGGAAGGAGCGGCACGGTTATAAAAGCCTCCCCCTGCTGGCCCGGCCCCATTCGGTGATTCCCCTGGGGAACAACAAAGAGCGGCCGGACTACGATTACGCCGACGGGATTACCTTTCATGTGTTTGAACTGGCCGACGGCGGCGAGGTTACGGTCCCCGTTTATACGCTTAAGGGGGACCTGGAAAGCCGTTTTACCGTGAGCCGCCGGGGCGGCGAGTATAACGCGGAAAACTCAGGCTCCACCAAGCCCTGGAAGCTCCTGCTCCGGGGCCTGCGGGCCGGGGCGGACACCGTTGTTTCCGGGGGCCTTGAAGTCACCAACAGCCCGGAGGGGCTCCTGGTGAGCGCGGCGGGGCCGGTGAAGATTTGCGGGCTGGGCGGCGGGGTGTAGGCCGGCGGCTTTTCGCCCGCAACGCCCCCTATACCGCCGCCTACCGTAAACTTATCCGCAGGGCGGGGCCGAAGCGCCAGCCTTCCAGGGGGGGGAGGTCCTCGGCGGTCCAGAGGCGGTAGGCCGGGAACCAGACCCGGAAATCGATGCCAAAATAAAAACCGGCGTTTACCGGGAAGTCGAAACCGGCCCCGGCGAAGGGGAAGAACCAGCGCCCCTGCTTCCAAAAATAGTCCCGTACCGCATCAACCTGCATGGGCGCGCCCCAGGGATCGTCCTTTATCAGGTCAGCCTCGTTTAAGTCCGCGGCGGTTATGACCAGCCGGAGGTCCGCGGCAGGGCCCAGGTAGGCCCGCAGGACCCCTATGCCCAGGGGCCGGCGGTACCCGATTTGAAGGCCCGTAAGGGCCCCCAACACAAAGGCGGAGCGGTTTTCTATTTCCACCGGCAGGGGCCGCCCCAGGTCCCAGTCGTAGCCGTAATGGGTAAAGTACAGATCCAGGGAAAGCTCCGCCTCCAGGGGTCCCCAAAAACGCCAGGCCAGGGCCGCGCCGGGGGAGGGCAGCAGGGGCATAGGGGCCCCCTTCAATCCGTTTTCCTCCGGAAAGATCATCAGGGTGCCCCGGAAGGACCAGGCGAGGGATTGGGCAAAAGAGGCTTTGGCCGCCGGAGCTTCGGTTCCGTCCGGCCTCCCGGCATCCTGGGCCGATAGCCCGGCGGCCAGGGCCAGCAGGGCGGCGGCAAAAAGCCCCCTGGGGCGGAAAAATCCCTTCATGCTTCAAGTATAACACCGCCGGGCGGCCCTGTCCCGGCCGCAACCAGGGGGAGTTTGGTCGGGTCTAAACCCAACCTTGACACTTTCAGGGAATTTGTTATTATAATGAGTATGACAAAATGTATAGATTTTGTCATGCAAAGGACCCGGTATGGCTATCGAGATCATAGGGACCGGAAAGGCGGTTCCTCCCCGCAGAGTAACCAACGATGATTTAGCCCGTACACTGGACACCGGCGATGAGTGGATCCGCTCCCACACGGGGATTGGGGCCCGCCACATTGCCGATGAACGTACCGCATGCAGCGATCTGGCCCTGGAAGCGGCCAAGGAAGCCCTGACCGGGGGCGATGGCCGGGAGGAAGCGGCCCTGGAAGCGGCCAAAACCCTGGATATTATCGTCCTGGCCACCGCCACCGCGGATTATTACGGCTGCCCCTCCACAGCCTGTGTGGTCCAGGAAAAGCTGGGGGCCCGGCAGGCCGCGGCCATGGATGTTACCGCCGGCTGTACGGGCTTTATCTACGCCCTGGAAACCGCCGCGGGGCTCCTGGCAATCAGCAAAACCCGGAAGCGGGCCCTGGTTATTGGGTCGGAGCTGTTGAGCAGGGTGGCAAACTGGGAGGACCGGAGCACCTGTGTGCTTTTTGGGGACGGGGCGGGGGCCGTGGTCATTGAAAAGACCGAAGCCCCCCAGGAAGGTCCCGGACGGCGGGGGCTGCTGAGAACCATCCTGGGGGCGGACGGCTCCGGCGCCGAGCACCTGATCATCCGCCGGGGGGGGACCCGGAATCCCTTCAAGGCCGGGGAAACCCTGGAACTTCCCGTCCATCTGGAGATGAACGGCCAGGCGGTGTATAACTTCGCCGTTAAGGCCTTTACCGACACCTGTACCCGGCTTATGGAGGAGGATGGACTTGGCATCGACGACATCAGCCTTATCATACCCCACCAGGCCAACGCCCGGATCGTCCAGGCCGCGGGAAAACGGCTGGGTATCCCGGAGGAAAAGTTCTTCCTCAACATCGAGGAATACGCCAACACCTCCTCCGCCTCCATCCCCATTGCCCTGGACGAACTGAACCGGGGGGGGCGGCTTAAGCGGGGGGATCTGATTTTGACCATCGCCTTTGGCGGCGGCCTCACCTATGGGGGGAATCTCATCCTATGGTGAGTATCTTGGACCAAAAAATCGTGTTCCTGTTCCCCGGCCAGGGGGCCCAGTATCCGGGCATGGCCCTGGACCTTTTGGAGACCGGAAGCGGGAAGGTAAAAGAACTTTTTGACCTGGCCTCGGAAATTATGGGGCGGGATATGCGGACCGTGCTGGGGGACGCGGAGGCCCTGAAACGGGGCGACCTGGCCCAGCCTGCCATTACCCTGGCCAACCTGGCCGCCGCGGCCCTGCTGGAAGAGCGGGGGATTCGGCCGGAGGTCTGCGCGGGTCACAGCCTGGGGGAATACGCCGCTTTGCAAAGGGCGGGGGTTTTCTCCGTGGAGGACTGCTTTAAGCTGGTTAAATGCCGGGGAAAGGCCATGGCGGCGGCGGCAGAGCGACTGAGGGAAGGCCCCGGCGGTTCGGCGCAAGCCGCCGGTATGGCGGCGGTGATCGGCCTGGCCCCGGAACAGGTGGAAGCCCTGATAGACGAATGGAAGGCCGCCGGGGAAATGGCGGAGCTTTACGCCGCCAACTTTAATTCCCCCCGGCAGACCGTGGTTTCCGGTACCGCCGGAGCCCTGGACCGGGCGGAGGAGCTTTTTAAGGCAGCGGGGGCCCGGCGGGTACTCCGGCTCCCGGTAGCCGGCCCCTTCCACTCCCCCCTGATCGCCGGGGCGCTGGAGGAATTCGGCCCCGTGTTGGAGGCGACGGTCTTTCACGATCCCCGAATACCGGTCTATTCCAATGTGACGGGGACCCGGATCAGAACCGGGGCGGAGGCGAAGAAGCTGGCCCGGGCCCAGATCACCGGCCCCGTGCGCTGGACCTGCGAGGAAGAGGCCATCCAGGGGACGGGGATTCAGGCGGCCCTGGAAACGGGGCCCGGTAAAACGCTCCAGGGGCTCTGGCGGGATTCGCCGGGCCCCCAGCCCTGCTACCCGGCGGGGACCGCGGCGGATATAGCGGCATTGTGCTGAAAACCCGGAATTACCCGGAATCATATAAGGCAAGGTAAGAATCATGGGAATATTGGCGGGCAAGAAGGCCCTGGTGACCGGGGCTTCCCGGGGTATTGGCCGGGCTATAACGGAACGGTTCCTGGCAGAGGGGGTGGAAGTGTGGGGCCTGGGGACCCGGGAGCCGGAAGACCTGGGGGAGCGGATTACCGCGGCGGGGGGGAGGCTCCACTGGTTGAGCGCCGATCTGGCCCTGCTGGCCGCGGTGGAGGGGATTATCGAGGGGGCGCTGCAAGAATCCGGCGGTTTTGACGTGGCGGTGAACAACGCGGGGCTTACCCGGGACACGCTTTCCCTGCGGATGACCCTTGAAAGCTGGCAGAAGGTTATCGACGTGAATTTGAGCGCGGCCTTTCTGGTGGCCCGGACAGTGGCGCGGGACATGATCCGCAAAAGGGCGGGGTCTATTATCAATATGTCCAGCGTGGTGGGGATCCACGGCAACGGCGGGCAGGCGAATTACGCGGCCAGTAAGGCGGGGCTTATCGGTCTGACCAAGAGTCTGGCCCGGGAGACCGCGGGCCGGGGGGTCCGGGTGAACGCCATTGCCCCCGGTTTTATCGAAAGCGATATGACGGCGGCCATGCCGGAGGCGGCGCGGGAAGGGATGCTCCAGCTTATCCCCCTTAAACGGGCGGGAAAGCCGGAGGACGTGGCGGAGGCGGCCCTGTTTTTTGCCTCCCCCCTTTCATCCTATATCACCGGCCAGGTCCTCACCGTGGATGGGGGCATGTTTATTTAATTGAATAGGGGGTGGAAGATCATGAAACGCAAGGTTGTGGTGACGGGGATGGGCCTGGTATCGCCCATCGGTAATTCGGTGGCGGAATTCAGGGACTCCCTTAAGGCGGGGAAAAGCGGGATTCGCGGGATCACTGCCTTTGATCTTACCGGTTTTGATGTGACTATCGCCGGCGAGGTCAAGGACTTTGACCCCAGCCGCTGGATGGACAAAAAGGAAGCCCGCAAGATGTGCCGTTTCTCCCAGTTTGCCGTGGCCGCCGCGGCCCAGGCCCTGGAACAGGCGGGGCTGGTAGAAACGGATCCGGCGGAGGCGGCCGGGGCCCCCCGGCGGATCCGTTCTCACGCGGAGCGGACCGGCATTGTCCTGGGCAACGGCATCGGCGGCTTTGAGGTGGTAAGCGAATCTTTCCGCAAGCTCTTTGACCAGGGCCCCCGGCGGATGCTCCCCCTGACGGTGCCCATGATGATCCCCAACGAGGCGGCGGGGAACATTTCCCTGATCTTCGGCATTAAGGGGCCGGCCCTGACCCAGGTGACGGCCTGCGCCTCCGGGGCGGACGCCCTGGGGCAGGCCTTGGATCTTATCCGCGCCGGCCGCGTTGACGTGGCCCTGGCCGGGGGCACGGAGGCCTGCGTGGTCCCCTTCTCCGTGGGCAGTTTCCAGATGCTCAAGGCCCTGTCCACCAAACGCGGTGATACGCCGGAAAAGGCCTCCCGCCCCTTTGACGCGGACCGGGACGGCTTTGTCCTGGGGGAGGGGGCGGGGGTACTGGTTCTGGAGGCCGAGGAACACGCCAGGGCCCGGGGCGCCGAAATCCTGGCGGAGTTCGCCGGTTACGGCGGCACCGCCGACGCTTACCACATCACCTCCCCGGACCCCTCCGGCGAGGGGGGCGGCCGGGCCATAAAACTGGCCCTGGAAGACGCCGGCCTTAAGCCGGAGGAAGTGGCCTACTACAACGCCCACGGGACCTCCACGGAGATCAACGATCCCACGGAGACCCGGATGATCAAATACGCCTTTGGGGATCACGCCTACAAGATGAAGGTCTCCAGCATCAAAAGTATGACCGGTCACTGTATCGCGGGCTCCGGGGGGCTGGAGGCCATTGCCTGTATCCTGGCCATTCGGGAAGGTTTTTACCCTCCCACGATCAACCTGGACCGGCCGGACGAGGCCTGCGATCTGGATTATGTGCCCAACAAGGTCCAATACGGCGATATCTACGCGGCCCTGTCGGGAAACCTGGGATTTGGCGGGCATAACGGGGTGGTGGCCTTTAGAAGATATGAACCCACGGCAGGCTTGCTATGAATGAACCGGCCATGAATGAAATAGAATCACTGTTGCCGCACCGGAAACCCTTTCTTTTTGTTGACCGGATTATCAGCGCCGACAAGGAACGGATCTGCGCCCGGCACGTATTTACCGCGGAAGAGTTTTTTTTCCCCGGTCACTTTCCCCAATACCCGGTGGTGCCGGGGGTGATCCTGGTGGAAACCATGGCCCAGTCCGGGGGCGCGGGTTTACGGAAACTGGGTATCCTGGGGGACAACGCCCTTTTTGTTCTGGCCACCGTGGATAAGGTAAAGTTCCGCCGCCAGGTCCGCCCCGGCGAGGAACTGCGGTCGGAAATAGAAAACCTGCGGGTCAGCCCCCGGATGATCAAACAGTCCGGCAAGGCCTATGTGGGGGAAGAACTGGCGGTAGAAGCGGAGTGGATGTGCCTGGTAGGACAGGCTTGATAAGTCGTTTGTTTTTTCGAGGAGTGTAACGATGATAATTAAACCCATGATACGGAACAATATCTGTATCAACAGCCACCCCGCGGGCTGCGCCCAATCGGTACGGAACCAGATTAACTATGTGGTGAAGAATCTGGCCGGGGGTAAAAGCCCAAGGGAGGCCGCCAAGGCCGCCCCCGAAGGGGCCCCCCGGCTGGCCCTGATCATCGGCTGTTCCACGGGCTACGGCCTGGCCAGCCGGATCAACGCGGCCTTTGGCTATGGGGCCGCCACGGTGGGCGTCTCCTTTGAAAAACCCGCCAGTGACTCCAAGCCCGGCACCCCCGGCTTTTACAACAACCGGGCCTTTGAGGCCGAGGCGGCCAAGGCGGGCCTTCCCGC
>JAISQJ010000006.1 GCA_031274285.1 Treponema sp. | reverse complement strand
TACGCCGTACTTTCCGGGCGTATGCTGCCCGGGGACAGGCTCCCCACCATCCGTTCCCTGGCGGTAAAGCTCCGGATCAACCCCAACACCATAGCCAGGGCCTACGGGGAACTGGAAATCCGGGGCGTTTTGGTTACCCAGGTGGGGAGCGGGACCTATGTGTCGGATAAAAAGCCCCAGCCGGAAGAGGACAGCCGCAGCCGGAAAATACAGGAAGTGGTGAACCGTTTTATACAGGACATGCGGAACCTGGGGGCCGGCCCGGGGGAACTGGCGGAAATAACGGGCCGGATTATACAGGGAGGTAGTTTATGAAATTGCTCAAGACCGGAGGGGAAGGGCCGGTAAAAAATTCAGCGCCCAAAAAGCGTTCGGAT
Source organism: Treponema sp. (assembly GCA_031274285.1). Lineage (GTDB taxonomy): Bacteria > Spirochaetota > Spirochaetia > Treponematales > Breznakiellaceae > JAISFT01. The sequence goes on along the minus strand of JAISQJ010000006.1, from coordinate 7,439 downwards.
CATCTGCGGCTCAGGATCCTGGCGCTGTTGTTCTGTGCCGCCCTGGGTTTCGGCCCCGCCGTTCCCGGATTCCCGGAGAATTCCCTTCCCCTTCTGGGGGCGCTGGGGGCGCTGGCGATACTGGTTCTGCCTTCGGTACGGAAACTGAACGAATGGGAACGGGCGGTGGTGCTCCGCTTTGGCCGCTTCCACCGGGTAAGGGGGCCGGGGATAGTTTTCCTTCTCCCCCTGGCGGACCATATCGCCCGCATTGTGGATATCCGCATCCGGGTTACCGATTTTTCCGCCCAGGAAACCCTGACCCTCGATTCGGTTACGGTTACGGTGGACGCCCTCTGCTTCTGGCTGGTCTGGGATCCGGAAAAGGCGGTGCTGGAACTTGAACAGTACGAAGAGGCGGTTATCCTTTCTTCAAAAACCGCCCTCAGAAGCGCCGTATCAAGCCATGACCTTTCCACCTTTCTTGCCCACGGGGAGATCATCGCCAAACAGATACGGGGGGATGTGGACGCCAAAACCACCGACTGGGGAATTACCGTACAGCACATCGAAATTACCGACATACAGATACCGGAAGCCCTCCAGGATTCCCTGTCCCGGGCGGCCCAGGCGGAACGGGAAAAACAGGGCAGGGTGCTGCTGGCGGAGGCGGAAATAGAAATCGCCGCCAAACTGAAAGAGGCCGCGGCCCTTTATGGGGAAAACCAGGACGCGCTGAAACTCAAGGTGCTTTCCATATTGAACGAGGGGCTCAAGGCGGGGAACTCCATGATGCTGGTCCCCAGTGCCATTACCGAAGAACTTAAAGCCAGGGATATTTTCGGCCTTGAGGCGCTTACCGAACTGCAGAGGAGGAAACCATGAGGGTGGTACAGGCGGAAAAGGTGGTAAAGGACTACGAGGTGAACGGCATGACCGTGCACGCCCTGCGGGAGATTTCCCTTGATTTTGAGGAGGGGGAATTCGCCGCCATCGCCGGCCCTTCCGGTTCGGGGAAGTCGACCTTTCTCCACCTGGCCGGATGCCTGGACACCCTTTCCGGGGGGACCATGAAGATAGGCGGCGATGATACCGCGGGGCTTTCAAAAAAGGCCCTGGCCCTGCTCAGGCGGAGGAGCATAGGCTTTATCTTCCAGGCCTATAACCTTATCCCCGTCCTCTCGGTGGAGGAGAATATCGCCTTTCCCCTTACCCTTTTGGGGGTAGACAAAAAAGAAATACGGGAACGGCTTGGCCGGGCGGTACGGGATGTGGGCCTTGAGGGAATGGAAAAACGGCGGCCCGGGGAAATGTCCGGGGGCCAGCAGCAGCGGGTTGCCATAGCCCGGGCGCTGATTAAAAAACCCGCCCTTATCCTGGCGGACGAACCCACGGCGAATCTGGATTCCCAAACCGGCAGGGAGATCCTGGAGGTAATGCTGCGCCTTAACAAGACCGGAGGAACCACCTTTATCTTTTCCACCCACGATAAAATGGTTATGGATTACGCCCGGCGGCTCATCATGATCCGGGACGGACAGGTTGAATCGGACCAGCGGCGTTCAGCCTAGGGGGCTTTTATGGCTGTATCTTCCATTAAAGAATTAAGGCGTCTTGCCTTCAGGAACCTGTCCCGGCACCGGGTAAAGAGCATACTCACCATCCTGGCGGTAAGCATCAGCGTGGCTTCTTATATTTTTGCCGACGGCTGGCTTAAGGGGATGAACATCGATTCCCTGCGGAATATCGCCAACTTTGAAATAGGGGCGGCAAAGCTTCAAACCAAAGCGTACTTTGCAAAAAAGGACGAACTTCCCATGTACGAAAGTTTTGCCGGATGGGAGCAAAGCGCCGCCGCCCTGGACAGGGCCGGCTTTGACAGCGCCCCCCGTTTTGTCTTTACCGGAACGATCTACTCCCAGGCCGCTTCGGTTCCCATGGAATTTATCGGCTGCGATCCCCCTTCGGAGGAAAAGCTCCTCCGCTATACGGAGTATATGGAATCGGGCCGCTATATACAAAGCGGCGCCTTTGAAATGGTCCTGGGGGCGGTGACGGCGGATAAGCTTAAGGTGGGAATTCCCCAGCGGCCCACCCGGAATGAACTGGACGAAGTGCTCTTGACCCTTCCCCCGGAAGAGGGGACCTTTGTGGAAGGCCTCTACGAAGGGGCCCCCCAAAAGAAAAGCGGTCTCTTTGATCCCCCCGCGCCTCCTCCCCGGCCGGGGGAAGAACGGCGGGTGCTTAAAAAGGATATTCCCCGGGAAACCATGGACAGGTACTGGAATCTTTTGGCCGCCGCGGGGCGGATGAATGTGGATATTTCCACCGTCATCGACATCAAGGCGGCCCCGGAATTGGTACGGAAGGAAAAATTTGACGGGGAACTTTCGCCCTTTTTGAGTGCCGAAGAAAAAGCTCTGTTTTATCAAATCTATGAATTTGACGAGCCCATTGAATCCTGGCGTCTTGTGTCCCCCGACGAAGCGCTGCAGGAAAGAATTTTGGCGGCCATGATCAGGGCCGATTATTCCGGCGCCCTGCGCCATGTGAATCAGCTTATTTCCGTGGTAGTGGTGGGGCTGGTCAATTCCCCCAATCCCAAGACCAACAACAATACCGGCTGGATTCCCCTGGATGTTTTACAGGACGAGGCGGGGCTTATGCTGGAAGGGCAGGTGACGGAGCTTTTAATCAGGGCAAAGGGCGCCGAAGACTCGGCCCTGCCGGGAAAGGCCGAAAGCGCCGGGGCTGTTAAAGAGGCCCTGGCAAATGCGGGCTTTACCCTGCCGCCGGAACTGGATGTTTTTCCCTGGCAGGCCTATGTCCGGGATTACCTGGGCGCCCTCGCGGGGGATAGTATTTCCACCCGCATCATAGTACTCATCCTCCTGGTCCTTTCGTTTTTGGGAATCGCCAACACCATGCTGCTGGCGATCCTGGAAAGAACCCGGGAAACAGGGATGATGAGGGCTATGGGCATGACCGACGGGGAACTGGTTATGACCTATATGATTGAAGCGGGGATGGTGGGATTTTTCGGCTCGCTCCTGGGCATTATCGCAGGGTGCCTAATCAATATACCCATGGTCAAATACGGCCTGGACTTTAGCACCATGACCGAAGCCATGGGCGGAGACATAGGCTACCGGGTTACCGGTGTATTCCGGTCGGCGTGGAATGTTCCGGCCATTATCGGTTCCGGTATTATCTCTACAATTCTGGCATCCTGTATGGCCTGCTTCCCCACCCGGAAGGCCCTGGCGATGCCGGTTACCGAAAGCTTGAGGTTTGAATGAAAAAAAACACTGCGCCGCTTGGGGGCGGTTTTTTTACCCTGGCAGTCATCGCCTGCCGGAATATCCGGCGCAACATGAGGCGGACCGCCTTCTGCGTCAGCTCCGCGGCGATTGCGGTATTTTTTACGGTTTTTATGCAGGCCTGGATCGCGGGGATGATAAACAACATTGAGGAGGTGGTCAGGGTTTTTGATACAGGACACGTAAACATCGTCTCCGCCCAATACGAAGCGGAAAAGGAATACTATCCTGTCCAGTTTCCCATAGGGGAGGGCAAAAACCCTGAGGGAATTTCCGTGGCGGAACTTTCAAAACTTGTTCTGGGCATAGAGGGGGTAAAAGCGGCCCTTCCCCGGATCATGGCCTTTGCCACCCTCCAGGACAGTACCATCAAACACGCCCTCCTCTGGGGCATACGGGTCCAGGAAGAACTTGCCCTGAATAACTTTAACCTTACCGAGCGCAGCAACGGCCTTGTGGAAGGCCGTTACCCCGCGGAGGGCAATGAATGCGCCGTCGGGGTGCGGATGGCCGAAAAGGCGGGGCTTCGGGTGGGAGACCGGCTTCCCCTTAAAACCGTATCCGCCCAGTTTTCCGACAAGATGTGGAACCCGGTGATCACCGGAATCTTCAGATTCGATTATATAAAATACGACGAGGACGTGGTTATCGTCGACTTTAACCGCCTTCAGCGGCTTTTGGTTTTGGGGGACGCCGCCCAGCAGTTCTTTGTCTATGCCCGGGACCCTTCCCAAAGCGGGGCCATAGCGGCGGCCCTCAAGGACAAGCTGGGGGAAGAAAATGTTGTCCGGGAATGGCGGGACAATTATTTTGTGGTCATCATGAAGCAAAGTATGATGATCTTTGTGGTGGTATACCTGGTGTTTATGATTGTGGCAAGTTTTCTTATCGTCAACACCGTGGTGATGATCATCCACGAGCGGATCAAAGAGATAGGGATGATGGGCAGCCTGGGTATGACCCGCGGGGAAATTGTCCGGGTCTTTTTCTTTGAAGCGGTTTTCCTTGGCGTCCTGGGATCCCTTTTGGGTTGTATAGCCGGGGGAATAGCGACCTTTGTGTTTTCCTTCTTCCCCCTGGACTATAACGCCATGGTGGGGGGCGGCTTCAAGGAATACCCCATGGCGGGAACCCTGATGCTTTCCTTTGATCCCCTGATCCTGCTCCAGGGCTTTGTCTTCGGGGTGGTGATTAGTTCGATCTGCACCCTGATCCCTTCCCTGAAAAGCGCCTTTGTGGAACCGGTAGAAGCCCTGAGGCGATAATGTAAAAAGGTGACACCATAGAATGGAATAGAATAGAGGAGATAAAAATGAACGTAAGGTTATTCGCGGCCGTATTACTTGTAAGCGGATCGGTTTCCGTCCACGCCCAGACCTCGGGCGCCCTGGATATTCTGCGGCGCATCGACGCCAACGAGATCTACAAAACCATTCAGTATGAAGGGGAAATGATCATCGAATACCAGGGGCGGCGCAATGTAAAAAGCCTTAAAGCCCAGGCCCGGGAAAACAAAGACAGCTTTGTGGAGTTTACCAATGCCGAAGACCGGGGAACCAAGTACCTTAAACAGGGGGGACGGCTCTATGTGTACAGCCCCGACATCGAGGAGGTGATGCCCATATCGGGGCATATGTTAAAGGAAAGCATGATGGGTTCGGACCTTTCCTATGAGGACGCCATCGAAAACTCTGGTCTTGCGGACCGTTATGATCCGGTCCTTTTGGGTACGGAAAACTACAACGGCAGGAATGCCTGGATTCTGGAACTTGCCGCCAAAGCGCGTACCGAAAGTTATCCCAAACGGAAACTCTGGGTGGATACGGAAAACTTCGACCTTCTCCATTATGAACTCTACGCCCTTTCCGGGGCCAGACTTAAGGAATACACCCTGCTTAAAGCGCAGCTCATAGGGAACCGCCGTTTCCCCGTGGAATCGGAGATGCGGGACCTCCGCCGCCGGGGCAGTAAAACCACCTTTATCATCCGGTCGGTGGTGCTGGATCAAAACATTCCCGATTCGGTTTTTTCCATGAGGAACCTACGGTAAGGAATTTTCGACAAGGAATTGTTTGCGCATGAAAACAAAAACATCAGCGTTTTTTCTTTTTCTGATCCTCTCGTCCCCCCTGTGGGGGGAAGGGCCGGTTTTTTCGGGTATCCTGGACAGTTCCCTGAAGCTTGCTGCCCCCTCCGGGGAGGAAACCTTTTCCTACGGCCTTGAGGAATATGCCAACCTCAGGCTCCAGCAGGACATGGGGGAAAGGATTGTTTTTTACGCCGCCCTTAACTGTATAGCCGCCGCGGGAATCCCCGCTTCCGCCGGCGGAGCCGGGACTTCCGCGGGAACCGCCGGGGGAACCCTGTCGCCGGGAGAAAATTATGCCGCCGCTCTGGAACTGGAACGGCTTTATATGAAAGTGCGGGGGGATTCATTCGATGCCGAGGGAGGGCTTTTACGCCTGGCCTTTGGCTACGCCCAGGTCTGGGGGCCTTCGGATTTTCTTAACCCCCGGAATCCCCTGATCCCCGACGCCCGGCCCCGGGCGGTCCTGGGGGGCGGCCTTTCCTGGTATCCCGGCGACATGTCGATGCTCCGGATCTTTGCCGCCGCCCCCAGGGACAGCGTAAACCCCTCCGGGGCCGGTTCGTTCTTCGGCGCCATGACCGAATTGCACCTTGCCAGGGCAAGCATCCAGGCCCTCTACGCCTATGAAAGCCCCGGCAGCGGCGGGAATATCCCGAACCCCTGGGGGCTGCACCGGGGCGGGCTTTCCCTTAAACTCGATCTGGCCCTGGGCCTTACCGCGGACATCCTCTATACCCTTGATCCCGCAAGGGGAGGGGACGAAAAGGGCCTTGCCGCCTCAGCGGGCTTTGATTATTCCTTTGGCGGGGGAGACTGGTATGTCCTGGGGGAATATCTTTACCGGGGGGAAGAGGCGGACAATCCCCGGGACCTGGAAAATCAGCACTACCTCTACGGGGAACTGCTGTACCGTTACAGCGAGTACACTTCCTGCAGTTTGGGCGGCATCCTCGCCCTGGAGGACCTTTCGGTGATGCCCCAGTTCAGGGCCGAAACGGAGTTCCTCCAGGGTTTAAGCTTTATCCTCCTGTGCCGGGTCCCCCTGGCCCCCTACCGGAGCGGCGGCGAACTGGGCCCCGGTAAAACCGGCGCCTACGCGATAATCGACGCCAGGATAAGGCTGCGGTTTTAATGACCCTGGTCTTGGGGGGCGAATGAAAATCGTCTCTGCATTTACTACGGTTGTAGTTTTGTAAAAGCTGATGCAGGACGACTAATTGGTGTCGTTTGACCTTGCGGAACATCCAGATTTTTCAATCGATAAACCGTTACCATATTTGAACTGTTTACTAAAACAAAATATGCGTCAAAAATTCCATAGCCTGCCCAAACAGATCCAGAGACTGTTTGCAAAGTACTGCTAATAGTCCAATTGCCAGACGACCCATTCGCCAGAATAGTCGCATACGGGCCGCCAACATATGCCACAACTGCTTCAGGAGGGCCATTTTCCAGACCGAAATACTTTTTAGAATCTGATTCAACAATTGCCTCTGATGTTCCGGCAGGGAATATACCATAGAGAAGCTGACCACCTTGGCCTACTTCATTCTCTTTTTGAATATTAGAAATTCCAGTGAGCGTAAATGTTTTTACAGGTTCAGAATCAGTTGATCCATTATCACAGCCAACAAACGCCAAACTTAATGCCAGCAGGCAAACCAGCATTACCGGGAAAATTACTTTCTTATTCATGATAATCACCTTTGCGGTTTTAGTGTCCCGACGAAATATTAAAACTCTCAACGAGAGTTTAATTACACAAAAATATAAAGTCAACACGTAACTCGAATAACTTGTAATGTTTAACTTGACAATTCATTATGAACCTGAGCGAAAACAAAATTCTTCCTTCATTCTTGCTTGTCAAAAATTTCCCGGACCGCCCCGGCAAAGGCTTCGGGCAGCTCCGCCCGGATTATCCGGGGACTGTCCGGCGTTTCCGGGGGCAGTTCCAGTTCCGCCGCGTGGAGGAAGAATCCGCCGGGAAAGGGGGCGCCGCCGTACTTCTTGTCCCCCGCCAGGGGATGGCCGTGAGAGGCCGCCTGGGA
>JAISQJ010000055.1 GCA_031274285.1 Treponema sp. | reverse complement strand
GGTGGGGGGCCACCGGGACGTAGACCGCCTCTTTGGGCCTGAGGGCCAGGGAAACGCCGATGGGCCGGGCGTTCCAGGCGTCCAGGGAATCGGTCTCAAAGTCCAGGGCCAAAAGCCCCTGCTTCCGGGCCTCTTTGAGGAGGGCCTCCAGCCCGGCAATATCCAGCAGGGCCCGGTATGTTCCCGGGCCAATCAGGGCCGGGTCGGGGGCTTCCAGGCCGGGGCGGTTCCCCGCCGCCCTGTCCCCAACGGCACTGACACCGGCAACACCACTGCCGTCTGCCGCCGCCCCGCCTCCTTCTCCATTGCCGCTGCCGGACGCCGGAGTTCCCTGGCCGCCAACAGGCCCACCCGCTGAAGTTCCCCCCGCGGATTTAAGCGCCGGGTCCAGGATCAGGGCGCTTTGCCGCACCCCTTCCCTGAGCAGTACCCTGGCCCCGGCGGGACGGTTCAGGTTTTCTATGGAAAGTTCCTCAATATCCTTAACCGCCAGGGGAACCGCATATTCCAGTTTGATCAGGGATTTTGAGAAATAGGCGCTTTCCTTCCCCTCGGCGAGCTTCTTCCCCACCGATCCCTCAATGCCCGCGATGTTTTTGTAAATTTCGTCCAGGGAACCGTAGCGGGCCATGAGTTTTACCGCGGTTTTTTCCCCCACCCCTTTGACGCCGGGCACATTGTCGGAGCTGTCCCCGGTGAGGGAGAGGAGGTCCAGCACCTTCTCCGGGCTGACCCCCCATTCGGCCTTTACCTCCGCGGGCCCCACCAGTTCCCAGGGGCTGTTCGCCCCCGCTCCGCCCCCGGTTTTCCCGGAACCGCCGCCGTTTCCGCTGTCCCCGGCCCCTGGAGCAGACCCCAATGTCTTGGCGTTTTTTACCGGCCGCAGTTCAAAGGTTCCCTCCCCCACCAACTGGAGGAGGTCCTTATCCGACGAAAGGATATAACACTGCCGTTTTTCCGCCCGGCATTTCAGGGCCAGGGTGGCGATAATATCATCCGCCTCGTAACCGTCCAGCCGGAGGCAGGGAACCCCCAGGGCGGCCAGGACCTCCTCCACCAGAGGAACCTGCTCGTGGAGATCCTCCGGGGCCTTCTGCCGGGTGGCCTTGTAGGCATCGTACATTTTGTGCCGGAAGGTGGGGGTCCGGGAATCAAACACCGCCGCCAGCCTTAGGGGCCGCCGGAGGCTGTCCGAAATTGCGCCGTCCGGGCCAAACTCCGGGGCCCCCTCGTCGATAAGGCTCACCAGGGTCCGGGCAAAGCCGAAAAGGGCCGAAATGTTCCGCCCCATGTTGTTCCGCAGGGGATGGGAGAGGAAGGCAAAATAGGAACGGTAGATGAGCCCGTAGGCATCGATCAGGTAAAGGGGGGGGAGTTTAGCCATGACATCATTGTAATAAAAAAGGGGGAAATGTGAAATAGCGGACGTTGCCATAAAAAAACCGTCCCGCAAAATACGGGACGGCACCTCTCTTTTGGAAAATTTTCCCGGAAAATCCGCTCCGTTTTAGGAAACGACTTCCAGGAAGCTGGGGATAACTTCTCCTGAGAAATAGAAGAGGCCCTTGCCCAGTTGATCCGCATCCCACACCCGCTGGGGGTTATCGGGATAGGCGCTGTAACCGCCGCAGTAGGTTTCGATCCGGTTGCCCGAGGGTTCCCAGAAGTAGATGGTAAGACCCCGGGTAATGGCATGCCGTGTGGGGCCGATGTCAAGCTTAAGGTGGTTAACGGCGATAAGGTCCGCGGCGTTAAGAATATCTTCCCAGGTCTGCAGATAGAAGCCGATATGGTGAATCGTGTTGGGTTTGGGATATTCCACAAAGGCCAGATCGTGGGGTTTGTTGTTCCCGGTGATCCAGGTGGCAAGCCGCTTGCCATCGGGGGTATTACAGATTTCGGGAACATACATGCCGAACACTTCCTGCATAAACCGTTCCGCTTCTTCAATCCCCGGTCCGTACAGAAGGAAGTGATCCAGCCTTACCGCCCGCATGCCCCGGGGAACTTCGTTCCAGATGTCGGGGTTCCGGATCTGGGGATGCTTCTGGGCCATTTCCACATCGCAGTAAATGTGGAATTCATGTCCCGTACACAGCTTGAACTTGTACTGTTTGCCAAAACCGGGCTGTTCGCTGTTGGGGGCAACCTCGGTAACCGCATAGCCGAATTTTTCGGTCTTTGCCTTGATTTCCTCAAGCTCTTTGGCACTGGCTACCTTAAAGCCCACATAATCAAGACCTGCGGTCTTGTCCATGCGGAGTACCACGCTGTGATGATCAAATTCATCATAGCACTTGAGCATGACCCTGCCATCACTGGTTTTACCGACTTCATCAAGTCCCAGGATGTTCTTGTAAAAATTGAGAGTTTTGTCTAAATCCAGTACCTTTAACTGGATAAGACCCGGGCGAAGTGTAGCATTAACCGCCATAATCAACCTCCAAAAAATATCTTTGTCAAACCCGGGCGATAACTAAATCGCTCCGGGGTTGGACACAACATGAAAGGACTACGCCCTGTTCCCTGTCCGCCTCGTTTACATGGGCGGCGCTCATGGGTTTAAAGGCATGGTAGTCCCCGGCCACAATGCGTACTTTGCATACGCCGCAGCCGCCGCCGCAGCAGCCGTGCTTGACAGGTCCCCGTCCCGCATGGATCATCGCCTTAAGCACGGCCTCGTCTTCGGCGCAATAAAAACTGACCTCTCCGTCATTACAGGTAACTTTGTATTTCATTGCCCCTGCCCCTGTTTTCTGTGGGAAAGTTCGTAGGCCACGTCGACGATCATGTCTTCCTGGCCGCCCACCATGCGGCGGCGTCCCAATTCCACCAGAATATCCCGGGGGGTAAGGCCGAATTTTTCCGCCGCCCTGCGGGTATGGAGCAGAAAGCTGGAATAGACCCCCGCATAGCC
>JAISQJ010000140.1 GCA_031274285.1 Treponema sp. | reverse complement strand
GGGTACATACCCTTAGTACCGCCGCAAGCGGCCGGGGTATGTACCCTTCGCAAACAATCATCGAATGGCGGGTTAATCCGTGTGAGCCGTGGACTCCCCCTTCTTCTGCCGCAGTTCCGTCAGGGCCTCAAGGCCGAAAATATCCTTGGTCTTTAATTCCTCCGCCATGGAATTGGGGACCAGCATCATGGAGTTCCCCGCCTTAAGGCCTTCGTTCAAGATTGAGAGGATCTTCAGCTTCATGGCCGGTTCGTTTTTGGCGTAGACCGCGACGGCCTCCTCCAGTTTCCTGGCGATTTCAATTTCCGCCTCCGCCAGAAGCACCCGGCCCTTCTTCTCCCGCTCCGCCTGGGCAACGCGGGAAAGGGAATCCACCAGCTCCCCGGGGATCTGGATATCGGTAATTTCGATGTACTGCACCGTGATCCCCCATTCGGTGGTTTTCTTGTCCACCTCTTCCTGGATGCTTTTTTCAATCAAGTCCCCCCGCTCCAGGAAAAGGGAAAGATCGTGGCTGCTTACGGCGTTCCGCAGGGCCGTCTTGGAGGCCAGCACCACGGCATCCTGGTAATCCTCCACCTCCAGGACGGCCTTTTGAGGGTCCCAGACCAGCCAGAAGCAGAGGGCGTCCACGGTGACGGTCACCGAATCCCTGGTCAGGGTTTCCTGGGCAGAAAAGTCGGTCACCCGGATACGGATATCCACAGCCTCCGCCACCCGGTCCACCAGGGGGATAAGGAAAAAGAGCCCCGGCCCCTGGACCCGGCGGAAGCGCCCAAAGCGCAGGATGATCCCCCGATCCCACTCGTCCATTTTGTGGAGGGAGCAAACCGCCAGAAGAACCAAGAAAAAGGCGGAGCCCGTAAGAGCCCAGGCCCGGCCCGGATTATCGGCCCATGCAAACCACAGGGCCCCCAGGACCGCCGCCGCCAGGGTCAGGATAAAAAGTTTCAAAACCGCCATGCTGTAATCCCGGTCTTTGGGGGTCCGGGAAAGCGGTTTTACCAGGGGGGAGACCCCGCTGTTTTGTATGTTTTGCCGGCCCTTCATATCACACTCCTTCATTCGTTTTCTCCGTTAAACTCGCTGATAAGGCGGAGAGTCTCCTCTTTATCCACCCCCAGGCCCCGCATTTCCGCCATAAACCGGCCCAGGACCGCCCGGATCTTACCAAAAAGTACGTCCTCCTCCGGTTCCGGTTTTTTATCCGCGATATAGGTCCCGCTCCCCACCTGGGTCGCCAGGATTCCCCGGATTTCCAGCTCCCCGTAGGCCTTGGCGATGGTATTGGGGTTGATCTTCAGGGCCACCGCCAGGGCGCGGATGGTGGGGAGCTTGTCCCCGGTTTTAAGGGCGCCGGAGAGGACCCCGTACTCAATCTGCCGGATGATCTGCCGGTATACGGGCATTCCGTTAGCCTGATCCAGGGTAAATCTGATAGCCGGTTCCGGAGTTGTACCATTCATCTAGTACATTTATACCGGTCTTGGTACGATGAGTCAATTTTTTTCAGGAATTTTTTTATGGGAAACTACTTTGCACCTTCCAGGGCCGCTTCCACCGCCTCCAGAAACTGGTCGTAGGCGATGGTAGCGCCGCTTACGGCCTCCACGTCCTTCAGGCTGCCGGTCCGCAGGTAATCGGCGGCGTATTTTTTCATCGCCTCCACCGCAAGCTGGGCCTTATCGTAAAACGCCCGGTTTGAAATTTCCCCGTTGACCTTGCCGTAGTCTTCATCTTTTACGGTTCCGTCCTTCTGCCAGGTAACGAATCTGCAATCCGAGAGCTTTCCCTCCCGGATGGTGACAGTCACCTCCCCCCAGGCCCCCGTATCGTCCTCGCCGCTCCTCCCCGTATAGACCCCGTCCTTATAGGCGGCCTTCCCGCAGCCTGCCAGAACGAGGATACCCGCAAACAAACAGACAACAACTTTTTTCCTCATAAAAACCACCCTTTCACGTATTTACGCTAAAATTTCAGAATGAAGAAATTTAAACCACTGACCTCACGGACAACACGGACAAAAAAGATACCGAACCAAAAGTCCGTGTCCGTCTGTGTGGTCCGTGGTTGATCCCTCTTCAATTCATTTCTTGTTCCTCACTATCTTAGCAATCTTTCCGTGTTCCAGTACCACCGTCCGCTCCGCGTCCTCGGCAACTTCCGGGTCGTGGGTAACCACAATGATGGTACTGCCCTCCGCATGGAGCTGCTTAAAAATATCGATGACGATCTTTTCATTGGCCTCGTCCAGGTTGCCCGTGGGCTCGTCGGCCAGGATCAGCGTGGGGTAGTTGATCAGGGCCCGGGCTATGCACACCCGCTGCTGCTCCCCGCCGGAAAGCTGGCTGGGCAGGTGCTTCGCCCTTGAACCAAGCCCCACCCGGTCCAGGGCGGCCAGGGCTTCCTTTTCATCGGGCATGCTGTGGTAATACTGGGCCACCATCACATTCTCCAGGGCGGTCAGGTAATTTACCAGGTGGAACTGCTGAAAAATCAGGCCGATTTTATCGCGCCTGATGGTGGTAAGGTTTTTTGCGCTCTCCGTAGAGATATTAACGCCGTCCAAAAAAACCGAACCCGTGGAAGGCTTATCCATGCAGCCGATGATGTTCATCATGGTGGTTTTTCCCGACCCCGAAGGGCCCATGATGGCCAGCCATTCCCCCTGCCGGACCGTCATATCGATATTTTGCAGGGCCTTGAGATTCCCGTACACTTTGCTGATGTCCTTTAACTCCAATAAATCCATATTCCCCTCTCCCCCTCTTCCAAACAAATTGGAAAAGAATTTTAACCACGGACCTCACGGACAACACGGACATAAAAAATTCGTCATTAACCAGTCCGTGACTCTGTCAGTGTGGTCTGTGTGGTCCGTGGTTATTCTTAAATTTCCTTCCTTATCCCTCATTCCCCCCGCAGCACAATCGCCGGGTCCACTTCGGTGGCGCTCCGCACGGGGATGATACAGGCGATGCCGGTGATCAGGATTGAGGCGGCCACCGTCACCGGCGCCAGCAGGGGCTGGAAGGTGATGGAACGGTTAAACACGTTCAGTCCCACGGCCTGGGCGAACACGAAACCAAACACCGCGCCCAAAAGACCGCCGAAACCGCCGAGGAAAACTCCCTCCCCCAGGAATTCGGCGACCAGGCTTTTATTGGAGGCCCCCAGGGCCTTCCGTAAGCCGATTTCCCGGCGGCGCTCGGCGATCACCGCCATCATGGTGGTGGCCACGCAAATCATGATGAGGAGGAGTACCACCACCGTTACCAGGTATACCAGGGCCTGGAGCTTGGTCAGCACCGAACCTTCGGAGTCGGTTACCCGCTTGACCAGCCGGGGACTGACGCCGGGGACCAGGTTCCCGATTTGGGCGGCCAGGGCTTCCAGAACCTCCGAGGAGGCGGAGACGCTGCACTCCACCACATCGATCTTCCCCTCCTCCTTCATCATGGCCTCAAAATCCGGGAGGGACATAAAGATGAAGGCCTCCTCGGTGCCGCCGGTCTGGAGGACCCCCGTCACGGTAAACTTCCGCTCGATACCTTCCCCCAACGCGTCGGTTCCGGTGACGGTAAAGGGACTCCCCGGAAGGAGGCGGATCGCGGCGGCCACTTCCGCTCCGATCAGGGTTTCCCCGGCGCTTTCGGGCCAGCGGCCGGAGACCAGCCAGTAGGGACTGGCCTTCCTTGCGCCGGGCAAATCGGTACCGGCGGCCATGAAGGGCTGCTCGTTGATCTTCACCATGTGGTAGCGGTAGGGGGCTACGCCGATGACGTTTGCAGCGGGCAGGTAGGATACCGCCTCCCATGCCTCCTCCGTGCTGATGGCGGCCGCGTTACCCGCGGGGATAAAGACCAGGTTGGCCCCGTAGGAGCGGAATTCCATGCCCATCTGTTTGGGAATATCGTAGTAGATGGTGATAAGCCCCGAAAGGATCGTCGCCCCCACGGCCACCGCCAGCAGGGCCACGATCATCCGGCTCCTCCGGCGCAGAAGGGAACTCACCACCATCTTGATATAAAAACGCTGCCTGTTCACCGCGCCCTCCGCTCAACGGCCATGGAGCACCTCCGCGGGACGGAGGGATAGGAGCAGCCTTATGGAGGGAATGCTTCCCGCCATGGTGACGAGAAACACCAGCACCGCCACCAGGGGAATCACCATGGGTTTAATGTCTATGGAGGAACTAAAAACCGATCGGCCGATGATCTGGGCAAATCCCAGGCCCGCAAAGTAGCCCCCCACCCCGCCGATGACGCCGGTGATGACGATTTCCATAAGCACCAGGCCGGAAATGGCCCCGTCATGGGCGCCCACGGCCTTGAGCAGGCCGATCTCCCCGGCCCGCTCCATGACGCTGGCGGTGACCAGGTTGGAGATGCCCAGGGCCGAACCGGCCAGGCTGAGAATCGTGATGAGCAGCATGAGGAGTTGGGTTTTTTCCAGCACCACCCCTTCGGACTCGGCGACCTGGCGGATGGGTTTGGAAACCGCGTCGCTTATCGCCTCGTCGATCTGGTAACAGATGGCGCTCACATAGGCCGTACAGTACCAGGTCTCCCATTCCTTGGTCGAAAGGCTCCGGGGGTCCTGGGCCGCCCGGCGGGAGAGTTCGTTGTCCGGGGTGGTAAGGGCGCTTACCTCCACCCGGCTTACCAGGCCCGGCCGGCCGGTCAGTTCCTGGGCCGCCGGCAGGGGCACATAGATCTCCTCGTCCTCGTCCCCCCCGGCGTCGAAGATCGCCTCCACGGTAAAATCCTTTGACCGGCCTCCCGCCTGCACCGTAATGGTATCCCCCAGCTTGATCTTATGGCGGGCCGCGGCGGCCTCCCCCACCATGGCGGCGGCCTCGTCATCGCTGTCCAGCCAGCGGCCCCGCACATCCCACCAGCTTTTCATGTTCCGGATCCCCGTATCCAGGGTTTCCCCGGTGGGCAGTTCCAGATGCCGGTTGAACCAGGTCCCCACCAGTTTTACCTCCGCCGCGGCCGCGCCGGAGGAAGCCAGCCGTACCCATGCGTTGAGGTAGGGGGTAAAGTCCACGATGTTAAAGGCCCAGAAAATCGTTTTGATTTTTCCCAGATCGTCTTCGTTTAAATATTTATCCGACACCCCGGAACCCTCGCTGATGCCGTAGAGGTCGTCCAGGAGGGAGGCCCCCCTGGGCAGCACGTTGATATTCGCGCCGTAGGTTTTCAGTTCCTGGTTTACCTTGTCCCCCACGTCCAGCATTACATTCAGCATGGCGGTGGCCAGGGAGGAACCCAGGGCGATGGTAAAGGCCACCATCACCATCTTCTTCCGCTGCCTGAACAGGGCCCCCCGTATCATTCTCCAAAACATAATTTTTCCCCTTCCCTTCGTTACTTAAAACGGTTCCGTTCCTTTTCCAGGTCTTCCGTATCGATCACCATGTTCCCGCCCCGCAGGGTATAGGCCAGGGGCACGGGGTTACAGCCCCCCCTAAAGCCGATGGTGGAAATATTCATCACCACATCGCAGAGCTTGCAGATCACCTCGTCCTTCCGCTCATAGTAACCCGTGGGGCCGCATATATCGCACGCGTCAAGGCCCACGCCGTAGGCCGCCGCGTTCTTTTTGATCACGATGAAGCGCATTTCGATGGCATCGGCGGCCGTGTAGTTAAACCGGTGGAGGTGGCCGTCCTCTATCCGCTCGATGGGAATAAGGATCTCCGCCCCCGCGATGGTCATGGGTTCCGCGGGGGAAAGCTCCACCCCCCGTTCAAGCGAGGCTTTGATAAAGGTAAGGGAAAAAACCGAGACGCCGAATCCCAGCGCCACGGTGAAACACCAGCGCCGGTTTATCCGCCGGGCGGCCCTTAGCTTCCGGTGTTCTGCGGGATTCTTCCAGGTATACCGGGATCGCAGACTGTTTATAAACAGGACCACGGGCGGCAGTAGGGCAAGGGCCATAAGGGAGTAGAGAAAGACGACATTATAATTAACCGCCACGATGATAAGCCTGAAGAGCCAGCGGATCATGGGAATAATCCGGCGGGCCAACAGGAACTGTACGATGGCGATAAGCTGATTGCCTATATTGATGAGCAGGGCGGCGGTAAGGACTATCTTAACCAGGGACGGGGACAGGGCGCCCCCCGTCTTGTAGAGGGCAACACTCGCAACGGCGACCACCGTCAATCCCGCCAGGTAGCCTATGAGCTTGAAAAGAAAATCGGTACTGATGACGCTTTGGCCGGCCAATACAAATTCCGCCGGATACAGAAAGATGGTGGGGAGGGCGTATAAAAGCAGGACCCCCAGGAGCAGGGCGGCGATAACATCGGGAAAGGCCTTTTCCAGGGCGGGGATTTTTTTCAGAAACTTAGGCTTCAACAGATTCCACTGCGATAAGATGTACAGGATTCCAAAGAGCACGGCGAAGACTAAGGTCCAGGCGGTAAAAAAACCCCGGTGGATAAGGTTGGTGGTCCGCAGCAGTATCGAAAGGATCAGCGCGGCCCCCGCGCCGGCAAGACAGCCCGCCAGGGCCCGCTTTTTCCCCCGATCTTCCCCGCCCCGGGCGAAAACCAGGGCCGCCAGAATCCCGGTAGTTAATAAATACTGCACAACCTGTACAAGATATTTGAGCATATTCCCCTTTCATTTTTAAAAAGTCTCGTTACGCGGCGGTCCGCACAAAAGAAGCATAACCACGGACCATGTTATCCGTGCGGTCCGTGGTTAATACTATCCTACCAGGCCGGCCCCGCATAGGCGAAGGTCCACTCCGCCACCAGCGGCGCGCCCCAGAACCGTCCGGGAACGCCGGTGGCCTGGTCTACGTGGAGCACGTAACCCTGGGCCTCGGGGTTCTGGATAAGGAAGGTAACCTTGTACTCGCCGGGACCGCCGCTGCCGGGCAGCTTGATGTTGGCGCCGTAGTGGGGGCCGTCGCTGGCGTTCATGGGCATGAACGTACCTTCCACTTTTTCACCGGTAGAGACTTTGGTTATCTCGTACAGGACGGTAAGGTTGGGAACAAAGTCCCCTACCCCGTAACCCAGCTCGTTTTCCAGGGCGGAAATATCCGCTTCCATGTGCATGTCCGACTGGGACGCGGGCAGCCCCGTGGTGGCGGGCAGCATGTCCACGGGCTGGAAATACACCCCCGCCACATTGAGGGGCCCCAGTTCAAAGTCGTCGCCCAGGGGGAATTCCTCAAAACCGGCTTCCTCGCCGGGGTTTACCGTGCTGGCGGGACGCCGCCCCTCCCCTCTGCCTCCGGCAAAGACAAGGCCGGCGCAGGCCGCCATTAAAAAAAGTACCAACAGCTTTCTGATTTTCATCGTAAGCTCCTCCTAAATTTTTTCTCAGGTCTCAAGACCCGAGTTACAACCATAGTTAATCTAAGCCCTGGGGACCTTCCGTTGGGCGTTCCGCCTGAGCTGTATCACAAAGACGGTTATCGTTATCCCCAGGAAAAGAATCTGGGGGATGAGGGTTTCCAGGGTGGGGTAGATCCCCAGAATGTCAACGGTGATAAACTTGAAGGGCAGCATGGTAACGGGGATCACGTTGCCTTCCTGCAGTTCCTTGATCCCCGATCCGGTAAAGGCCACGGACATGGCAAAGAGCAGGATGCTGGTGCCCAGGAAAAAGGGCTTTAAGGGCAGCTTGATACTAAGGAAACGGATAAGGACATAGATGATCACCAGCAGCACGACGCCGACGCCCAGGCCCACCCAGATCATGTTGATATAGTTCTGGTTTCCCGCCAGGAGGGCCTGGTAGAAGAGGATGGTCTCCGCCCCTTCCCGGAATACCGCCAGGAACGCCGCGAAGGCCAGGGAGAACATGCTGCCCCTGGTAATCGAGGCCTTGACCTTCCCTTCGATGTAGCCGGTCCAGGCTTCGGCCTCGGCCTTGGACACCATCCAGTTGCTGACGTAGAACAGGACCCCCACGGCCAGCAGCATGGTGGCCCCCTCGATGATTTCCTGGTTCCGGCCGCTGGCGGTGCTGGTCAGGGCGTTGAGGACCCAGGCCATGACGACGCTGAGGGCCAGGGCGATAAGGGAACCCACATACACGGGCCTGGTACTTTTCTTGTTCCCGCTTTTAAGGAGGTAGGCGATGATGGCCCCCACAATGATGATGGCCTCAAAACCTTCCCTGACGATGATCAAAAGGGAGCCCAGGAAGACCCCCACGGCGCTTTCCACCTTGCTGTCCAGTTGGGCCGCGTCCTCTTTCAGATAGGCCGCCAGGGTATCCAGGCCCCGCTTGACCTCCGGGTCTCCCCGGCTGATGAGCTTCTTGACCGTGCTGAACTGGTACTCCACCGTGCTGGCCCGCTCGCCGGAAATCCGGGACAGCACTATTTTTTCAAACCCCTCTTTTTCGTAATACTGAAAATAGGCGATATCCACCTGGTCCTTGGCGCCGTCCGGGTCCCCGGCCGCATACAATTCGTAGGCCCTGCCCAAAATAGCGGCCATCTCGTCCGCGATCCTGGTCCAGTTTTTCGCTGCCGCCACGGGCTCCTCTTTTCCGTCCAGCCGGCGGGCGGTTACCCGGAGCAGGTGGTTCAGTTGGTTGATGTCGTTCCGCATGTCCTGCTGGGATTTACCGGAACCCAGGGCCTCGTTGACATACTCAAACCATTCATCAATGTTCTGGGCCCTGGCGTCGGAAATGAGGGACCGGACGTTCCGCTCAAAGTCCAGGCCCTTGTAGTAGCCGGTATAGGCCCTGTTCACCAGCTCCCTGGCCCCCTCAATATCGCCGGCCACGAAACGGTAGTAGGATTCGCTAATAAGGAGGCGCATCTCCCGTTCCACCAGCTCCCAGTCCCCGGCTTCGTCAAGGGCCGGAACCGGAGCGGCCAATACCATGAAAAGAAAGGTTATAAAGATAGGAAGGGCTAACTTTTTCCGCAATTCAACTCCTCCGGTTACCTGCATCTTGGCCGAAATCTCTGTTAGCATAAACTAACACCTGAACGAACAAGAAGGTAGCATCCTCTAACATTTATGTCAAGAGGTATCATGGAACCGTGTCACGATTCTCGTGTCACGGAACCGCGGGGTATCGATCTTAGACCCCGGCTTCATGGTATACTGGGAGGAAGGGAGCAGGCATGGCCGGTGATTCTACCATTTTCGTTGCGTGGGACGATAAGTATTCGGTGGGGATTCCCCTGATTGACGAGCAGCACAAGGAGCTTGTCCGGCTTACCAACGACCTGTACCAGGGCTGCCTTGCCGGGGATGACGCAGCCCGGGAATTTTTCTTTAACACCGTCCGCGGGGCCATGGATTACGTGAAATACCACTTTTCCGCCGAGGAGAAGCTGCTGGAAAACGCCAAATACCCCCACCTGGCGGAACACAAAAGACAGCACGAAGACTTTATTCTCAAGATGGTGGAGGATGTACAAAATTTCCAGGGGGGCAAAAAATTCGTCCCCAATAACTTTGTCCGCTTCCTTAAGGACTGGATCCTCTCCCACATCGCCATTTCGGACACCCAGTACGCCAAATATATCCTGGACCTGAAAAAGCAGGGCAGGCTGACAGACGTACTGGGTTAGGGCCCGCCTTGGCAGCCTGTTACACCGATGAGGAGCGCAACAAACTCCTAGCCCCTGGTTACCGGGGTAAAGCCGCCGCCGTCTTCCAGGGTGTAGGCTTCCAGGGCCGCCGCGTTGGGGCCTCCCCGGTCCCTGGGGCAGCTGCGGGCTACGGGACAGGCCCATTTGACCGCGTTGGTGATGATCTGTTGAATTTCCCTTTGGTGGTAGATGGGGAAGGTCTCGTGGCCGTTCTGCAGGTAGAAGATCTTCCCCTCCCCCCGCCGCCAGGTACAGCCGGAGCGGAACACCTCGCCCCCCTGGAACCAGCTTAGAAAGATGAGTTCGTCGGGCTGGGGTATGCCGAAGGGCTCCCCGTAGGTTTCGTCATGGGGTACCACAAAGGTTTCCCCCAGGCCCTGGCTTATGGGGTGGTTCTTGGCGATGGTCCAGAGCCGCACCTTTTCCCCCGCTTCCCGCCAGCGGAGGTTGTAGGTATCGGTCCCCAAAAGCAACTGGAAGGGCTTGGACCCGTGGCCGGAATGGAGGACCACCAGCCCCATGCCGTCTATGACCCGGCCTGCCACCGCGGCGGCGACCTTGTCATCGACCTCGTGGTGTTTTATATGCCCCCACCAGACCAGTACATCCGTGTCGTCCAGCACGGCCTGGCTTAAGGTTTCCCGGTGATCCTGCAGGGTAGCGCAGCGGATGGTCCCGATGGCGCCGTCCTTTTCCAGGAAACCCCTGATGGCGCCGTGTATCCCCTGGGGGTAGATGGCGCGGACCGCATCCACCTCGTGCTCGTGCTGGCACTCGTTATAGATGCTTACGTTGATCTTCCTATTCATTTTTGCCTCCGTATTAACAGTATAGCCCATTTAACTAATTTTTTAACCGCAATCCCAAGCCGTGCCGGTCGGCCGCATTGCAGCAAAAACGACATATTGTTATTATCTGTCATGGGCGGCGACGCCTTAAAAACGAGGAGTACACCATGAAAAAAGTGCTGGTGCTGGTCCTGGCCCTGACGCCGGTCCTCTCCCTGTTCGGGACGGGAAGGGTTGAAAGTTCCGGGGGGGAGCTCCGCTACGGCTTTAGCTCCGAGCCGGTCACCCTGGACCCCCTGAGCCCCTCCAACTCCGCGGACGGTCGGAGTATCCTCTTTAACGTGTTCGAGGGCCTGGTGCGGGTGGAGCCGGACGGGGACTTGAAGGGCGCGGCGGCTTCATCCTATGCCATGGAGCAGGGGGGCCTGGTCTACCGTTTTACCCTGCGGCAGGGGCTCCGTTTCCATGACGGTACGGAAGTAACGGTGGAGGATGTGAAATTCACCCTGGAGGAGGCCATGAAAGCCGGGTATCAGGGTTTTACTCAGATTGAAAAGGTTGAAACCCCGGATCGGTCCACCGTCACCGTCACCCTCAAGGCGGCGGACGTGGAATTCCTCCCCTACCTGACCATCGGGGTGGTGCCGGCCAGCAACCGTGACCGGGAAAACAGGCCCATCGGTACCGGGCCCTACTTCATCGAATCCTACGCCGTCCAGCAGAGCCTGACGCTGAAAAAAAATCCCTATTACTGGAAAGCGGGTTTCCCCAAGCTGGACAAGGTGACCGTCGTGTTCCTCGCCGACTCGGAGTCCCTGCTCCTCTCCCTGCGGGGGGGGAATATCGACGCCGCGGGGATCACCGGCTCCCAGGTGGATCAGCTTAGCCCGGAGGATTTCGATATCTTTTCCAGCCGCTCCAATTCGGTCCAGCTTTTGGCCCTGAACAACGGTGTGAAGCCCCTGGACGATATCCGGGTACGGCAGGCCCTCAACTACGCGGTGGACATCCGGGGGATCATCGACACCGCCTTCTCCGGCCGGGGGGAGCCTTCGGGGAGTCCCCTTATTCCGGGGCTTGCCAAATACTACAACGGAGCCCTGGCAGACCCCTACCCCCACAACCCGGAGCGGGCACGGGCCCTGTTACGGGAGGCGGGGTATGAAACCGGTTTCTCCCTGACGATCACCGTGCCTTCCAACTACACCATGCACGTGGATACCGCCCAGGTTATCGTGAACCAGCTTGCCGCGGTGGGCATCAGGGCCGGCATCCGCCTGGTGGACTGGGCCACCTGGCTTTCCGAGGTATACCGGGGCCGGAAATACGAGGCCACGATCATTTCCCTGGACGCGGCCAACAGTTCCCCCCGGATGTTCCTTTCCCGCTACCTTTCCACCGGGGGCAGCAACTTTATCAACTTTACGAGCGCCGATTACGACCGGGTCTACCGGGCCAGCCTTTTGGAAACCGACGAGGCAAGGCGGATAGCCCTGTACCGGGAGGCCCAACAGATCGTCAGCGACCAGGCCGCCGGGGTGTATATCCAGGATATTTACAGCTTCCGGGCCTTCCCCAGGGGCCGCTACACCGCGCCCCCTGACTACCCCCTCTATGTCACCGACTTCGCCTCCATCGGTCCCAGGTAGGGCGGCAACACTTAATACCAGGGAGGCTACACCCGCCTCCACCGATAAGGCAGGAACACAGCATATTAATTTTCTTTGGGGTCCTGGCCGGTAAACTCACAGCGGGGCCCCCCTTTTAGGTTCCCCCCGCAGTGATTTCCCGGCCACCCCCCAAAAAATTTAGCGGCTGTGTTCCTGCCGTACCAGGGGCTACGACCGGGTGTAGCCTCCGTGAGGGTAAGCAATGCGGCCCCCTTGCAATAGGTTCTGTCCCATGATATAACGGACAAAATATGAAATTATGGTCAAGAATTTTACCTGACTTGGCACGTTTTTTGCTCTCTCTCTCTCTCTCTCTCTCTCTCTCTCTCTCTCTCTCATAAGACTCACCGTCATCTCTTTTTAAGGGAGAGATCCGTCCGCAGTTCCTCTTTTTCCCCGCACAAACGCCGGGTGTCTCCGCACGGAGGCCTACCGGCTTTTGCTAGTTCAACGCCCCTTGGCCGCGCCGGAGGGCGCTCCGGGGGCACCAAGGAGTCACTATGAAAAGGCTGACAAAACACGCGCTGTTCCCCGCCCTTGCCGTCCTCCTACTGACGGCAATGTTATTTCCCGCCTGCGGCGGTAACAGTCCCGGCGGCGGCGCCAGAAGCCCGGAGGAAATCCTGGCCGCCACCGCGCCCGGCTACCAGGATTACACAGCCGCCGAATGGGAGGCATGGGCCGAGGATACCGGCAGCAAGCTTCCCGATGCGGAACAAGAGGCGATCGTCCTCTACATGAAGGCCCACCTCGATGATCTAACAGCGGATGGCAAACTATTCTGGCAGCAAATGATAGGAACAGACGTGGTTCCGGAGGAAACAAGCGGCCCGGATAAAATTGGCGGCGTTGCGTATGACAGTAAAGCGGCAAGCGACGAAGGGGGAACCCACTACAATTTGACCATAAATGCCAATGCGAACACCACATATGATGCGGCCCTGGCCGCGTTTACCACGCTTTTCGGCTTTGAGCCGTATAGCGGCGGCTACCTAACCAGAGGCGGTTCAACCTTGAGCGCCGCTGCAGGCGAATGGGTTATCTTCGAGATTACCGTATATGGTGACTACCGGCTGGTCAAAAAAGATGGCGGCAACATCACCGGCGTCCACTGGAACAACGAGAACAGTACAGAGTAGTGACATGAAGGGCGCCAGGGCGAAGAACTGCACCTGCTTCTTAATTTTTTAGTTAAGGAGCCGCGGCCAGCAGGGCCCTGGTGTAGGGCTGGCGGGGATTCAGGTAGACATCCTCGGCCCTGCCCTGCTCTATGATGCGGCCCTCCCGCATCACCGCTATCCGGTCGCAGAGGTAGTAAACCTGGTTCAGGTTATGGGAGATAAAGAGCATCCCAAGGGCCAGGTTTTGACGGAGTTCCCGGAAAAGGTTGAGGACCTGGGCCCCCACGGACACGTCCAGGGAGCTTACCGCCTCGTCGGCGATGATGAGCTTAGGTCCCAGCATGAGGGCGCAGCCGATACAGATCCGCTGTTTCTGCCCCACGGACAGTTCATGGGCCCGGCGGCCCTTGTAGGAGGGGTCCAGGCCCACCAGTTCCAGCACCTCGTCCACCCGTTTCCGCCGTTCCGGTCCGCTTCCCATGTTGTTTATCCGCAGCGGTTCTTCCAGAATCCAGCCGACCCGCCACGCGGGGTTCAGGCTGGCGGCGGGGTCCTGGAACACGGCCTGGACCCGTTTCGCCATTTCCCGGCGATCCGCCCCCCTCCCCTGCCTTAACCCGTCGATGTACACGTCCCCCCGGTAATCCAGGAGTCCCAGGATACACCTGCCCAGGGTGGTCTTTCCGCAGCCGGACTCCCCCACCAGGCCGAAAATTTCCCCCGGCCCCATTTCCAGGTTGATATCGTAGAGGACCTGTTTTTCGATCCGCCGCCCAAAGCCGCCCAGGGACCGGGCGGCATAACCGGAGGACAGATCCCGGACCGATAGGAGATTCTCCATCAGCGGCCCCCCTCGTCCGAATCCGCGGCCCGGACGCAGGCGGCGCTGTGTCCGCGGCCCAGGGCGATTTCCGGGGGAAAGGCCCGAACACAGCGGGGCAGGGCCCGGGGGCAGCGGGGGGCAAAGGGGCAGCCCGGGGGCCGCTTTTCCTCGATGGGGGGTACCCGGCCGCCGATATTCGCCAGGGGCCGGCCCCGGGAACGGGGGCCCGGTATGGCGCCCAGGAGCCCCCTGGTGTACTCGTGGGCAGGGCGGGCAAAGAGTTCCCCCACGGGTCCCCGTTCCACCAGCTTCCCCGCGTACATCACCAGGACCCGGTGGCAGAGGGCCTCTATCACGCTGAGATCGTGGGAGATAAAGAGGATCGCGGTCCCGGTTTCCCGGTTGATCTGCCTTAACAGTTCAAGGATTTGGGCCTGGATGCCCAGGTCCAGGGCGGTGGTGGGCTCGTCGGCGATGAGGAGCCGGGGGCCGCAGATCATGGCCATGGCGATCATCACCCGCTGGCACATACCGCCGGAAAGCTGGTGGGGGTAGAGGGAAAGGATCTTCTCCCCTTCCCTGAGCCCCAGGCTGTCCATCAGGTCCAGAGCCTGCTGCCTTAGCCGGGCCTTGTTCCGTTCCCCGTGGAGTTCCAGGGCCTCGGCTATCTGTTTCCCGATGCGGAGCAGGGGGTTAAGGGAGGCGCGGGGTTCCTGGAATACCATGGCTATTTCCCGGCCCCGGATTTTTCTGAGTTCCCGCTCCCCCAGGGCGGACAGTTCCCGGCCCCGGTACCGGATGCTCCCCCCGGTGACGGAGGCGGCCTCCGGCAGCAGGAGGGGGATGGAAAGGGCGGTCAGGCTTTTCCCGCAGCCCGATTCCCCCACGATTCCCAGAATCTCCGCCTCCTCCATGGAGAAGCTCAGGCCGTCCACCGCCGGATGCCCGCGAATCCCGATTTTGAGATCCCGAATCTCGAGGAGCGGAGTTCCCGGTCCGCCCGGCGGGACCGGGCCGGCAGGGGGATTCATCCGGTCCCCGGGGAAAAACGGCGGCGGATGCCCTCCCCCAGATAGTGAAAAGCCATGACGGACAGGACGATCATGAGCCCCGGCGCCAGGGCGCACCAGGGGGCGTTAAAGAGGTAAGCCTGGGATTCCGAAAGCATCCTTCCCCAACTGGGCAGGGGGGGCTGAATCCCCAGGCCCAGGTAACTCATGGTGGCCTCCGCAAGAATGGCGTTGGAGAGCCCCAACACCGCGGCGGAGAGCAGGGAGGGAAGGACATTGGGAAGGATATGGACAAAGATGAGCCGGGGGGGACCGGCGCCCCAGAGCCGGGCGGCCTTTACAAAGTCCCGGTTCTTAACCTGAAGCATGCCGCTGCGCATGATCCGGGTAAAGCTGGGGACAAAGAGGACGAGCAGGGCGATGATCAGGGTGGTTTCGCTGTTGCCCAGCAGGGACACCATGACCAGGGCCAGGAGGATCCCCGGAAAGGAGCTCAGGGCGTCCATCAACCGCATGAGGATCTCGTCCGCCGGACCCCCGGCGTAGCCGGACCCCAATCCCAGGACGCTCCCCAGGGCCGCGCTCCCGGCCACCGTGGCCAGGGCGGAAAGGAGGCTGTAGCGGCCCCCCCCCATGATCCGGGAAAACACATCCCGGCCAAAGTTATCGGTCCCCAAAAGGTGGGCCCCCTGGGGGGGGAGGAAACGGCGAGCGGGATCCATGTCGTTGTAGTCAAAGGGGATCCAAAAAAGGCTTGCCAGGGACAGGCCCCCCACCAGGACGGCCAGCGCCGCCCCGGCCTTGAATTCCCCGCCCGGCATCATGGTGAAACTCCGCCGTCCGCGGAGATCCGGGGATCGATGATGCGGATGATAATATCCGACAGGGTATTGGCCAGCACCACCATAAAGGCCATGTAGACCGCCAGGGTCTGGACCATGGCGTAATCCCGGCTGGTGATGGAACTGATAAGGAGCCGCCCGATTCCGGGGATGGCGAAGACCTGCTCAATAACGGCGCTGCCGGCGAAAATTTCCCCCACGATCATCCCCAGCAGGGTTACCGCGGGAATCGCCGCATTCTTCAGCACGTGGGTGTAGAGGACCCGCCGCGGCCCCGCCCCCCTGCTCAGGGCGCTCCGCACGTAATCCTGCCGGAGCTGCTGCAGGACCTGGCCCCGTAAAAATTTCACCAGAATTGCGGCGTTGGGCAGGGCCAGGGCCAGGGCGGGGAACAGGAGGTAGGCGGCGAAGGACAGGGGATCCCGGCGGTAATCGACATAGGCGCCGGGGACAAAGAGCCGAAGGAGGATGCCGAAGATCCAGATGAACAGGACCCCCAGGAAAAAGCCGGGGAAGGAGATGTTCAGGGCCGTAAGGCCGCCCAGGATGCGGTCCGCAAGGCCCCCCTCCTTCCGCACGGAGAGCAGCGTCACCGGCACGGCGATGAGGAGCATGAAAACCAGGGAAAGGGCCGCCAGGCTAAAGGTAACCGGCAGCCGTTCCAGGATCATGGCGGAGATAGCGGCCCCCCGGAAGCGGGAGGAGTTCCCCAGGTTTCCGGTAAGGAAATTCCCCAGCCACACGGCGTATTGCCGGGGCAGGCTCCGGTCCAGCCCCATTTGGGTCCGCAGGGCCAGGACCTGCTCGTCGCTGGCCTCGATCCCCAGGGCCAGGAGGGCCGGGTCGCCGGGGATAAGGGCAAAGGCAAGAAAGGTCAGGAGGGAGACCAGGAGCAGGGTAAGCAGGGTGATGGAGAGCCGCTTCCCCAGGAAGAGCCACATCAACGGCCTTCGTTGGTCTTGAAGTATTGGCGGGCCAGGGGGTCTTCCGGTTCCAGTTCCAGGACGGTGCGGAAAAACCCGGCGGCCTCCTCTTTTTTCCCCGCACGCAGGGCCAGAACCCCCAGATTGGAGATGATCTTGATATTTTCCCCGTCCCCCCGCAGGGCGGTTTCCAGGTGCCGCCGGGCGCCGGGGTAATCCCCCAGTTCCATCAGGCAGATGGCAAGCTCGTTCCGGGTGTCGCTGGTATCCCCCCCCAGTTCCAGGGCTTTCTCCAGGGAGGAACGGGCGTCTCCCCAGCGTTCCAGCCGGCGGAGTGCCCAGCCCAGGAGGAACCAGCCGTTCCAAACCCCCGGCCGCCGCTCCAGAAAGGGCCGGATCCGCTCCATGCCCTCCCGCTCCCGGCCCCGGCGGATATGTTCCCAGGCTTCCCGGAAATCCTCGTCTTCCAGGCCGTGGTCCTCTATGTCCCGGACCAGGACCAGGGCGTCTTCCCGCTTTTCGCGGTCCAGCTCAAAACCTTCAAGGCTGTCTTCCAGGGAAGCATAGGCCCTTAGGCAGACCAGGGCCCGGCTATAGTCCCGCCGTTTGAGGAAAAAACGGCCCGCATTGTAGAGTATATCGGGGACCGGGTTTTCCAGGGCCAGGGCCTCCCCGTACGCGGCCTCGGCGGCCAGATATTCGCCTTCCGCCGCGGTTTCCTGTCCCGCCCGTTCCAGGGCCTCCGCCCGTTCCTCCAGGACCATGGCCCGGTTCAGGAGGACGGAGGAGGAGCCGGGGCACAGGCCCTTTAGGGAGTCCAGTATTTCCAGGGCCAGGGCATAATCCCCGTTCCGGGCCTTCAGGACGGCCGCCTCGGTAAGTTCAACCTGAATCCCCGGCCGCAGGGCCAGGACCAGGCCGCGGTAGTAATCAAACGCGGGGCCCTGCTCCGGCCCTTCGGCCCCCTGGCCAAGGACCCTGAGCATCCCGGAAAGGATCATTTCCAGGGAAAGCCTTTCCAGGTCTATCCCCTCCTCCCCGGCGGGCAGTTCCACGGGAATGGGGATGGAGGAATCGAAGACAAAGACCGGGGCCTCGCCGTAGGGGGCCTCATCGTGATATTCGCCGCCGCCGTGGTCGTGATACTCATCGTCGTGGTCTTCGTGGCCGTGATGTTCGTCGTGGAAGCCGGCGGCCCGGAACCGGATACGGTCCCTAAGGCTTTCGGAGAGCCGGATAAACACGATACGGGCCGGGGGGGGACCCCCCAAGGGGGACTCCCCTTCGAAGGAAAGCATCAGGGTTTCCCCGCGGGCTTGGCCGCGGCGGGGCCCACGGCCGGTTTGGCGGGAACCGCTCCCGGTTTACCGCCTGCGGCGGAGGGCTTGGCGGCCTCCGGTTTGACCGGGTCGGGGGGCTTGGCGGCCTCCGGTTTGGCGGCGGGGGCTTCATCCGGCCCCTCCTCAATGGAAAAGTCGTTCCCCCCCGCTGCGGGGGCTGCCGGAACAGGCGCCGCGGCCGGGACGGGAGCAGCGGGGGTGCTGGGCGCTGCGGGGACGGGGCTCTCCCCCTCCCCGGTCTGGGCCCGGACGGTGGCCAGATACTCGTTCAGCCTCATCTTGTAGCCCATGGGGATATGGCCGTCGCTAAAGGCCAGGTTCAGCACCGCCATATCCTTGCGGAAGGCCACGTTCTCCGCCTGGGTAAAGGTACCCTTCACCAGGAAGCTTTCCCTGGGGTCGTCAAAATCTATCCGCAGGGAGGCTTCCTTTTCCAAAAGAAATTTTACCACCCCCTGAATGATGATCCGGGCCCCCCCAAAGGAAATATCCCGCAGGATACAGCGCCGGGGCACCCCCTGGATAAAGACCGCGCACTCACTGGAGTGGAGGTTCAGCTTCCGCAGCGTATCCGCGGTGATCAGGGTCCGCTCCCCCTTGCGGCGGGTGGAATTGACGTTGGCGTCCAGCAGTCGGCCCATGATCTCGATCAGATCATCCGGGGGCCGCTGGGTAAACTGGACGGTGAAAAGCCCCACATCCTGGGCCTGGGGGCTGTAGCCCAGGGACCGGGCGGCCACAAAAAAGGTTACCTGCTCCCCCTGGAAGGGATCCTTAAAGCAGAAACGCAGGCTGACCATGTTGTTTGCCTGCTGCAGCTTGGGGATAAGTCCGGACTTGATATTAACCGCTATCTTGGCCCCCTGGAAGGAGGATGAATAGATCACGCAGGGCCATACATCGCTGACGCATTTTAGATAAATTTGCTTGGTTTGAAGACCGGTAACCTGGATAATTTCCTTGGTGTAGGTTACCTCAATTTCACGGAAACGCTCATATAGGGCGGCGATTTTTTGGCTTGTTAGTACTCCCATCTGCCTTTATCATAAGGATTCGGAAATTAAAGGTCAATGAATGCACTTGGTTAGGGCAGGGCCAGGGCCAGGACCTCGTCAAAACGTTCCACCGGATGGAATTCGATACCCTTCTTCACATGGTCGGGAATCTCGTCCAGGTCCCGGATGTTCTGCTTGGGGATGATAATGTGCCGGGCCTTGTTCCGCCGGGCCGCGATGGTCTTTTCCTTGAGCCCCCCGATGGGCAAAACCTGGCCGGTCAGGGAGAGTTCCCCGGTCATGGCCAGGCGGTCCGTGACGGTCTTCCCCCGCAGCAGGGACAGAAAGGCCGTGGCCATGGTGATCCCCGCGGAGGGCCCGTCCTTGGGGGTAGCCCCCTCGGGAATGTGGAGGTGCACGTGGTTCTTCTCGAACCAGTCCGCGGCCAGGCCGTAACGCTCCACCGCCAGCTTCCGGGCCACGGTCATGGCGATGGTGGCGCTTTCCTTCATGGTGTCCCCCATCTTGCCGGTCAGGGTAAGCCCCTCCTTGCCGGGCACGAAGGTAGCCTCGATCACCAGGGTATCCCCCCCCATGCTGGTCCAGGCCAGGCCCACGGACATGCCGGGACGGTCGGCCTTCTTAATCTCCTCCTCGGGGAAGATAGGTTTCCCCAGGTGTTCCTCCACCAGCTTCCGGTCGATGACGAACTTCGTCTGGGAAACCGCCGGGGACAGGGGCTTTACCACCGGGAGGGCCTCCGGGACAGCCCCTTTGGCCTCCCCCCCTTGCGCCGTCCCTTCTTTGCCTGCCTCCCCATGTGCGGCCTTCTGCGCCCCTTCCGGCGCCGCCCCCCCGGCCCCCTCTTTCGCCGCGGCCCTGGGCTCAGCCTTCGCAGCCTGCGGGGCCTCCGCCGGGTTCCGCTTTTCCTCCTCCTCGATAAGCTCCTTGGCAAGCTTGCGGTGAATCTTGTCCAAATTCTTCTCGAAATTCCGCACCCCCGCCTCCCTGGCGTAGCAGTTGGCGATGTGGAGCAGGGATTCGGGGGAGTATTTCACCTGATTTTTCCGCAAACCGTTCTTTTCCAGGCTCTTGGGCACCAGGTAGCGCCTGGCAATTTCCAGCTTCTCCGTGTCGATATAGCCGGGAATCTGGATAATCTCCATCCGGTCCAGCAGGGGCGGCGGAATCGTATCCTGGGTATTGGCGGTAACGATAAAAAAGATCCGGGATATGTCAAAGGGCAGGTCCAGGTAGTGATCCCTAAAGCTAAAATTCTGCTCCGGGTCCAGGACCTCCAGCAGGGCGCTGGCCGGGTCCCCCTGAAAACTGGCCCCCATCTTGTCAATCTCGTCGATCATAAAGACCGGGTCCCTGGTCTTCACAATTTTAAGCCCCTGGATAATCTTCCCCGGCATGGCGCCGATGTAGGTACGGCGGTGGCCTTTAATCTCCGCCTCGTCCCGCATACCCCCCACGCTAAAGCGGAAGAACTGCTTCCCCAGGGCCCTGGCGATGGAGCGGCCCACGCTGGTCTTACCCACCCCCGGCGGCCCAATCAGACAGATAATGCTCCCCGTGGGAAGCCGCTCCTCCCGGCCGGACCTGGGGACCCCCTGGCCGGAGGCCTCCTGCCCCGCGGAACGGGGCCTGGGCTCCAGGTTCCCCTGCCGCAGCTTCCGGACCGCCAGGTACTCCACAATCCGGTTCTTTACATCCTTTAGGCCGTAGTGATCCGCCTCCAGAATGACCTGGGCCTCCTTCAGATCGAACTGCTCCGGCAGCGGCTCCCCCCAGGGCAGACTGGCAATCACGTCCAGGTAGTTGCGGGTCACGATAAATTCCGCGGAATTGGGATCCATCAGGTTGAATTTCTCCAGTTCCTGGTCCACCGTTTCCTTAATCTCCCCCTCAAACTTAAAACCGTCCAGCTTATCCTTAAAACGCTGGTATTCGGAGCTCTTGGAGTCGGTGGTCATCCCCAGTTCGCCCTTAATGGCCTTCAGTTCCTCCCGCAAAAAGTAGTCCCGCTGGGATTTTTCAATCTTCTCGTTGATTTCCTTTTGAATCTTCTTCTGAATCCGCAGCAGCTCCTGTTCCTTCTTGATAAAGACCAGCACCTGCTCCATCCGCTTGCGGACATTAAGAATCTCCAGAATCTTTTGTTGATCCCCCTTGTCAATGTTAAGAATGCTGGCGATAAAATCGGCTATCTTCCCCGGATGGTCAATGTTGATCATGTTAAGCCGCATCTCCTCGGAAAAGAGGGGATTATTCTCGGAAATCTGCTTCATCTCGCTGATCAGGGCCCTGGTAAGGGCCTTCACCTCGCTGGTCCCGTCCTCCTCGTCCTCCAGGTACTCCACTGCGGCCACAATCGGGTTACTGGGGTGCAGGGCCTTCTTAATCCGGAACCGCTTCAGGGTAGAGATAAAGATGTTGACCCCCCCGTCGGGCAGGTTGATCTTCTTCACAATCTTGGCCGCAGTCCCCACCTGGTGCAGATCGCCAATGGCGGGACTCTCGGTCTCGTTGAGCAGCATGGACATACCGATAAACGCGTCCCCCGCCACCGCATCCTCCACCACCCTCACGTCCGGGGGGTTCCCGATCATGATAGGGGTAAAGATGCCGGGAAAGATGGGCCGACCCATCAGGGCCACCAGGGGCAGCTTGTTGGGGAGACTTTGGTCTATGGGGACAAGGCTTTGATCTGACATGCATGGTTCCTTTCGTTCAAATATCGCAATTTTCCCCGGGAAAGGCAAGAAAATGGCGGTAGTTCTGGAGGGGGGCCGCCTACCACGGCCAATTTGGCGAAAGCCTCCGGCTTTCGCCTTCCGCAGCCTCCGCCTCCGCCCTCCGGCCCCCCTGCGGCCGGGCTTCCCGCCTCGCTCCGCTTCGGCGGGCGATCCCGGCCTACCCCCCAGCCAGGCGGGCTTCGCCCGGGACGCGTGCCGGAACACCTCCCAACTGGCCGCTACGGCCCCTTTACCCAGGCCTTTCTGAACAACATCGACAAGGCCGAACCCCTGACCATCGTGCTGCAGGACATCTCCGCCGACACCTACCGGCTTTCCGGCAGCACCCAAAGCCCCAGGCTGTCCGGCGCCTTCCGCACCAACCCCCGCTACTCCCTGAAACCCCCAACGGACGGCGCATCGTCTCCGCCTCGGAATACGACATAAAAATCTGGGCCGCGGGGGATTAGGGGCGGGGCAGCAACAGATACGCTTAGGAGCTGCAAATCTTCGCCCCAAGCCGGGGGCATTGACTCGTACATGCTGCTTTACGCACCAATAGCGGTGAATCTTTTGCTTTTGCCGCTATCGTTCCGGCGGTAAACAGTCCTGCTATGCGACGTACGGTTGCTTTTATAATTTATTGTCTATTACTTTGCCTATTAATATTCTCTCTATATTTCTTCTGCCATCTAATACTAATAATATTTTTACTCTCGTATTCTCTTTATTTATTTTGTAATATACTATCCAGGGGTTGATTGTTAATTGATATATATCATTTATTCCAATATCCTTCAATTCAGGTGATACTTTTGTTTTTATCTCATCTATTGCCAAAAATTCTATTTCCTTATTTATTTTGTCAAATATTTTCCTTGCAATATTTTCTCCGGCTCTTAAACAAAAATATTCTACAATTTCATTGAAAGATTCTTCCCCATCAGGTGTCCATTCTATTTCTCTCATTTTTTCATCCGGTTTAATGTTTCTTCTATTCTTTCTTTTACTTTTTCATGTGGTATTAATTTACCATCTATTGCAGATTTTTCACTCAAATGTAACAATTTTGATAAATTAATTGCATGTATCGTTTTTTCATAACTTTCTATATCCATTAAAACAGCTTTTGCTTCTCCATTTTGCGTAATAACAACAGGAGACCTTGAATCCCCAACATAATCCACAACCTCGGTAATATGGGCCTTTACATATGAAATTGGCTTTAAGTCCTGTGTTAAATTTACCATAAATCCTCCATAGTCATAATCTATACTACTTTTCCTTATTGGTCAATAGGTTGGTCAATATTGTGCCAAACTAATTCATCCTATCGTAACCCACATAACATCGTCAATAATTTCCCATTCCACCCTGAGCGGAAAATCTGTGCCAGCATACGATGCGGAAAAAACAGGAGTATCGGTGTATATTATCCCGGTATGATTACTGTCGTCAGCAGCGCCACCTTTAATGTTAGGCATTTCGTCCATCCATCCGTCGGCGCTCAGGGTTACATTATTTGGCAAAGTATTATTATTTACCCTCAATTTCCATGACGGACGGTCTACGATGCTGATAGTATACCGTTCGTCGGTATTCGATAGCTGCTGGACCACCCGCTTGGCGGGCTCCAAATTCGACAGGTTGGTATACGCGTTGCCGGAAAAACTTGATTCACCGGGATTAAGCGTTATCACCCTCGTATCATAATTCCCCAGCGTGAAAGATACCGGGATTCCCGAATCGTTAACAACGGCCGTATCCCGGTAATGGATACTGCAGGAGCACAGCACAAGGGTAACAACGGCCAGAATCAATGAGCTTTTCATACCAACACTCCCTTATCCTACTTTATAGCACACCCGGTATGGAACAATCAACCGGAAAGCGAAACCCTTCGAATAAACCGCTTCCCCCTTAGAGACTCAGGGCAGTAGCATTGGCTGCCCTGGTCGGGGTATTGACAAGGTTTTTTGTTTAGTATAGAATACCCATATATTTACTAGGGTATAACCCAGGAGGTAACTATGGCAAAGGTAGACAAGATTACGGACCTTATCGGAAATACTCCCCTCGTAAAGATCAACAAGATCAACGAGGGGGGCGCTGTCGTGTATGTCAAACTGGAGAGCTTTAACCCCCTGCACAGCGTTAAGGACCGGATCGCCCTGGCCCTTATCGAGGCCGGGGAGAAGAACGGCAAGATCAAGGAGGGGACGGTTCTCATCGAGCCGACCAGCGGCAACACCGGCATCGGGCTGGCCTATGTGGCGGCGGTCAAGGGCTACCGGATCATCCTGACCATGCCGGAAACCATGAGTATCGAGCGGCGGAAGCTCCTTAAGGCCCTGGGCGCGGAGCTTGAGCTTACCGAGGGGGCCAAGGGCATGAAGGGGGCCATCGCCAGGGCGGAGGAACTGGCCGCCGCCATCCCCAATGCCTACATCCCCCAGCAGTTCAACAACCCCGCCAACCCGGCGATTCACGAAAAAACCACGGGGCCGGAAATCTGGAACGATACGGGGGGAAAGGTTGACATTCTTATCGGCGGGGTGGGTACCGGGGGGACCATCACCGGCGCGGGGAAGTATCTGAAATCCAAAAAACCCGGCGTCAAGGTTATCGCCGTGGAGCCCTCCGCCAGCCCGGTGCTTTCCGGCGGCAATCCCGGTCCCCACAAGATCCAGGGGATCGGCGCGGGTTTTGTGCCGCAGGTCTACGACAAAAAAATCGTGGACGAGATTTACCAGACCGACGACGCCAAGGCGGGAAGCGCCGCCCGGCTCCTGGCCAAAAAAGAGGGTATCCTGGTGGGTATCTCCTCGGGCTCCGCGCTGGAAGCGGCGCTGACCATTTCCAAACGGCCGGAAAACAAGGGCAAGCTTATCGTCACCGTCCTCCCCGACACCGGTGAACGCTACCTGTCCACCTGGCTATGGGACGACCAGTAGAAGCACTCCCTTAGGAGCTGCGTAAGAATAAAATGCCCTGCATTTTATTCCAATTGCTGCGAACCTTCGGTTCGACGCAATAACGAAATAACTTGCCCTTCGGGTCAAGTTATTTCTACGCATGTCCTTAAGGAGTGTGTAACCGGAAAATCCAGCGCGGCGTAAAAGAATCCCGCCGTTGAGGAGCAGAGCTATGAGTTGGAGAGTGGCGGTTACCAGCGCCGACGGAGTTTTAATCAACCAGCATTTCGGCCACGCCAAATGGTTTCTTATCTACGATGTGGAAAAGGACGGGACCGGCGTGCTGGTAGAAAAACGGGCGGCGGATCCCTGGTGCAGTTCGGGAAACCACCGGGACGGGGAAGATGGAGATTCGGGGATAGCCAAGGATATTACCGACTGCTCGGCGGTCCTCACCGCCCAGGTCGGCCCCCCGGCCCGGAAGAAGCTGGAACTGTCCGGGGTCTCCGTTTTTGAGGAGCGGTCCTCCATAGACGAGGCCCTGAAAAAACTGGCCCTGTACTATGTAAAAACCCGGAAGGAGGAAACATGAACCGCGGCCGGTTCTTTTTTTCCTTCGGAATTATATTCGGTTTCCGGAGATTCTTTGGTGATAGAGCGGAATGAATAATAGAGTTGTTCAAAAACTGAGGTTTTTGAACAACTTCCGCTGAAAAACAGCAAAATACGAAGTATTTTGCGATTACCAGGCCGCCCACGGGCAGATTCCTTGGCCACCTCATGCGCCGCCAGGCGAAGGCCCCATAAGGGCAGGCAAGGCCTTTACTTTTTGAAATAGTACCACTTATGCTATAATAAATGAAAAATAACGACCCGGAACAAAACCGGGGCCCCGGACAGCGGGACCCCGCCGACAGGATAGGGACGGCGCGGATAAGCAAACTCCTTTTTGAATTTTCAGTCCCCGCCATTGTGGGTATGCTGGTGAACGCGGTTTACAACATCGTGGACCGGATCTACGTGGGCCAGGGGGTGGACCCGCTGGGAATCGCGGGGATCACCGTGGCCATGCCCCTGATGATGCTGCCCATGGCCTTTAGTATGCTCATCGGCATTGGGGCCAATTCCCTCTTTTCTATCCGCCTGGGGGAAGGCCGCCGGGACGAGGTGGAAAAGATCATGGGCCACGCCTTCGCCCTGCTTTTTCTTATCCCCCTGGTTTCTATCCTGAGCCTCCTCTTTTTTATGGACTATATCCTTATCGAGATCCTGGGCGTCAGCGAGGCGGTCTTTCCCTTCGCGAAGACCTACCTCCGGATCATCCTCTACGGCGGGGTGTTCAGCGCCATGGGGCCGGGGATCAACCACTTTATCCGTTCCGACGGCCACCCCCGGACCTCCATGTTCACCCAGATTCTGGGGGCGGTGATCAACATTATCCTGGATCCTATTTTTATTTTTGTCTTTGACTGGGGTATCGCGGGCGCGGCCTGGGCTACCATCATCTCCCAGTTTGTGTCCTTCTGCTGGGTGATCTTTTATTTTAATTCCCGCTGGACCAGACTCCGTTTCCACATCCGGGAGATGAGGCTGCGGGCCCGGCTCTGCCTCAAGATCATGGCCATCGGCTTTGCCCCCTTTACCATGCAGCTTGCCATCAGCCTGGTGAACATCCTCTTAAACCGCAGCCTTTTTAGATACGGCGGGGATGTGGCGGTTTCTGCCATGGGCATTGTGTACAGCATCCTGGTGATCATCTTTATGCCCCTCCAGGGGATTAACCAGGGGGCCCAGCCCCTTATCGGCTACAATTACGGGGCGAAAAAATACCGGCGGGTCAGGGAGACCTATAAGTTAGCGGTACTGGCGGGCACTGTATTCGCGGCCGCGGGCTTTATCCTGCTCCAGCTTTTCCCGGGCCTCTTTATCCGTATTTTTAGGAACGAGGAGGGGGAGCTTTTGGACATGGGAAAAATGGCCCTGCGGATCTGCACGATCTTCCTGCCGGTCCTGGCCTTCCAGATCTTCAGTTCTAATTTTTTCCAGTCTATCGGAAAACCCGTCCAGGGAACCCTGCTTTCCCTTTCCCGGCAGATTCTTTTTTACATCCCCCTGCTGCTGCTGCTCCCCCGGTTTTTCGGCATCACGGGTGTCTACGCCGCCATGCCCTCCGCGGATTTTTGTTCGACCATCCTGTCCTTCCTGGTTATGCGGGGGGAATTGCGGGAACTGCGGAGCATGGAGGAGGGCTTACGGGGGCCTGTTGACAGGGTTTGAAACTCTGGTATACTCCAGGCATAATATAATTCGTATCGTATTACTAGGATATTTTCATAGAAGGAGTATGAAATGGTTAAGCTTGCGACAATCGCCGGTTCCGACGCCTCCGGGGGCGCCGGTTTGGAAGCGGATCTGAAGACCTTTGAGGAATACGGCCTCTACGGCATGGCGGCGGTCACGGTTATCGCCACCATGGACAGCGATAATGACTGGGCCCACCGGGTTTTTCCCGTGGACGAGGGCGCCCTCCGCGCCCAACTGGAAACGGTTTTTAAGGGCGTGGGGGTAAGCGCCGCCAAGTCGGGGATGCTGGGCACCTTTTACGCGGTGGAACTTACCAGGGAGTACCTTAGCGCCTACGGGGTAAAAAACTTTGTCCTTGATCCGGTAATGGTTTGCAAGGGCGCCGGGGAGGCCCTCAACCCGGAACTCAACAACGCTATCGCGGAAAAACTGCTGCCCCTGGCCGAGGTAGCGACCCCCAATCTGTTTGAGGCGGAACAGCTTTCCGGCCTTACGGGGATCGATACGCTGGAAAAGATGAAGGAGGCGGCCCGGATCATCGGGGGGAAGGGGGCCCGGCACGTCTTTATCAAGGGCGGGGCCAAACTGCCCAACCAGGACCGGGCTTTGGACCTTTTCTTTGACGGCAGGGATTTTTTCACCCTGGAAGACGAGCTGATCAAGACAAGCTGGACCCACGGAGCGGGCTGTACCACCTCCGCGGCCATCGCCGCGGGCCTTGCCCGGGGCCTCTCCGCCCGGGAGGCGGCGGTCCTGGCAAAGAAATTTATCGCCGCCAGCCTTAAAGCCGGCTTCCCCCTGAACAGGTGGGTGGGGCCGGGGAATCCTTCGGCTTGGCGCGGCGCCCATCTCTTTGGATAGGGAAGCATTGTAACCCGCCCAATAGTGTACGCAAAACGTTGAACGTGTTAATGAGAAAAATGCGGTACGGCATAGGCCCAATGACTGCTTGCGCGGCGCTTCCCATTAAAGCCCCGCCCGCTTGACATTTTCTTCCGCCCCTGGTATCTTGGGATAAACCTTGGGGGCGTAGTGAAGCTGGTTTATCACGCTGGCCTGTCAAGCCGGAGATCGCGGGTTCAAGCCCCGTCGCTCCCGTAAAAAACCGCCTCCGGCGGTTTTTTTGTTGGAGGCCCCTTCAGGGGCTCCAATGGGAAAAAAGCTTTAGGGGGCTTGAAACGGAGCCCCCGCCGAGCGAATGCGAGGAAAAGGCGGTTGATACCGCCGGCAGGGGGCGGAGGCGCCTGCAAGGAGCAGACAGGAAGTCTGCGACTGGAAGGCAAGCCCCGTCGCTCCCGTAAAAAACCGCCTCCGGCGGTTTTTTTTGTTAGTAAACACCGATCCGCGCATCCGATAGGGCAAAAAATCGGGAAGGCGGGATTTGAACCCGCGACCTCCAAGTCCCGAACCTGGCGGTATAGCCAACTAACCTACTTCCCGGATTGCCGGAAGTATAGCGGGCCGCCGCCGGGGCGGTCAATATACCCTTTTCAGAGCCTTGTACTTTCCCATGAAAACCGCTATCTATGATCGCACTATTATGCTGATGACCGATGAAAAACGTCAGATACTCGCAAACATGGTGACCGCCCCCTATGTGGCCTTGGCGACTATGCTGATCCCCAAGGCCAGGAAGTCCAGCGGCAATCAGTTCCGCCACCAGGTGGAAACCAGGGCGATTCTCATCGACTACGGATATGTCAGCCCCGTATTGCATAAGGCCGCCCTTACCCACGATCTTATTGAAGACCTGGAAGATTTCGATATCAATCTGCTCAAGAACGCCGACGCCGACGGCCCGGCGGTTTACGATCTGGTGATGGAAGTGACCCGGCGGAGTGGGGAGGAAAAACCCGAATTCCTCCGCAGAATCTACCAGTGGGGCAGTTTGAACGCAAAGCTTATAAAGTGCGCGGACCGGATTAGCAACATGATTGCCCTGGGCCTGGGGTTGAATACGGAACGGGCTTTCATTCAAAGGTACTGTGAGGAAACGGAAAAATACGTCCTGCCCATTGCCCGGTCGGTAGACCTTGATATGTGTACCGAACTTACGGATTTAATCACTTCAAGGCGCAAGCTGCTTTCCCTGGACCTTGGGTTTCAGAACCCCTGAACCTTTGCCGCGGGCTAGACCGTCCTCCCCCGGTCGTGGTATGCTCAAAGCCGCAGTAGGCAAAAACCAGGGGCGAGGTGTGGTTGTTTATGACAGATAAGGTGAAAAAGCAGCCGATTCGGGAGGAAGATTCGGTAAAATCGGAGCTTGTCCGCCGGTTCAAGACAAATCCCGGTATTTTTATCGGAACCGTGGTGATTCTGATCATCGTTATCGTCGCTTTTGTCTTTGTTCCCGCCTTCGGGCCCGGATCCGGGGGCTTAAACGCGGACCTTACCTTCGGCTATTACGAAAAGGTACCCATAACCTACCGACCGGGGAACTACTTCGCCCAGATGCATGATTATTACACCAGGCAGATGCAGGGAAGCTTCAGCGCCGATGACGCTTTTCTCGTAAACTACCAGATATGGCAGAGCTCCTACCAGGCCGCGGTGGTCCATACGGCGGTCCTCCAGGAGATGAAGAAGGCCGGCTATGAGCCGCCTAAGGACCTGGTTGACCGGGAAGTGGCCCTCCGTTACCTGACCAGCTACCGCCGGATGAACGATGCCGAGCGAATGGCCCTGTGGCGGGAGGTCAAAGAAAGCATGGCCGCCGAAAAATACGAAAACGATCAGTACGAAATTCTGAAACCCGCGGGGGAAGATGCATTTGTAACCGCCATGGCTTCCCCCCAGCGCCGTTTCGAGGGGACCGCCTTTAACCTTAAAGACTACCCGGAGGAGGAGGTCACCGCCTTTGCGATCCAGAATTCCGCCCTCTTCCTGTCCATCCACTTTTCCCAAATCACCATTACATCCGGTGAACGGGAGGCCCGGCAGATCCTCGCCACGGTTCGGGACGGGACCTCCAGTTTTGAGGATGCCGCCCGGAATCAATCCCAGGATACCTATGCCGACCGGGGGGGGGATACGGGTATCCAGATGGCCTATGAACTGGCGGCCACCGTCAGGGAAGAGGCGGACCGGAACAGGATTCTGGCCCTGAGAAAGGGTGAGGTAAGCGATTTGATCAATACCGGGGAAACCTGGGTGTTCTTCCGGGCGGAGGAGGATCCCATCCCTGTCGATACCAACGATCCTTCCCAGGTAGAAAAAATCCGGTCTTACATTTTGCTCTTTGAACGGGGCCGGATGGACGACTACTTTATCCACAAGGCGGAGGAACTGCGGGCCAGGGCCGCCAGCGAGGGATTCACGGCCGCCCTTGAGGAAGCGGAACTCGAAAAATTCAGCTTCGGCCCCCTGGCCGTAAACTATGGCAACCAGGATTTCCTCCCCCGGCTTGCCGTTATCGAGGGCTTCAGCCAGGCGGCGCTCTCGAATTTCGCGGTAAACGACAGCTTCTGGCTGACCGCCTTCTCCACTCCCCTGGGCCAGATTTCCGAACCCCTGGTGTTGGGGGATCAGGTACTGCTCTTTTTACCCCTGGAAGAAACGGAGATCGGGGAGGAGGACGCCGAAAACCTGAAGCTTAGCTTTCAGTACGCCCTTCTCAACGCCGCCGGCAATATCCAGACCTTCTTTACCCAGAGTCCTAAATTGAAGGACCAGTTTTGGGATACCTACCGCCGTTACCTTATGAACTGATACGGGATACGATCCCCTCCGGCCACGCGTCATGCCTCCCCGCCGGGTAAAGGCGCAGCGGGGGGTATCTGTTTCCCACGGGGGAAAAACCCTGCTCTCCCTGGTGGACCCCGTGGCCCAGGGGGAACGGGCCGTCGAAGCCGCACCCCCGCGGGACGGAACCCTGTACCTCTGCCCTTCCCCTCTTTTCGGCTACGGATTGCCCCGGCTTTTGGAACGGATCGAAACAGGGGAGCCTGACTCGGCGGTTCTCGGCGTGGAAGCGGACCGGGAACTCTTGGTCCTGTCCCTGAACGAAGACGGTTGCAGCCTCATCCCCTCCCTCCTCTCCAAGCCCCGGTTCTGTATGATGGAGGTGCCGATAGGCGCTCCGGTAAAGGCGGGAGCGGCGGCAGGCGGCGGGGAAGGACTGGAGCGGATCTGCGGGACGGTGCGGCGGCGCTGGGGGAGCCGCCGTTTCCGCCGGGTGGAGGTCCTGCGCATCTCCGGGGGCTGGCAGCTTTACCGTGAACATTACGCCGCCCTGGCGGAGGCCCTCCGGGGTTTTATTGCCGCGGACTGGGGCAATGCCATGACCCTGGTAAAGCTGGGGCGGCGCTATGCCGGAAATTTCATCCGCAACCTGGCCCTGATCCCCCGCTGTCCTTCATGCGCCGCCCTCTCCTTCGGCCGGGACCCCGTCCTGGTCCTGGGGGCGGGACCTTCCCTGGACCCCTTTCTGGACAGCCTTTTTCCCCGGATCCGGGAAAAAAGACCCTTCCGCATCCTCTGCGTGGACACGGCGCTGCCCAATCTCAAAGCCCGCAACCTTAGGCCGGACCTGGTTTTTGCCCTGGAATGTCAGCACTGGAACCTGCGGGATTTTATCGGCCTAAGGGGCTGGGCCGTGCCCCTGGCCATGGACCTTTCCGCGCTCCCGGCCGCCGCGGAAGTCCTGGAGGGCCCCCGCTATCTTTTTTTTACCCCCTGGACAGATCTGAATCTCTTTACCCGCCTGACCGTATTCCTCCCGGAAACGTTCCCGCCCCTGGGCTCCGTGGGCCTGGCCGCAGCGGCCGCGGCCCTTAGCTTAACCGGGGGGCCGGTGATCCTCTGCGGCATAGATTTTTCTTTTACCCTGGACAGTTACCACGCCCGCTCCACGCCGGGGCATAAAGAAAAGCTCCGGGGGCAGAACCGGTTTAAGAGCATCCTCAACCAGGCCGCGGCGGGCCGGGGCCTGGCGGGACTCTCAAAATCGGGGCAGGCCGTGTTAAGCGACGGGGCCATGCGGAACTACCGGGATCTCTTTGAGCGGGAGTTCGCCGGCCGGCCCCGGCTTTGGGACATTTGGGGCTCCGGCCTCCCCCTGGGGCTTCCTACCCTGCAAGCGGAGGAGGCGGCCCTGCTCCTAAACTCGGGATCCGGTGGAGGCAGCAGCCCCCCGGCGGGAGCCGGGTACGACGCGGCCAAAGCCCGGCGGCTCAGGGAATTTATCCAAAACGAGCGGGGGGCCTTAACAACACTGCGGGAAATTCTCCGGGGGGAACAAGGCGCCGGGGAATTGGAGGGACTCCTTGATTATTGCGATTACCTCTGGGCCCATTTTCCCGAATGCGCCGCAACCGGCGGCCGCCGGCCGCCGGCAACGGATATCTCCTTCCTAAAACGGGTGAGGACGGAAATCGACCCCTTTATAAAGCTGCTGGACCTTAGCCTAAAAGAATGTTAACGCTATCGGAATCCCAATATC
This sequence comes from Treponema sp., assembly GCA_031274285.1. Classification (GTDB taxonomy): domain Bacteria; phylum Spirochaetota; class Spirochaetia; order Treponematales; family Breznakiellaceae; genus JAISFT01. The sequence goes on along the minus strand of JAISQJ010000140.1, from coordinate 20,610 downwards.
CGTGACGGAGGGGTATGCAGATCGGCGGGAATATAGCCCCTCATTCGTCCTTGGTTTTTAATACCGCCAGGAAGGCGCTCTGGGGAAGCTCCACCTCCCCCACGGTCTTCATCCGCTTCTTCCCCTCTTTTTGCTTTTCCAGGAGCTTGCGCTTACGGGTTATGTCCCCGCCGTAGCATTTGGCCAGCACGTCCTTACGCAGGGCGTTCACCGTTTCCCTGGCGATGATCTGGCTGCCCAGGGCCCCCTGGATGGGAATCTTGAACTGCTGCCGGGGAATCTCGTCCCGCAGCCGCTCGCATATAAAACGGGCCCGGTCCTGGGCGTTCCCTCGGAATACCAGGCAGGACAGGGCATCCACCGCCTTGCCGTTAAGCAGAATATCCAGCTTGGCCAGTTCCGTGGGCTTGTAGCCGGTAATATCGTAATCGAAGGAGGCGTAACCCCGGCTGATACTCTTGAGCCTATCGTAAAAATCAAAAAGTACCTCCGCCAGGGGCATGTCGTAGACAAGCTCCACCCGCTTTTCGTCCAGGTAGCTCATGTTGGTCTGGACCCCCCGCTTTTCCTGGCACAGGTTCATGATGTTCCCCAGGTAGGCCGCAGGGCTTATGACCGAGGCGCGGATATAGGGCTCCTGGGCCCCCTCGATGCGGCCCTCGTCGGGGTAGTCGCCGGGGTTATCCACCTCTATTTCTTCGGCCCCCCGCAGCTTCACCCGGTACTTTACCGAGGGGGCGGTAAATATCACCGACTGGCCGAACTCCCGCTCCAGCCGCTCCTGGATCACCTCCAGGTGGAGGAGCCCCAGGAAGCCGCAGCGGAAACCAAAGCCCAGGGCCGCCGAAGAATCCTTTTCGTAGATCAGGGAAGCGTCGTTAAGCTTGAGCTTTTCCATGCTTACCCGCAGTTCTTCATAATCGTTGGAGTCCATGGGGTAAATCGAGGAAAAGACCACGGGCTTTACCTCCCGGAACCCCGGCAGGCTTTTTTCACAGGGCCTGTCCGCGCCGGTCACCGTGTCCCCGACCCGCACATCGGCGACGGTCTTTACCCCGGCGATGATGTAGCCCACACTGCCCGCGGAAAGCTCTTCGGTTTCGATCAGGGCAAGCTTAAAGACCCCCGCCTCCTCCACCTCGTAGATCGAGTTGTTGGACATAAAGCTGATCTTCATGCCCCGCCGGATGCTGCCGTCGAAGATCCGCAGGTGCACCACCACCCCCCGGTAGGGATCGTAGTGGCAGTCAAAGATCAGGGCCCGCAGGGGGGCGTCGTTCAGTCCGGCGGGGGCGGGGAAACGGCTGACAATGGCCTCGAACAGCTCGTCGACGCCGGTTCCCAGCCGGGCGGAAACCAGGAGGACCCCCCGGGGATCAAGGCCCAGGTCCTTTTCTATCTGCCTTTTGGCGCCCTCCACATCGGCGGCCTGCATGTCTATCTTGTTGATCACCGGCACAATTTCTAAATTGTGTTCCAGGGCCAGGTACATATTGGAAAGGGTCTGAGCCTGTACCCCCTGGGTGGCGTCCACCAGGAGCAGGGCCCCCTCGCAGGAGCTGATGGCCCGGGACACCTCGTAGCTAAAGTCCACATGACCGGGGGTATCCACCAGGTTAAGCTCGTAGGCGTGCCCGTCGGCCGCGGTGTAGGGAAGGGTCACCGCCTGGCTCTTGATGGTGATCCCCCGCTCCCGCTCTATGTCCATGTTGTCCAGAATCTGATCCTGGAAATTCCGGTCCTCCACCAGGTGGGTCTTTTGAATCAGACGGTCCGCCAGGGTAGACTTGCCGTGATCGATATGGGCAATGATACAGAAATTCCGGATGTATTGGGGTTGGACCATAGAAACCTATTCTACAGGGTGTCCGGTGAATCCAACAAGGCCGGAAGCTGCATGGTGGTTTCCATGTAGCCGGTCCGGCGTTTCTTGACGTTTATCTCCATGAGCACGTAGCCGTCCTTTTCCTCGACCCTGAAGCCCCGGATGGACACGGGGTCCTCCTCGGAAAGCCCCGCTTCGTCGGCAATGGAGCCCCGGACCACCTTCTTTACCAGGTAGGAGGGGGAAAAGGACTTGCCCACCGTGGGGGCCAGGACCAGGCCGAAGAGGGGGGCCGCCATGCGCTCACGGCTGTCCAGCCTGGCGGCCTCGGCCAGGGGAAGCTCCGGCCGGGGGGCGGTCATCAGGATATACCGCCCCTGGAGAGTCCCGTCCCGCCCGGCGGTCTCCAGGGCTACCAATTCCCCCGGCCGCGCCTGAAACAGGATGTCCTGGAGCGCGGGGATCAGGAGGCCCTGGGGGGCCTGTATCCGCCGGCTGTTGATAGTCCCGATATAGGCCCCTTCGGGGATCTGCTGATCCGAGGCGGGGGTAAGGGGGGCGGTGTAGATGATCTCCGCGCCGCCGCCGGTTTCCGCCACGGTGAGTCCCAGCCAGGGGCGTTCCGCCTTACCGCCCTTCACCATGGCCGGCAGGGCTGCGGCAAGACGCTCCGCAGGGACCGCGAAGTTAAGTCCCTGGTACTGATCGATGCCGGCAAAGACAATGCCCACCAGCCGGCCCGAGGTATCCACCACGGGGCCGCCGGAATTGCCGTGGTTCACCGCGGCGTCGATCTGGATCACGTCCCCAATCTGCAGGAAACGCCGGCTGAGGGCGGAGACGATCCCCATGGTCACGGTCTTCTCCAGGCCGCCGGGGGAACCGATGGCCAGCACCGAATCCCCTACCTGGGGGATCACCCGGTCCACCACGGAAAAAACGTATTCCGGGCTGAACTCCGCCTTGATCAGGGCCAGGTCCAGGGCCTTGTCCCAGCCGATAACCCGGGCGGGGATTCGGGAACTGGTGGAATCCCCCAAACGGATGGTCATGCGGGAGAAGCCTTCGTACTTGGGGTCCACCTCGCTGGCAATGACATGGTAGTTGGTAATGAGGAGTCCGGAGGAGTCAACGAAGAAGGCGGAACCCAGCACCCGGTCCGGAATGCCCCGGCCCCGCTCTATGCGGATGCCCCGGTCAATAATCACCGTGACCACCCCCTTGATCATGTCCTGGGGGCTGTCCCGCCCCTGGGCATAGACCTGCAATTCCTCGGGGACGGTCCCGGCGGCCTGACCGGCGGCCAGGAAGAAGGCGGCGGTCCGCCGCTGCCGGGCCCGCACGGCCTCATTCAGGAAAAACAGGGAATCCTCAAAGCCCAGGGGTCTCATGTTGTGGCTGCGGACCGCGGCCAGGAAGCCCGAAAGGGTGTTGCCTTCCCTTAGGAGCTTTTTCGCCTCGGCCAGCACAAAGTCCGCCTCCATGCCGGTATTTTCCACCAAAATCCCCAGGGCCCCCAGGGAGCGGGTCAGGGAGGCCGCATCGTCCCAGCGTTCCTCCGCCACCGCCCTGGCCTGGGCTTCCCGGAGATTCTCCACCGCCCTGGCTTCCAGACTTTCCAGCTCGGCCGCATCATCGCCGGAGGCCCCAAAACGGGACCGGAACATGCCGATCAAATGGATAGCCTGAGCAGGCGAGGGCTCTACATAACGGCGGATATCCTCCAGCCGGTATTCCTCGGCGGTCTTCCAGGGCGGGGAGAGCCGTTTCTCCTGGGTCTCAAGGCTTAGACAGGAAAAGAATGAAAGGCCCAGGGGCAGCAGCAGGGGCAGCCAGCGGTTAGGGCTGCGTATGGGTTTTTCATGGTTCAGCATCGTGGTTTGGCGACCCCTTTCGAATTTCCGTATAATCCCGAATACCGTCCCCGTCGGAATCCCAACTGTAAAGTATCGTACCATCGGGGAGGAACTGTTCCCCTATCTCGTATAAACCATCCCGGTCCCTATCGGTTTCAATCAATTCCGGAATCCTTTCGAAATTCAGGGGGTCATCCCCGGCGGCCCGGAAATAGCGGATCGTTTCCATCCGGCCGTCCAGGTCCATATCCAGCCGCTGGAGCCGGGCCTTCCCCCCGCTAAACTCGGTGACAGACACGATCCTGCCGTCGAGTGTTTCCTCCGCCCGGCCGGGAATGCCCTGTTCCAGCTCGATGCGCTCAAGGGCGCCGGGGAATTCCAGGCTGGGCCGGGTGATATACCGGGCATAGGCGGCCAGGATTCTCGGCGTAAGCCTTGCCTGCCGGGTATCCGTCTCCGGGTAGAGGGCTTCCCGACCGCCGGATAGGCCGGATTCGCCTTCCGGCGCGCCGCCGGTAAGCCGGGTAAAGCGGACAGGGCTAAAGAAGAAACTTCCCGGAGCGGGGGTGTAAACCAGGCCCTCCAGTTCCGCCTCCAGCACCGAGGGGTACCGTTCCCATTGGAGGTGAATCTTTTGCCCCCCAAGCTCCTGTTCCCCCCGGACGGGGATTCCCCCGGCGGAAAAGATGATCCGCAATTCGGGAAGGCCGTCCTGATCCGCGTCCGCAACGTATTCACGGAGGACCCCGGCGGCATAACGGGCCTGTGCTTCGCTCCGTCCGTCCCTGTCCGCGTCGGCGCCGATGAGCCCCGAATAGCCCAGCAGTTCCTGTTGGAAGCTATCGCGGCCCTCCCCGCTCCTGAGCAGGTTCCAGACCCGGATGATAAGGTCCCGGTCAAGGGCCGGGCCGTCAAAGAGTTCTGTTACCGCCTGCTCCTCGCCGATAAGTCCCAGATCGAGGCTTACCGGGAGGGAAGCCTTCTCCGCCCCGCCCCGGGACCGGTAAGCGGCTACCAGACGCCGGGCCTCTTCGGTATCCCGGATAAAGGGGGCCGCCAGATAGGCCAGGCGGGGGGAGGAATCCAAGAGGAAGGGGAGCCGCCGCAAGGCAAGGTCCATAAGGGCCCGGTCCGCTTCCGGGGAATCCCCGCCGCCGGGCAGCCGGTCCAGGGCCCATAGGAAAAGCTGCTCCACGGGCCTGGGGTCCCGGGGGTAGCGATCCATGGTTTGCCCCAGGAAGCGGCGGAATTCCACCGGGTCCGCAAGGCCCTTGAGGGCCAGGAGCCGCAGCAGCGCCGCCTGATCAGGGGCCTGGATCGCGGCGGCATTTCCCGGCCGCGGCGCCGCACGGGCCGGGGAGAAAGCCTCCTCCGCCCGGTCAAGGGCCCGCAGGGCCCCGGCATAATTCCGCAGGCCGATCAGGACCTCCGCTTCCAGCATATAGCCCTGGGAAGGGGAGTAGGTTCCCCAACTGTCCGCCGTGAAGGCCCGGCCCAGGGCTTCCAGGACGCTGGGCAGGGGAAACTGTTCATGGTAGCGGACCCGGGCCAGGAGGTAGGAAATATCCGAAGACAGGTCGGCAAAATCGCTCCCCCGTTCCAGCAGTGCCAGCGCTTCGTCCCGACGCTCTTCTTCCAGTAAACCTTCGGCTTCCAGAAGAAACTGTTCCGCCGCCGCGCTTGAGACGGCCGCGCCCGCAATACTGTTCAACTGGGCAAAAACCGGAAGACCGGAAAAAAGCAGGCAGCACAGAAAAAGCAGAAACCGAAAAACCATGATCTAGGAGCCCGCCGGAATACCCGGACCGGCGGCATCGCCAGGGGCGTCGCCGGCGGCGGCGGAATTTTCTTCACGGGGAGGAAGGCCCAGGATAGTCCTGACCTCATCGTCTACCAGGGTTTCCCGGTTGAGCAGGGCGTCGGCCAGCTTTTCCAGTTCCCCCCGGTGGGATTCCAGGATGCCGCGGGCCTGGCTCCGGGAACTGTCCAGAATTTCCTTTACCGCGTTATCGATGCGCCGGGCGGTGTCCTCGCTGTAATCCTTGTGGCGGGCTATTTCCTTGCCCAGGAAGATGGGTTCCTCCTCCTGGCCGTAGGCCACGGGTCCCAATTCCTCCGCCATACCCCATTCGCAGACCATGTGCCTGGCCATATCGGTTGCCTGCTGAATGTCCTGCTTGGTGCCGGTGGTGGTTTCGTTGTAGAAGAGTTTTTCCGCCACCCAGCCGCCGTAACAGATGACGATCCGGTCTTCTATCCACCCCCTGGTACGGCTGTAGGTATCCTCCTCGGGGAGGGACATGGCCATGCCCAGGGACCGGCCGTGGGGCACCACGGTGACCTTGTGGAGGGGATCGGCGTTTTTCAAGAAATAGTGGAGCAGGGCATGGCCCGCCTCGTGGACCGCGGTCATGCGCCGTTCCTTATCGGAGATCACCAGGGTGGTCCGGGCAACGCCCATGAGGATCTTGTCCCTGGCTTCCTCGAAGTCGGGCATCTGGACTTCCGGCTTATCGGTGCGCGCGGCGAAGAGGGCGGCTTCGTTCACTAGATTAGCAATGTCCGCGCCGCTCATGCCGGGAGTTGCCCTGGCAATGCGGGAAAGATCGATATCCTTGCCCAGGGGAATCTTTGCCGCGTGGATATTGAGGATCGCTTCCCGCTCCTTGATGTCCGGCATGGCCACCATCACCTGCCGGTCAAAACGTCCGGGCCGGAGCAGCGCCGGGTCCAGCACGTCGGGCCTATTGGTAGCCGCCAGGATGATGACCCCGTCCTTGGAATCGAAGCCGTCCATCTCCACCAGAAGCTGGTTGAGGGTCTGCTCCCGCTCGTCATGGCCGCCGCCGTACCCGGCGCCCCTGGTACGGCCCACCGCGTCAAGCTCGTCGATAAAGATGATACAGGGGGCATTGCGGCGGCCCTGCTCAAAGAGGTCCCGGACCCGGCTGGCGCCCACACCCACGAACATTTCGACAAAATCGGAACCGGACATGTGGAAGTAGGCCACCCCGGCCTCCCCCGCCACCGCCCTGGCCATGAGGGTCTTCCCGGTGCCCGGCATCCCCACCAGCAGCACCCCCTTGGGAATCCGGGCCCCCATCTTGGTAAATTTCTGGGGATTCTTGAGGAAGGCCACCACCTCTTCCAATTCGTATTTGGCGTCCCGCTGGCCCGCCACATCGCTAAAGGTAACCTTCTTCCCCTCGTCATGGTAGCGCTTTGCCCGGCTCTTGCCGAACTGAAAGGCCTTGTTCCCCGAACCCTGCATGTTACGGAACATGATCCAGATAAAACCGAAGCCGATGATCCAGGGGAGGAATTCCAGGACGACACGCCAGGGGTTAATGCTGGAAACGGCCCCGGAGACGTTGATGTTTTTATCCTGCAGGGTGCTCAAAAGGAGGGGGTCCTGGTAGGGGATAAGGGTTTTCATGGGGACCCCCGAGGAACCGGTATTCCCCTTGAGAAATATGTCAACCGTATTATTATCGTGGATCGTTACGGATTCTACCTGGTCCTGTTTCACATAGCGCAGAAAATCTGAATAGCGGATATCCTTGGCCGCGGGCCGTCCTTCCCCCCGGAAAAAATAGGCCGCAAAAAGAACTGCCGTCACCGCAAAAAAAACAAGGGCAAACCGGTTCGGCCGGCCTCCCTGCAAATTTGGATGGGGCGGCAACTTATCGTTCTGATTATTGAACATCAATACCCCCGATACCGCAAAAGAACAACGCTCCGCCGCCCTGTAATTCCCGCTGCCACAGTATTACTACGCTCCGGGGTGAGACGCCGATAAGGGCCGCCGTCCCCGCCGCATCCTGGACCATGACCGTATCCTGAAAACAAAGGGCCGGAAAAGGCGGGGCCTGAGTTTCCCTTGGAATCAACTGTTTAAGGGTGAGCCGCTTTCCCTCCCCCGAATGCGGGTCCTGGAGGAATGGGCGAAGTACAAGGGGAAGGGCGGCGAAAAAACCCTCCCCGGCCGGAGACCGCCGGGCGGAGGGGGATTCCTTCCGTTCCCATACCCTTACTACCGCCCCTCCGCCAGAATCCGCTTTATGGTTAAGGACCGATTCAAGCTTATAGAGTCCCGGCTCTTTGATCAACAGAGAAAACCCGGCCTCCCCCTGGCCGGGCCGACGGAATATGGAGACCTGATCCCCGGTCAGGGCCACGCGGCAGAATCCCAGGTCCAGGTCCCGCAGTTCCCCCAGGGCAAAGCGGCGCAGGCTGCGCCGCTTCACCGGCTCAGGCGCCCCCCCCTGGGCGGCACGGAAAAGGTTGAGGCCCCGGAACAGGGCCTCTTCCCGGATGAGTTCCGGCTCCTTAAAAAACCTGTCCGCCCCGCTTCGCAATTCCCTTCCCCGTGAACCATACGCCCATTCCCAGGCAATGCGGCGCCGGGCCTGGGCGTCGATAAAATCCGCGGCCAGCCTCTGGGTACGGCCCAGGGCCTCCAGGCCCCGTTTCCAGCCGGGAAAATACCCGTTAAGCAGGGGCAGAAGTCTGAGGCGGACCCGGTTGCGGAGAAAACGCTCGTCCGTATTGGTAGTATCACTGCACCAGGGGATGCCCCGGGCACGGAGGTAGGATTCCACATCGCCACGGTAAAGGCCAAGGAGGGGCCGCAGTATGAGGCCCCGGCCCGGGACATCCGCGGGGCGGGAGGGGGGCATGCAGCCGAGCCCCGCGGGCCCTGAACCCCGGATAATACGCATCAGGCAGAGCTCCAGGGCATCGTCTCCGGTATGGGCCACCGCTATGGCCCCGGCGTCACGGCGGGCTGCCTCCCGCCGCAACAGGCGGTAGCGGAAATGCCGGGCCGCAGCCTCCAGGCCCGTGCCCCGCCGGCGGCTATAGTCCGCCACTTTTCCCGGGGGGATGGTCAGAACCCGGCAGGACAGGCCCAGGTCCGCACAGAGGGAGAGCACCGCCCGGGCGTCCCCCCGGCTCTCCGCCGCGTTCCGGATGCCGTGTTCCACGTGGGCGGCCCGGAGGGAAAAATTTCCCCGCTCCCGCAGCCGGGCCAGGGCCGCCAGCATGGCGGTAGAATCGGCGCCCCCGGAGACCGCGGCCAGCAGGACCGTCCCCGGAGGCAGCGGGCCTAAGCCTTTTAATACGGCGTCTTCAAATTCACCGGGGGAGCGCAGAGGGGTACCTGCCGTAAAAAAAGGAATGGGGAAACCCCATTCCTGTAAGGGCTAACTTTGGGCCTTGGCCGCGGGAGCGGCGCCCGCGGCAGGGACCGCCGCGGCAGCGGCCGCAGCGGCCGTTTCGTCGGCGGCGGGGGCAGCGGCTTCCTCCCTGGCGTACTTCACCAGGGCCACCACCTGATCCCCGCCGGAGATTAGGCGGACCCCCTCGCCCAGGTTCAGGTCCCGGACGTGGAGGGATTGATTCACCTTCAGCTCCCCGATATCCACCTCGATACGCTCGGGCAGATCCTTGGGGAGACATTCCACTTCGATTTCGTGGAGGGGAGATTCGAGGACGCCCCCTTCCCGCACGCCCACGGGATTCCCCACCAGGTGCAGGGAGACACGGGCCCTCAGGGCGACGCCGCTTTCCACTTCGTAAAAATCCACATGGAGGATGCTCCCCGCCGTAATACTGCGCTGGGTATCCTTTACAAAGGCATCGTAGGTTTTTCCTTCCACTTCCACCTTAACAATGGTGCTTTCAGAAATATTCTTAACCCGGTTGGAAAATTCCCGCTCATCAAGATCGATAGCAACGGATGTACCGCCCCGGCCGTAGAGCACCGCCGGTATCCGGCCGCTCCGCCTGATCCGCCGGGCTTCCGCCGATCCCCTGCCTGCCCTGCTGCGGGCCGCCAGTACCACTTGACTCATGGTGTAACTCCTTTTCGTTTTTATGAGGAAAACTTCTCATTACCTTAAAACAATTCAAGCGCCGTGTCAAATCCGGCTTCAGATATCAGATATTCTCTTCTGGGACGACAGGGTTCGAACCTGTGCATGCCGGAGCCAAAACCCGGTGGCTTACCACTTGCCTACGTCCCAACGCGATTAAGCTATTGTAGCATACTGGGAACCGTGCAGCCGCATAATCCGCTATATCTCTACCGAGAGATCATCTTCTCCGTTGCCGGAATCGTAACGTTCAAGAATCCTATTTTGCAATTCCGACCGGAATTCAGGGTTGATGGGATGGGCAACATCCTTATACTCACCGGCCCTGGTCTTTCGGCTGGGCATGGCAATAAATACTCCGCTCTTCCCTTCGATGATCTTGACATTGTGCACGACAAAGCAATCATCAAATGTAACGGTTACATACGCCTTCAATTTACCTTCTCCGGTCACTTTACGGACCCGGATATCAGTTATTTCCATGGCGCATCTCCTTTAGCGACGAGGCCAACAAAGTATTAACATTTTAATACCCTAAACGGCGAACGCGCAAGGAAAAACGTTACATAAACAAGAAAGCCCTGGGCCGACAATAATTGTGCTGTCTTTTTCGCTGATCCTCCTTCGTTAAAAACTCCAAAGCAGGTGGAACCCGCCCCGGATAAACCGGCAAAACCGGCGCCTCCGTTCCGCAAGGCGGAAATGATGCGGCGGTACCGCGCCGCTTCCTCCCCGGTCCCTTCGCAAAAAACCGGAAGAAAATCATTCCTGTAGGGCCAATCCCCCGGTTCCGCGTCCAGGGCCCTGATAAGGGCCTCCGCACCGGGCAAGGCGGCGGATTCGGTCCCGGCGCCGTTTCCGGCACCGGAAAGGGGACCGGAAACGGCACGTCTCCCGGCGCCGGCACGCGCACGCCACTTGTCAAGGCGGCGGAAAGCTTCCCCCGTGGGGCTGGGAAAGCCGGGATTCACCAGTACCACAGGCCGGGGACGGGGACCGGCCAGGGGCACGATCCGCTCCCCCCTTCCGCTTACCCAGGCCGCGCCGCCGCAGAAGACCCGTGAATTTCCCTCCGCTCCGGGGGGACCGGCCAGGAAAAAGGGAACATCGCTCCCCAGGGCCAGAGCCAGATCCCTCAGCTCTGCCGGGCCCAGGTCCGTCCCCGCCAGCGTATCCAGGGCCCCCAGGACGGCGGCGGCATCGGAGGAACCTCCCCCCAGCCCCCCGCCGGGGGGAACCCGCTTTTCCAGCGTGATCCGCAGACCCCGGTCAAAACCGGTCCGCCGCCGGAAGAGGGACACCGCCTTGTACACGATATTCTCCTCCGGGGGAAGCTGAAAGCCCGGTCCCGGAAGCCGGGAATTGACCCGTATATCGCAGCGGTCCCGTTCTTCCAAAAATTCCAGGTCCAGAGAATCCCCAAAATCCAAGGCTTGGAAAAGACTCTCTAAATTATGATAACCGTCGGCCCGGCGTTCCCCCACGGAAAGGTGCAGGTTGATCTTGCAGGGGGCCGCTACTTTGATACAGGCCATGGCTTCCGGACCCTTTATAATGAAAAAGCAGCCTTCTGTAAAGGCCGGTCCGCTCTAAAAAAGTTAAACGGCAGAAGATTGCAAAAACCAGTTGACAGATGCTTAAACTCTCCCTTATGTTTCAAGAAATATCACTGAGAAAGGGAGGAACTATGGTTCCCGAAGAAGCCATGAGCTTGGGCGCAAATGCGTCCCCGCAACCATTCCTATCCGATAGCCTGTCTTGGACGGGCAGCAGACCGGAGGGGCACATGAATACCCAAAAGATTCTTGACAGCGAGACGGAGGCCCTTGCCTTGCAACCCGTCATGGGCTTTTCCGCCATTCCCGATACGCCGGAATCAGCCGGATGGCTGTCCGCCGGTTACGGAGCCTTCTTTACGGCGGGACCGGCCTGCGATCCTGCCGTCCAGGAATGGGAACAGGTATCTTCTTTTCCCCTCCCCTCCTTTGCCTTTGGCGATGAGGATGATGACGAGGATATTGACGACGATGACGACAATTTTGACGATATGGAAGATGACTTTGAGGATGACTTTGAAGACGAAGACGACGATTTTGACGACGATGATGATGATTTTGACGACGACTATGACGACGACGGGGATTACGACGACGATTTTGGGGAGTAAGGATCGCGTGCGGCGCTGCAGGCGGCGCTAACCGGAAAAACTAATACCGGAAAATCACCGGGGCGGCGCTCCACAGCCGCTCCAGTTCATAAAAGCCCCTGGCCCGCTCCGACATGAGGTGGATCACCACGGCCCCCAGGTCCGTAAGACGCCAGTCGTCTTCCGCCTCCCCACGGGGCCGGGGGGAGCGCCGCAGAATCTCCAGTCCCTGGTCCCGGCAAAAGTCCTTGATGTGGCGTTCCAGACCCTCCAGGTGGGAAGAACTTGCCGCGGTGGCTATGACAAAAAAATCCGTCCAACTGTTACACTCCCGCAGATCCAGGGCCACCACATCCTGGGCCTTGTGGTCCCGGAGCAGGATGCCCAGGCCGAATACCGAATCCTTGGGGTCCCCGGAAACAGCGGAAACCTCTGGGGCATAGGGTTCATCCACCCGATACATAACGTCCATCAAAATCCCTTCCGATGATCAGCGTAAAATCTGACCGGTATTCAAAGTTCTGAAACTCCGTCTCCGGGTCATCCACGATAGGGGCCTCGGAGCGGATATTCCGGCAGCGGATAATATCGCCGAAGGCAGCCACCTCGCCGGCAAAACCCGATCGGTCGATAATCTCGGTCCTTTCCACGTCGCTGCGATCCGCATTGCCGATGGAGATCACATCATAGCCGAAACTCCGCAAAAGTTCCGCGGTCCGGCCCGCCAGACCGTTGGCCGTGGTCCCGTTCAGCACTTCTATCGTAAAAACCCGGTCGGAAAGGGAACCATCGGACTGCCGGGTGATGATCCCCAGGGTCTGGCTGACAATCTGCTTGATCAGGTTTCCGTCCCAGGAGGGTATCAACAGGGCCTGTCCCGAAATTTCCCGGATGTTCCCGCCCACGGACTGGATATTGGTCCGATCCGTATCGATAAGGGCAAACTCGTCAAAGAGCCGCTGGAAGGTCCGCCGCCTCATGTTGGTAAGCAGCAGGCTATGAAAGAGGGCCTCCACCTGGGAATTGGAAAGCGTTTCCTCCATCTCCCCCAGCCGCTTGATGAAACCCAGGAAGAAGCGCTGCCGCCGGAAGGACGCCATTTCCCGGTCCTCGCCGGGAAGCTCGTAGGTTACATAGGTCCGGGCCTTGTCCCCGTCCAGCCGCACGAGCCCTGCGGGAAACAGGATGGGGGGGGTATCGTAGATCTCCACCGGGGAGGGGACAAATATCTCCACCCCTTCCAGCAGATCCACCACTTCGCCCAGCTCCCTTTCCCCCAGTATTACGGAGAAATTTATCTCGATCCCCAGGAGGACTTCGATCTCGTTTTCAAAATTTCCGATTCTCTGCCGGTCATAGAGGGCGTCGATCCGGTCCGTCCGGTTTATCCGCCGGATGATAAGCCCCAGATCCCGGGGAATATCGAAGATTGCGGCCCGCCGGGTGGCCGGATAGTACATGAGGACAAAGGAACTGAGGGGCTTTGCGTCCTTTTCCAGGACGAAGAGGGTATTGATGACCCGGTCCCCAGATAGGGCCTCCTCAATCGGATCGGTACGGAGATAAAAGTAGATAAAGATGATCCCCCCGGCCAGCAGGATGAGGATGGCGGCCAACAGAAAGGGGCTGGCGTCCGTCTGGGCTCTTCTCACCGGGGACTTTCCATTTGCCTGAGCAGCCCCAGGGTAGCCTCGGAAAGATCGAGGCCCCGGGACCTTAACCAGTCGGTGGTCTGCTTCATGACCTTTTCAAAAAGCCTGTCCAAACCCTGCGCTCCTTCGTATCCGCGAAAATCCCGCAGTCCGGGATCCACGTCTCCCCTGGATACCTCGATCTTATCGGCGATATACAGGACCTTGGCCAGGGGCCCCATGGCGGGGGAGCCGGTAACATGGTACCGCACCGCATCAAGAATTTCCCGGTCCCGGATACCGTATTGTTTTTTGAGCAATACGGCCCCCGCCCGACCGTGGAGCAGCGAGGGTTTCCGTTTTTCCATGGGGGAAATGCCCTGGCCGTCGGCGCCGGCCAGCTTGACAAGCTCCTTCTCCCCCAGCTCCTTGCCTATGTCGTGGAGTATCCCCGCCAGGTAGCCGGCCCCGCGGTCCAGGCCGAAGATCCCGCAAAGGTCCCAGGCCAGGACCGCCGTCTGCCGGGAATGGAGAAACCGGCTCTGGGAGAGGATTCCCCGGGCTTCCTCCTCCATGCGGACCAGGAGCGCGGGGCCCCGGGCCGGCCCGTCCGCGGTCCCGGAGGTCCCGGAGGTTCCCTCCCCCCCACCCCCGAAGCCGTAGAGCCCCCGCTCCTGGATAATGACCCGGGCCCCGGCGGGAACCAGGTAACGCCAGTGCTTCCCCTGCCGGATAAGCTCCCGAACCTGGGCGGAGGATAGCTCCATCACCTCGTTCCGCATCCTGACGCAGGGGTAGGGGTACTCAACGGAATCCGAGAGAATCCGCCGGGCGACGATGATATCCGCCATGGCAATGATCCGGTCGAAGTCCTTCCACCGGGGGAGATCCGGCGCCAGATCGTCCCCCAGTATAAGGCCGGGCTTGGCATCCGGCAGGTAGCGCCTGATGATATCGGCCAGGGTATCCACCGTGTAGGACACCCCTTCCCGCCGGATTTCACAGTCGTCGATGGTCAGCCGGGGGTCCGCGGGAATGGAGGCGGCCAGCATATCAAGGCGGTCCCTGGGGGAAGGCCCGTCCGCCCCCTGCTTAAAGGGGGACCGGAACGCGGGGACCAGGATGGCCCGATCGTAGCCGAAGAGGGAAAGGGCCGCATCGGCCAGGTAGAGGTGGCCCAGGTGTACGGGGTTAAAGCTCCCCCCCAGAATCGCCAGCCTCACCGGCCCTCCTCCGGCGCCTTGCCCCAGGGCGTATCCCGGGGGCCCGATGCCGAAGGGGCGGCGTCCGCCAGACGCAGCAGTTCCCCCTCCAGGCGGTCCAGGCCCTGGCCGGAAAAAACCGAAATGCCCAACATCCGCTCCTCCGGGTAACGGGCCGCCAGCTCCGCCAGCCGTTCCCCGGTCCCCTCCAGGTCCAGCTTGGTACCCAGCACCAGCCGGGGCTTGGCAGGCAGCTCCGGGGAAAAGGCCGACAGTTCCGCCCGGAGGATCCCCGGAGCCTCCAGGTAGTTATCCGCCGAAAGGTCAATCAGGAACAGCAGGGCGCTGGTCCGGGAGACGTGCTTGAGAAAACGGATACCCAGGCCCAGGCCCTCGGAGGCCCCCTCGATGAGGCCGGGGATGTCCGCCAGGATGATGTCCCGGTCCCCCGCCCGGAGGACCCCCAGGTTGGGGATCTTGGTGGTAAAGGGATAGGGGGCGATCTTCGGCCGGGCCCTGGTAAAACGGTCCAGGAGGGAACTCTTCCCCGCGTTGGGAAAACCCACCAGGCCAATATCCGCGATGATCCGCAGTTCCACCCGCAGCCGGGTCGTTTCCCCCCGCCGCCCCGGCAGGGCCTTCCGGGGAGCCTGGTTCACGGAGGACTTGAAATGGATGTTCCCCCAGCCCCCGTTGCCCCCCTTGAAGAGGACAAAATCCTCCCCGTCCCTGCCGAAATCCCGGAGCATTTCCCCGGTCTCCGCATCCTTAAGCACCGATCCGGGGGGCAGGGGGATACACACGGGGGCCCCGTTTCTACCGTTGCGGCCCCGGCCCTCGCCGTCCCCGCCATTTTCCGCCTTGAATGATTGTTTGTAACGAAGATGAGAAAGGGTCCTGAGATTCCGGCGCACCGTGAAGATCACATCGCCGCCCCGGCCTCCGTCACCCCCGGAGGGTCCGCCCTTGGGGACATACTTCTCCCGGCGGAAAGCCACACAGCCGTTGCCGCCGGAGCCGGAAGCTACTTCGATCACCGCTTCATCAGCAAATTTTTCCAATTTTCCTTAAACTATGCGAAAACGGTTCCGGGCGCTACTCCGCCGCAATCACCGAGGCCAGTTTCCGGCCCCGGCGCTGGGTAAAGTTCACCGTTCCGTCTTTAAGGGCATAGAGGGTAAAATCCCCCCCGCAGCCCACGTTGTCGCCGGGATGTACCCTGGTCCCCCGCTGCCGGACGATAATCGTACCGGCCCTCACCGAGGAACCCCCCGAAGCCTTCACCCCAAGATACTGGGGATTGGAATCCCGCCCATTTTTAGCGCCGCTGCCGCCCCGTTTCCGAGCCATCTTATTCCTCCGCTAAACACCCGCCCCGCCGGGACTCGGGTCCTCTATGATTATACCGCAATAACCGGGATAGTCTTCCGAAACCGACTTTAAGCCTTCGATAAGGAAGGCCCCCGCCGCGGCCAGAAAGTCCCGGCCTTCGGCGGTGTAGTCCGCCTCCATCCAGAGGAGCCCCCGGTCCGGCGCTCCCCCCCGCAATTCAATACCCCTTCGGCCCGCAAGGGTCCTGAGGGCAGTTCTTACCAGGATCGAAACCGCGGCACAGACCGGGTCTGCGCCGCGCCGGAAAAGGCCCTTCCCCGCTCCGGCATGACCCTTCACCCGGCACGACCTGAGGAGTCCCGCCTGGTCAAGGGTAACTTCGATGCCTACCACCCTAGATCCCGGCTATGTCTCCAATCTTGATGATTGAATACTGCTGCCGGTGCCCCTGCTTACGGCGGTAATCCTTTTTAGGCTTGTACTTAAATACGATGATCTTGGGGTCCTTACCATGGGATTCCACCGTGGCGCTCACCGTTACCCCCCCCACATAGGGGGTTCCCACGTTTACGGCGGGGGCTTCCCCTTCGCCGCCGGAGACCAGCAACACCTTATCGATATCCA
Organism: Treponema sp.; assembly: GCA_031274285.1. Taxonomy (GTDB): domain Bacteria; phylum Spirochaetota; class Spirochaetia; order Treponematales; family Breznakiellaceae; genus JAISFT01. Next base: position 4,118 of record JAISQJ010000140.1, on the reverse strand, counting down.
GGCTGGATCCCGGTTCGGCATCCACCTTATCGACCTTAAGAAGGGCCCCTTTTTCGGCCTTGTACTGTTTACCCTTGAATTCCACTAATGCGTACATACGTATCCCCAATCAACAAATAATAAGCATTTATACCCTGTTTGGGTTAACTAATCAAGGGGGGGGGGGCCAGGTCAAAGAGGGCGCCGCCGAGAAAGGCAAGACCATAGAGGCTTCCCACACAAGAAAAGAAAACCGGAGACAACGTGCCGTCATGCAACGCAGGAAAACACGGCGCCTCCGGTTAATGAATGGAGAGCGCTGCCGGTATGGGTAAGACCAACAGCTGCCCGGTTCCGTCTGGCTGATCGATGGAACCGGTTTTATCGAATCCGCCGAGAGAGGTTAGCGGCAAATTCCTATACACTAGGGGGCAAGCACCGCCTTGCCGGCGAGCCGTTTCCCCAGTTCGTAGCATTGAGTAAGGGCCCCGTCATCGGGGTCAAGGTGGGCGATGATCCCCTCGCCGTCCACGTCGGCGCCAAGGGACTTCATCCGGTCCACCCAGTCCCGCATCCACTGGCCGTCGCCCCAGTCGTAGGAGCCGAAGAGGCCCAGGGCCTTGCCGCCGAGTTCCGCGGCGCTAAGACCGGCGATGAGGGGTTCCACCTCGCTTTCCTCCAGGACCTCCGCGCCCATGGCGGGGCAGCCGAAGGCCATGGCGGCCGCTTCTTTAACCAAATCCGGCGTGGTCTCGGCGGTCTTTTTCAGCACCGCCTCACAACCGGCGTCGCTTACCCCCTGGGCAAGCCGTTTTGCCATGGTTTCCGTGTTGCCGGTGCCGCTCCAATAGGAGATCAGTATCTTTTTCATGTCCACCTCTATGTTAGTCTTAACTTATATAGTTATACTAATCTAACATAACCTGAGTCAACAGAATTCGAAAAATATTTGAAAAATCGTCTTTTTCTTAACTTTTTCGCCTTCGGTGTCAAGGAGGTTAAGGCCGGCCTTTTCCCGCAAATTCCGCCCGCAGGCCCACCGTTACGGTGAGGCCCGGCATGTAGTAGTCGTTGAAGGACTCGTAGGTTTGGTTCAGCAGGTTGCGGAGGACCAAAAAGGCGGAGAGGTTTTTACCGAGCCCCTGGTTGACCCTGGCGTTGAGCAGGAAATAGGGCTTTAGGATGCTCAGATTCGCCGTATCGGCAAAGCGCAGGCCCTCGTACTGGCCGGAAAGCACCAGGGAACCGGCGTATGCACGGGAGGCGGACCGGGGCCGGAAGTTCCAGGGGATGGTGAGGGAGAGGCCGGCCCCGTGCAGGGGCATGTAGGGGATCCGCCTATCCGAGGCATAGGTATAGCCGTAGCTGAGGAGGTAGCTGAGGAGATAGCGGTAGGAAAGGGAGAGGCCGATTTTTTCCAGGGGCCCCGGCGGCAGGGGAAGAGTAAGGTCCAGTTTTGAATCCAGGCCGAAGAAGACCGCCTCCCCCACGTTTTCGGGCCGCCAGGTCCCGCCGGAGCCGTACCAGTGGATGGAATCCGCGGTCCACTGGGTAAAAAAGACCCCTTCGGCGTTTACCCTTTCGTGCAGCCGGTAGGCGGCCCCCAGGTCCGCACCCCAGCCGTCTTCGCTTTTCAGGTCCGGGTTGCCGTACATGCCGCCCCCTGTCCAGTAGAGGTCGTCGAGATCGGGGAACTTGAAGCTGCGGAAGTAGTTGTTTTTAAGGGTCAGGGAATCCGAGGCCTGCCAGAGGAAGCCGAGCTTGGGGACCGCGGCCGGGGCGCCGGGGGAGAAAACCGCCTTTACCGAGGGGATGATAAGAAACCGGTCCAGGGGCCGGTATTCCGCGGCCAGGTAGAGCCCGCCGTCATGCCGGGCCCGCCGTCCCATGTCGGTGGAATCAAGATAGGAGAACCGGTAATCCCAGCCCGTCCTCAGGGTAAGCTGATCCAGGGGATACCATGACCAGCGGTTGATCGCCGTGATCACATGCTGATCGTGGCTGGAGGAGGCGCCGTAATCCAGGGTTTGCCAGCGGTGGCTTAGGGATGCCTCGGCGGCAAGATCGTCCCTAAGGGCCCGTGGCAGGTCCAGCATAAGGTTCTGCCGGGTGGAGAAGTCCCGCTGTTTTTCCGCCCTGGTTGAGATTCCCGAACGGGGGATGTTTTTGTCCCCGTAGTAAAGGTCCCCCCCGGCGATGAGCTTCCCCCGTTCCCCCAGGTTCCGGACCAGGGACAGGGAGGCCCCGGTATCCCATACCTCGTTGGCTTCCCTGCGGAGGGTCCTGCCGTAGTAATCCTCAAAAAGAAAGTGATTGCCCGCCCGGTTAGCAAAAAAGCCCGCGGACCAGGAGGATTTTCCCGCCCCCAGGCCCAGGGAAAGGCTCAGGTTTTGGCTGTCAAAGAGGTCCTGCCATTGGGGGGCCTGGTACCCGGCATTGGGTTTATAGTAGTTCCCCGGCATGGCCGCGCCGTTGGAAAGGCTGAAGCCCAGGCGCAGGCCCGGCTCCTCCTCTTTTGCGGTGACGATGTTGATGACCCCGCCCAGGGCGCCTGAGACGTTGTACTTGGAGTCGGAGCCGCCGTAGATTACCTCGATCCGTTCCACGGACGCGAGGTCTACCATGGAAACATCAAAATCCCCGGACAGGGGGGAATTGACGGGGACCCCGTCGATCAAAAACGCGATGCGCTCGGAGTCGAAGCCCCGCATGTTGATGTCCGTCTGGTTCCCGTAGGGGCCGTAGCGGGTGATCCCCAGGCCCAGGGTTTCCTGCAAGAGGACCGCCAGGTCCGGGGCATGGGTATTTTTTATATCCTCCCCGGTGATGACCTTCATAACCTGGGTGGTTTCCCGGCTTCCCACCACGGTGATGCCTTCGCCTTCCATGGGGAGGAATTCCTCCGGCCCCGTGTCCTCAGGCTCCTCCTGGGCTGCGAGGGGGAGGATACAGAGTATAAGGGCAAAAACCGGGATTATTCCGGCCCTTCGTATAATCATACTTTTCCCCCAATTAATTTTTAAGAAGAATTTCTAACCGCAAAGGCGCCGAAGGCGCACGAAGGAAAATCAGGAAGCAGACCGGGGCTTCCCGGCCCTTCGTATCCGTAGTGCTACGCTTATTACTGCCTGTATTGGGGAGAGGCACTAGTTAGTTCACCACCGTAAAGGGCGATAGTATCCAGCTTGAATTTTTCCATCGCCTCATTCAGGGTTGCTACCTCCACAGGGGTGGCACCTAAATCGGCTGCCGTATAGGCGCTTCCCAAGATCACCGAGTTCGCCTTCAATTCTTTGAAATAGACCCCCTGGAAATTACCCGGCGGGGTATATGCCGTGGGCGGAACGGTGTATTCAACGATAATAACCCCCGAATCAGCGGTATAGTACTCAACATGCCATATAATTCCTTCAAAGCCATAACCCCAATCACTAGTATAGATCATCGTAGAATCAGTAATTATGTAACCGTCACCAGTACCGGAGGACCAGGTCCCTTCCAGGCCGCCGACATTGGGTCCGGGGGGGCTATGGTTACAGGCTGAAAAGAACGAGGCCCCTAGGACCAGGCAGAAGAGGAACAGGGGGAGAAGGGCTTTTCTTAGGGAAACGCGCTTCCTGGGGGAATGGGGGGAAAACATGGTCTACTCCTTTCCGAAGAAAGAAGCCTTCGATCCCGCCAGGGGATCAGGGGGAAAAATTACCGGCGACCGGTTTTTTCTCAAGGCTTTATCCTCGAAGCTGAGAAAATAAAGGACCCACAGGGGCCCGGCGCATACCAAAGTCTCCTGGCTTAGGGGCCCTTCCCCGCCGGTCTTCCCGGACACGGAACAAAACCTTGTTCCGCGGCCCAGTGGCCTGGTTTCTCAGGAAACCTGGTTTCTTACGAAACCCGGTTTCTCACAAAAACCTTCATGGCGGATTTTCCCCATCACAGTTACGGGATAGCGGGGGCTTCTCACCCCACTTCCTTTGCAATATGCGAGGCTAGTCTGACACGGGAGGGGGGGGATGTCAAGGGGGCGCGTTGCCTCATGAAAAATGTTACCGAAAAGGACCCATGCCTCAAATAGAAAATGTTACCCAAAATAAAATGAGGACGCTGAACGGAGGGCGTCCCAATGGGGTTAACTATGAAAG
>JAISQJ010000053.1 GCA_031274285.1 Treponema sp. | reverse complement strand
GCAAAGTTTGCGTTCCCTGCCGGGGGTACGCCGTATTTCCAGCGTACATCGGTTTGCAGTTTATCCCCGCCCCAATCGGAGATATTAAAGGGCGGATTAGCCAGAATAAAATCCATCTTTTTGGAAGGGTGCTGGTCATTAAAAAAGGTATCTGCCGCGGCTTCCCCAAGGTCGGCCTCTATCCCCCGTATGGCAAGATTCATTTGGCAGAGCTTCCAGGTGGTGGGGTTTGAATCCTGCCCAAAGATAGACAGCTTGTTGATATTACCCTGATGATTTTCCACAAACTTTGCGGACTGAACAAACATACCGCCGGAGCCGCAGCAGGGGTCATATACCCTCACATCCCCAAAGGGCTTTATCACCTCAACCAGGGTCCGCACTACACAAGCGGGGGTATAAAATTCCCCGGCAAGTTTTCCTTCCTGGGCGGCAAACTGTCCAAGACAGTATTCATACGTCCGGCCCAATATATCTTTGGTATCGCCGTGGGCTGTCATGGTGATATTGGTAAAAAGGTCTACCACTTCACCCAGGCGGCGTTTATCCAGTTCGGGCCGGTCAAAGTTTTTCGGCAGCACGCCTTTCAGTTTGGCATTTTCTTTTTCAATGGCAACCATGGCGTCATCAATGACTTTCCCGATTTCCGGGACATGGGCTTTGGCGGCTATCTTCTTCCACCGGGCGGAGGCCGGAACGTAAAACACGTTCTTTTCGTCATAAGCGTCCCGGTCCTCCTCAAAGCCGTCCCCTTCTTCCCTGAGGGCCTTGTACCGGTCTTCAAACTTGTCGGATAGGTATTTTAGGAAAATAAGCCCAAGTATGACGTGCTTGTATTCACTTGCGTCCATGCTGCCCCGCAGTTTATCTGCGGCGGCCCATAGCAGTTTTTCAAAGCCGATTTCAGCGGAGTTTTGGTCTGGTTTTTTTGCCTTTGCCATATTTTTTACAGAGCCGCCTTTAAGGGCTCTTTAGGCAGTGTATCATGCAGATTAAGGAAAAAGAAGCCAACAAAGTCCTGGGCAATGACCTCCATATCGTTTAACGGGAGGATATTGCCCTCGGCCTGCCACTAAGGGCGGCGCCTGTTTTAGGGGGCGGAAATCCGGGGGACCTGTGAGTAGTTGGTGTTTTCCCAGGTAAAAAACTGGATGGAGTGATTCGTCCCGTCTTTGGATTTTAGCGTGTAGGTCGAGGATTGGCCGATAGGCTCCGGCTCTCCGGTGTCCAGGTTGTAGCGCCGCTGATTTTTCCCCGGCAGGTATACCTTTACGTCCCTGGCCTTTACCGTCACTTCGTTCCAGATAATTAGGGCATGATTGCCGCCGGGACCTTCAAAATGATAGGCCCGCAGGGAGTCGGGGAGTCCCTGGCGCAGGGGAGTTTTGGCGTTGGCGCCGGGGATATTCAGGGCGCAGAGCTTATAGGCATGGGCCCAGGGTCTTTTCTGAAATTCACCGTTTATCAACCCGCCGCCGTTGACCATACCGAACCAGTTTTCCGCGTCGCCCTGATCAGCGCTGTCCCCGTGATCAAAAAGCTCGTACCAGAAAATTCGCTCCGCACCGTTCACCGTAAGCAGGGTTATGGTCAACATCACCGTTTCGGGCATCCGGTCCGCCTCAACCTCGGTGCCCATGTTCCCGTGGACGGGGTAGCCCATCTCGGTGACCCATATCTTGTTCCTAAAGCCGTAGGGGGAAACCTTTTCCTTAAAGCTGCTGTAGAGATTGACCATGGGGCCGGGGCGGGGCATGTAGGGGTGGTAGGCAATGGCGTTTATCTGGGCCATGGCGCCGGATTCAAAAATCCCCCGGACCCACGCGTCGGAGACCAGGCTGTTAAAGGCGCCGCCGATGATAAAGGCATCGGGCTGAACTTCCCGAATGGCCGCGGCCGCCGCCTTGGTCAGGGCGAAAAATTCTTCCATCGTGCCCTGCCAAAACCGGGGATTTAAGTTGGGCTCGTTCCAGATACACCACGCGTCAACCCGGTCCTTGTAATGGTCGACCGTTTTTTTTACATATTCGCAAAACAGGGAAATCTCACTGGGGGAGATATAGCGGTGGGACCCGGTACAGCCATCCCCGGCGTAATGGGGATCGTCGGCATGGGTGTTATCATGAAGCCAGTCCACATCGTAGTCCAGAATGGCCAGTATCTTTTTGCCCTTGGCCCTGCCGTTATCCGCGTAGGTCTTAAAGGCGTCCAGGTTCCAGGCGTTTTTCACCGGCTGGATCTCGCTCCAGCTAAAATCGGTAAGCATCCACTCCACCCCCAGCTCGTCCAGCAGGGCGTATTCCTCGGTCACCTCGGACCGGCTGCCGGCGTGGACCATGCCCAGCAAGTCCGCCGGGATACCGGCCCGGACAAGGCCGGCCGCGCTCGACGGAACACCGGTATCTTGGGGGCAGGAAGAAAGGGCAAGGACCCCCAGCAGGAGGGGGATCAGGTGTTTTCGCATAGGAACTCCGGTAAAAACCTTTGGGCCGCAGCCCAAAGGCCGGTTGAGCGGATTACTGCTTCGAGTAGGCGCCGCCAAAGTAGTCGGTTACCGCGGTGGTATTTTCAGCGCTCTCAAAGGTAAAGGTGTTTTCACCGGTAAATTCAAGCTTTACCTTTTGCATGTTGAAATTACCAATCATCGCATTAGCCTTGCCAAGGCTTGGATCGAGGGCATTCAGATCCTTATCGTCCGTTTCTTCTAAAGCGTCCATGATGTAGATCTCACCCTCATCAATGATTAGTTTCCCGGTAACGGTCCAGGTCCAGTTTTCGATGGCTGCATTAATCTCAGCATCGGACTTTCCTCCTCCTAGGAAGGTGTCTACCATCCCTCTAGCCGTCGGTATCACCGTCGCTATTGTCGTTGGATCGGTAGGAACCGTTCCACCATTTGCTTGTTTGACCACCTCCATGAATGTGGGGTTGATGTAGGCGGTAAAGGTATAATCGTCGTTTATCGTAAACTCCTTATACAGGCCGCTTAGGGTTGCGGCATCGCCGTTTTTCCAGGGACCGCCTTTCAGCCGGGAATCCGGCTGGGGGGAGGATGGGCCCTGGGCGCAGGCGGACAGGATCAGAGCGCCCAGCAGGGCCGGCACGGTCAGGGCAAAAAATTTCCTCGATTTCATCATCATAAACTCCTCTACATCGTTTTAACCGGGCCAGGCCGGTTTAGGGTCCTCCGTCCCGCCGGGGCTTGAAGGACTTACCGAGATTATAGACAAAAATGACGAAAGTGTCTAGTATTAAACAGATTTTTATTATCTGTCGCATAATGAACATTTTTTGAGTTTTTGTTCATTATTAGGATCTTTGGCACTTTATTCCGGTCAAACCGGATTATTAGCTTGGATTATCAGATTGAGGAGAAAAAAATGATGAAACCAGGTCTCTTGTCCCTTGCGCTGGCGGTCCTGCCGGCCCTGGGGGCCTTTGGAATGGACTTTTCCCTGGGGGCCGGGGGCCTTTTGGGGGGCCTTTTTACCCGCTACACCCTTAGGGCTGACGGGGAACTGGTGGTTCCGGTCCAGGTCTTTTCGGAACAGGAACTGGACCAGATCAACTTTGGCGGCTTCCTCTTTTTCGACGCTACGTGGGCGGAACTGAGCCTGGGACTACAGGGGGGCCGGGGCGCCTATTGGGAGGCCATATCCGCCAAATCCGGCGGCCAGGAGGTCTATGGACAAAGGGGCGGGGGAACCGGCAGGGAGACCATGCTTGACCTAAGCCTCCTGGGAAAGTACCCCTTCCGCCTAAATGAACGGCTCAGTATCTTCCCCCTGGCGGGCTTAAGCTACCAAATTGCCCTGCGGCAGTACCGGGACCCCGACCTGGGGGCCGAATACGACCGCACCGACGGCATCCGGGAAAAGGACCGTAAGGGCAATGCCTACACCCTGTCCGCATGGAATTCCCTTTTTATCAACATCGGCGCGGGGCTAGATATTACCCTTTACCGCCGCCTCTTCCTGCGGACCGAAGTCCTGTACGGCTTTAGGCTGAAAACCCCCTTCGAGATTGACGCCCTTGATAGGGTAAAAGACACGCTCAAGGCCCCGGACCCCAAATTGAAGGGCCTTACCGGCGGCCCCAGCCTCAGGCTCAGCCTGGGCTGGCGGCTTTAAGTGTCTGCCGCGCTCAGGTAAAGCAGCTTTCACCGGTGCGCTCTTCTACGCAGCGGGGCCGCAAGGTTTTGGAAGATCTTTTTGAACAGTTTTGTAATCAGCCCCACGGTAAGGGCGCAGACCAGCGTCCCTTCCCGCAGCCCCATGATCGTTCCAAAAACAACAAGGGAAATAACAAGCGCCAAGGTCACCAGGGCCATATCAAAGGCGATTTTTACCGTGCCGAATTCCTTCCCCGTTTTTTCGGCGATTATTTGAACCAATCCTTCGGCGCAGTTTATAATCACATTGGCCGATACCTGCATGCGTATCCCCAGGGCAAGAACAACACAGCCGCCGGACAAAACCAATATTTTTTGCCCATAAAGGCTTGGGTTAATAAAAAACAATAAATCCATGGCCACATCAACAAAAAAACCAAACAGTACGGTCACGGCGATCTGAAAATACTGTTTTTTTGGGAATTTTTTGTTTAGTAAAACTATTTCCAGTAAAATGAACAAACCGTTGACGATAAAGGTAAACTGCCCAAAGCTAAGGTTGAATTTTAAGCTAAGAACATAAGGGACACTTGAAATGGGCGAAGTTCCCAAATTCGCCTTGGTTACCAGACTTATACCCAGGCTCATGATAAATAATCCGGCGCCAAACAGGATGTACCGCATGATGATTTCTTTTTTCAGGTCTTTCATTCTTTTAAGCCGCTGATACAATCGTTGTTAAAATAATAATTTGAAACGGCGGATGAAACACCGGCAAGGTGTATTTCTACGAGAGACCGTTTGTCACAGATTATGCCTGGAACCGCCTGGGGAAGCAAATAGGGGCGCCCGGTAAAATATTCCCGCAGCTTACAAAAAAAATAATCACCGGCCCGCGCATAAGTCCCCTGGAAGATGAGGATGTCCGCCGACACAAGGGTTAAGTAATTCCGGAGGGCATAAAAGAACATACGGGCAATATAATCCACCAATTCCCGCCCCAGGGCATCCCCCCCCCCGGCCGCGGTAAATACATCCTCAATTTTGCTGTTTTCCGTTAAGACTGATTTTCCCGAGCCGGGGGCCTTTTCTTTTATGATCCTGCGGATACGGCCTTCGCCGATCATAATATCAAGACAGCCATGACTGCCGCAGCCGCATTCTTCCTCGTCATCAGGGGCTACCATAACGTGTCCCAGGCGGCCTATTTCGATATTTTTTGAAAAATCCGTTCCTGAATTATTAATACGACATGAGGATATGCCGTTATTGGTATAAATAACAATCAACCATTTGCCTTTTACCGCCTCCTGCCCCCACAAAATTTCCGATGCGCCCGCTATCTTTATCGCGGATTCTATCAAGATGCGGGCGCCCTTAAACATTTCCTGCAAATAATCACCCAGGGGGATATTAGTCCCCCAGTGCGGGCTTTTTGCCCGGTGAATTAAGATTTTAGACTCATCATCGACAACCCCGTCACTGGCAAGAATGACGCCATAGAGTTGTTCTTTCGACAGGCCGCATTCTTTTGACAGGGATTCCCAACATTCCCATATCATAGCCAAAAAATCCCGCATGGACGCGGCCCCAAACTCAATCCTCTTTTTTGCGAGTATATGATTTTGTTGATCACAAACGGCGGCGGCCAGGTAATCACCTTCTATGATTAAACAGAAATTCCTGAGATCACAGGAAAATTCAAAAAGTTCCGGCCGGGGGCCGCCCATTTCATCGGGCGGTCCTTTCCCCGCGGAGCGGATAAGCCCGTTATTCAACAACACGGAAATGAACTTTTTTATAGTCAGCCTGCTGATACCGGTCTTTTGGGAAACCTCGTGTACCGACAGGGTTCCATTGGAACGAAACACCTCTAAAATGCTTACCCGGTTGATCAATTTTACATCCACCGGCATGGCCGCGGTAGGTAGCATAGGTATATAATTACCTATTATCCCATATTGATCAACATACCCCGCCGCAAGCGGCCGGGGTATGGTTGTTTTGGTAAGGTATTTGACTTAAGGGTACATACCCCTACACGCGGCTCGCCGCGTACCCTTCGCAAACAATCAACATACAAATTGCTTAAACGCGGCTACTTCAATGCGGCGTTTATAAATTCAAAAACCTTCTCCATGTTTTCCCTGGTTTCAAATAAGGGGTCCGCGTGATCCGCCTGTTCCAAAATCTCAAAACGGACTTTGTCTTTTCCGGCAACGGCCTCTATTTTTGCCGCCAGAATGGCGGACTGCTGATAGGGTACCACATGGTCAATCCGCCCATGCTGCAGAAAAAGGGGCGGCATACCGGAATGGACATAGGTCATAGGGTTAGCGGCCTGGACCTTTTCGGCGAGTAGTTCCGTCAAGGGGGCGCCCAAGTAGCGTGATTCGGGGGAGTCCGCGGCATTATGATCGGCGGGACCTAAACCGCTGGCCCGCAGGTGATCGTCCATTTTGCTAAAATCCGTCGGCGGAAACCATGCGACACCGGCTTGTACTTCGGAGGAATAGCCCGCGTTACCAAGGCTTAGATCCTCCAGTTCGGGCCTGTTCCCGGCGGCGCAGATCATAGCGGCATAATTGCCCCCCGAGGAACCGCCCGCCGCGGCAAAACGCCGGGGATCAAGGTGATACCGTTCCGCCTGGGCCCGTAAAAACCGGATGGCGGCCTTTACATCCAAAATGCCGGCGGGAAAAAGGGCTTCCCCGGAAAGCCGGTAATTGACGCTGACCACGGCATAAGCCCGGTCCAGGAACCCAAGATAGGGGCGCACCTGATTATCAGCTTTGTCGCACATCATAAAGGCGCCGCCGTGGATAAACACGATGACCGGAAAGGGGCCTTCCCCGTTTTCCGGCAGGTAGATATCCAGCTTCTGCGCTTCCGAAACTGAGGCATAGGGGAGATCCGTATACTTCCGCTTAATTGCCGAAGTATCCAATACCCCGTTAGGGTTAGACCGCCCGCCGTGAAAAACACGCTGATCTTCTTTGCTCATTTTGTATCTCCTTTTTCTTAGAAGTTCCCTTTAGTAGTTTTTGAGGGACGGGGAAGTAAAACAGGACCTTATACCTGCCGCTTCCCCGAATTCACAAAAGAATCCGTCCGGGGAATCCAGCCCAGAAATTTTTCCGCCTGCAAGTCCCAGAAACGCCATTCGTGGCCGTATCCGGGAAGGGATTCCCAGGTAAGGTCCTCCCCCAGGGCGATAAGATCGTCCTTGAATTTAACATTTGCTTCATAAAGAAAATCTTTTTCACCGCAGGTTATGAAGATCTTTGGCAGTTTACGGCCTTCTTCCCTTCGTTTTTTCGCATTAATCAGGGGATCGTAAAGGGCGCTTAAGCTCTTATACAAATCCTGTACGTGGGTAACATCCAGGGAAACTGCCGCGGAAAAAGCGCCAACGGCGGCGTATTTTTCCGGATTGGAAAAGGCGTGGGCCAGGGAACCAAAACCGCCCATGGAAAGCCCCGCTATATAGGTATCCGCCGGCCGGGAGGATACGGGAAACATACCAAGGACAAAGTCGGGCAGTTCATTTTGGATAAAGTCATAATAATTATCATCATTCCCGTGGTTTACATAGAATTTATTTTCCGCACTAAACATAACCACCGCGATATTATGTTCTTCCGCGAACAGTTCTATCCGGGTATACCCGTTCCAGGTGGCATGGTTATTCCCGTATCCGTGCAGCAGATAGAGTACCGGGTATTTATCCGCCTTGGTATGACGGCATTTAGCCGGCGCACCCGAGGGTGCGCCAACGCCCATAGATTCAGGAATAGTTACGCTGGGAACCACCACCGTAATATCCACTGCCCGGCGCAGGGTGTAGGAAATAAAATTACATAAAAACCGTGCCATAGTAAACTCCTTGAGCGTTTATTTTACGCCACAAGGCGTAAGATTACTGAACAAACCGGCGACGGCATTATCCCTTGACGGCGCCCAGCATAATTCCACTTTCAAAATATTTTTGCAGGAAGGGGTAGCTAAGCAAAATGGGGAAAATTGCCACAAAGGCTATGGCCATCCTGATAGAAACCTGGGGTATCTGCATCAAGGCGCCGGAGCTGGCGGAAGAATTGGCCAGCAGGGCTTGAATATCCTGGATCATCCGGTTAAGCAGGGCCTGGATACTTAACATTTTAGAGTCGGATATATAATACAATCCGTTGGTCCAGTCATTCCAGTACCCCAGGCCGGCAAAAAGGCTGATGGTAACTAAAATAGGCTTACCCAGGGGCAGTACGACTTTCCGGTAAATGGTAAAGTACCCCGCCCCGTCTATTTTAGCGGCATTATAAATATCAACGGGAATGCTGGCCTGAAAATAGGTGCGGACCAGGATAATATTAAAGGCGCTTAAGAGAAAATTCGGGAAAATATAAGCCCAAACGGTGTTTTTTATATGAAATACCGTGGTCCACATGATGTATGACGGAACCAGGCCGCCGTTAAAAAGCATGGTAAAAAATATAAAAAAGCTGATGACATTTCTTCCCGGCAGATCACGCAGGGAAAGGGGAAAGGCCACCAGGGAAGTGAGCAGCAGCGTGGCGGTTGTCCCGATGGCCGTAACAAAGATCGTAATACCATAGGCCCTGAATACAGATGAGGAGTTGGTAATGATATATTGATACGCGGCGGGGCTTAATTGTTTGGGGAAAAAAGAATATCCGTTTACTATCAAACTTTTTTCCTCGGTTATGGATGACATAAAGAGGAGTACCATGGGAAGCACCATAAACAAAGTAACCAAAATCAATACCGCGTTAATGACTATTTGATACAGTTTTCTGCCGCCGGAAAGAATCATCGCTTTTCTCCTTCAAAATAGCGCATTATCGGAACTTATTTTTCTTACCACGGCGTTTGAACTAAACACCAGGGTAAAACCGACGATGGACTGGAAAACACCGGCGGCGGCGGAACGGCCGATGCCGCCGGCGGAGATAAGGGCCCGGTACACATAGGTGTCTATGGTGTTGGTTACCGAAAAGAGGGACCCGGAATTCTGGGGCACCTGGTAAAAAAGGCCGAAATCGGAGTAGAAAATCCGACCGATGGACACGAGCAAAATGGTGATAATGGACGGCACAAGGCAGGGAATGGTTATTTTGCGGATCTGCTGCCATTTTCCCGCCCCGTCAATTTCCGCGGCCTCGTAAAAGGCCTTGTCGATCCCCGCGATGCCGGCAATGTAGATCAAGGTTCCGTAACCAACGCCTTTCCAACAGTTGGTCAGGATAAGAATAAAGGGCCACCATTTAGTTTCATTGTACCACTGCTTTGGTTCCAAGCCCAAAAAGGGGAGGATACTTTTATTCATCATGCCGTTTTCGTGGCTTAAAAAGGCAAAAACAATGTAACTAACCACCACAATGGAGATGAGGAAGGGAAACAGGATGGCGCTTTGATATATTTTCCGCGCCCCAGTGCTTATCACATCGGAGATAATAATGGCCAGGGCGATGCCTATAACCATGTTGACCGCAATGAAGGCGATATTATACAAAAGGGTGTTCCGTATGATAATAAAGGCCTGGGAGGTGCCAAAAAGATAGGCAAAATTGCTAAGCCCGGTCCAGGGGCTGCCGTATATTCCACTGTTTACATTGTAGCGCTTGAAGGCTACCACAATCCCAAACATGGGTATGTAGTTATTGATGACGAAATAAACCAGAGCCGGCAGCATCATAAGGTACAGCAGACGGTACTGTAAAAATTTTTGGCCGCCGGGCGAGGTTTGGATTTTAAGCCGCTTCATAAAGCCCCTTATTTTTTTGCCAGCCATTCGTTTAACTGCCTCTGTTTTTCGTCCATAACCCGTTGCAGACCGGCGTCGTAGAGGGCTTTGTTAAATTCCCGCAGCCGGTTTTCAATCTCCACCGCGCCAAAGCTCAGGTCATAGCGGTACTCTTCCTGGACGGAATAGAGCTGGGCTTCCTCATTTGCCACCGGGGTAGAATCAAAGGTAAACCCAAAGGCTTTTGAAACCAAGAGGCCCGCGTTGTACTTCCGGTACTGATCCCAAATGTCCGGGGGATTCCCAACCCAGGGGTGGCCGACAAACTGGTTGGGGTAAATCCATCCAAAATCATTATGGTAACCCACGTTTTGGGCGTTTATACCCTCCGGGTACGCGGCCATACCGTCCGGCGTTTCCACCCAGTCTTCACCCTTGATACCCCAGTTGATCAGGTCCGTAAATTCCCCGCTGATAAAGGTCCAGTTAAGAAACTGCATGGCTTTGGCGGGGTTTTTTGAGGCGTTGGCGATAACATAGAGACCGGCGTTGACGGCATTGGTGGTTTTCATAACCTTGCCCAGGGGGATAACCAGGGTTTCATAGCTGGTCTGCGCCAGTTTTTCAATATCCGTATTGGGCTTTACATTCGCAATAAAAGAAAAACTGTTGCCCGCCCTCATTTTAATTTCACCGGAGTCCCGGTTTACCGCGATATCCCCGGAAGAATAACCTTTTTGAAACCACTCCCGGGCTATGAGGCAAAACCGCTTGTACTGTTCCGATTCATACCAGTTTGTTATGGTTGTTGTTTGGCCGTAATTCTCAAGAACGCCAAAGTTACTTCCCAGGTTATCCATATAGGACATTTCCTGCATACCCATAATTGAGGTACCGTCAATGCAGGACATGGACGGATATTTTTGTTTAACCTTGGCAAAGAGGGCGGTAATCTGGTTGAAGCTGTTATAATCATCGGTGGTAACGGAGAAATCCTCCACCTTGTATCCCAATTCCTCGAATATATCCCTGCGTACCACCAGGCCGGCGGGGAAAGCCCGTTCCTTCATTTGACCGAACCCAATAAGAAAATCCCCGATATATCCGGTAAAGGCGTCATCCCCCAGGATCCTGATTGCGTCCTGGGCATAGTCCAGGTAATCGGCCATGTTTACCACATATTGCGCGTCGATGAAGGTGGAGAAGTTATAAGACATGGCAGGGAAAAGGTCCAAGGGCTCATTGGCCGCCAGCATCATGGGAACTTGTGAAAAAAAGGCTCCGAAGGTCATGGGTATTAGTTTTACCTTCATGTTCAGCTCCTTAAGGGCCAGGGCGTTAACCGCCTCCTGTACTTTCCCCTGGTTTGCCCCTTCCGACGCGACAAGGTAAAGGAAATTGATCTCATAGGGGGGCTCGTCAAAATTGGCCGGCCCCCCGGCGGATGTTCCCTTGTTCCCTCCGCCGCAGCCGCATACCAGACCCATTACCGCCAATACGGCAAAAACCAGAAGAATATTTCCCCTTTTTGGTGACCGGTTCATCTTTTTCTCCTTCGGATCATATAATGCTAGATAGTTATGCAACTAACTTACGCAATATACTACCACTATCCTGAGAATTGTCAACCGGAAATTTGAAAAATTTTAAGAAATTTCAGGGCCCCCCGCAGGGGGGCCGGGTGGGGGGTTGGCGGAAGACCAAACGGAGGGAGATGGGGACGCGCCGGGCAAGGCTTTTACTCCGCCCAAGCCCGGCTTCTGCCCACTGCCTTGTGCCAGCCGGCGATAAGGCTTTCCCGCCGGGCCTCGTCCATGGCGGGGCTAAAGGTCGTATCGCTTTTCCACCGGGCCTTAAGTTCCGCCGTATCTTTCCAAAAGCCCACCGCCAGACCCGCCAGGTAAGCGGCCCCCAGGGCGGTGGTTTCCCGGATCACCGGCCGCTTGATGATCCCCCCCGTAATGTCCGCCTGGAACTGCATGAGGAAGCGGTCCCGGCTGGCCCCGCCGTCCACCTTGAGTTCCGCCAGGCGCAGACCCGTATCCTTTTCCATGGCCCGCACCAGGTCCAGACTCTGATAGGCGATAGACTCCTGGGCCGCCCGGATAAGGTGATCCCGCCTGGTTCCCCGGGTAATGCCCACGATGCAGCCCCGGGCGTACATATCCCAATAGGGGGCCCCCAGGCCCGTAAAGGCGGGGACCAGGTAAACCCCGCCGGTATCGCTGACCTTGCCCGCGTAATACTCCGCGTCGGCGCTTTCGGTGATAAAACGCATCTCGTCCCGCAGCCACTGGATCACCGCGCCCCCCACAAAAACACTGCCCTCCAGGACATAGCGGACCTGGCCGGGCAGGCTGGCGGCGATGCTGGTGATAAGGCCGTTTTTGCTGTCCACCGCCTCCGCCCCGGTGTTCATCAGGAGGAAGCAGCCCGTACCGTAGGTGTTTTTCGCCTCCCCCTTATCAAAGCAGCACTGGCCAAAAAGGGCCGCCTGCTGATCCCCGGCCAGTCCGGCCAGGGGTATCTCCGCCCCCTGGATGGTCACGGTGCCGTAGACCGTGCTGGAGGGCTTTACCGCGGGCAGACAGGCGGGGGGGATGTCCAGGGCCGCTAAAAGCCTTTCGTCCCAGCGGAGCTTGTGAATGTCAAACAGCATGGTGCGGCTGGCGTTGGTATAATCGGTCACATGGACCGCGCCGCCACTGAGCTTCCAGATAAGCCAGGTATCCACGGTGCCAAAGAGGATCTCCCCCCGGGCCGCCCGTTCCCGGGCCCCCTCCACCTGATCCAGAATCCACTTGATCTTCGTGGCGGAAAAATAGGCGTCCGGCACCAGGCCGGTGGTTTCCCGGATATAATCGCCCAGGCCCTGCTTCACCAGGCCGTCCACCATTTCCGATGTCCGGCGGCACTGCCAGACAATGGCGTTGTAAATGGGCCGCCCCGTATTTTTATCCCAGAGGACCGTGGTTTCCCGCTGATTGGTAATACCGATAGCCCCAATATCGGCGGCCCTCACGTCGTGCTTCGTCAGCAGTTCCATCATCACCGCGTATTGGGAGGAGTAGATCTCCATGGGGTCATGCTCCACCCAGCCTTCCCGGGGGTAAATCTGGGGGAACTCCCGCTGTTCCACCCCTATCATCGTTTGCCGCGAATCAAAAAGAATGGCCCGGGAACTGGTGGTGCCCTGATCCAGGGCCAGGATATACTTGGACATAAAAACCTCCGCCCGCATTATACCGGTTACTTTCTCCCCACGGCGATAAGTTTTTCCGCCCTTTCGTCATAGGGGGATTCGTCCCAGCCGCCGTAGATTTCCACCCGGGAAAAACCGGCCTCCAAAAGCAGGGCCCGCAGTTCGCTGGCCGCGTAGAGCCGCTGGGTAAATTCCTTTTCTATCCGCTCCCCTTCTTTAAGCAATGTCCAGCGGTTCCGCAGGGACGCCCAGGAATCTATCACCGTATACTCGGTAAGCACATAGCAGCCCGCCCGGCGGAACCACTCGGACTTTACAAAATCCCGGACGGCAATTTCCTTACCCAGGGTCTCGATGATCAGGGTTCCCCCCTCTTTCAGGGATTGGTACGCGTTGAGCAGGACCTGCTTGTCGTCCTGGGGATCGGCGAAATAGCCAAAGGAGACGTAGAGGTTCACCGCCAGGTCGAAGCAGGCGGGCCGGACAAAGTCCCGTATGTCGGCGCGGACCAATTCAATATCCAGGTTTTCCGCGGCCGCATCCCCGGCGGCGGTTTTGAGGTAAGATTCGGTACTATCAACGCCGGTGCAGGTAAAACCCCGGCGGGTAAATTCCAGGGTCATCCGACCGAAACCGCAGCAGAGGTCCAGGAGCCGCGGGGGGCAAGGAGGGAACTCCGCCCCGGGGCCCGGAGATTCCGGGGGATAAAGGTCCAGCCCGGCCAGGCGGGTTACCCCGTCGGCCGCCAGGGGGACCTCCGCCCAGCGGGAATCGTCAAACATGATGGGGGCATAGCGCTCCCAGAAATCCTCATCGTTAAACCATTCTTTCCGTCTGCGGACCATAGCTTCATTATGTTAAATTCAAACGGTTTTTGGTATACTTAGGCCATGACGATACAAAAACACGTTTTGCCGGCCCTCTTGACGGCCGGCCTTTTGATGGGGGCCTGCGCCGCCGGCCCGGAGCCCCGGGAAAATCCAATCCCTGTCCAAGCCCCCCCCGCCGCCGCGGTTGAAAGCCAGGGGCCCCTGGCCCTGTACAGCCGGGAACTGCGGATACCCCTTTGGGAAACGGTCCCCCCGGAATTGGAAAGCGAAAAGGCCCCGGCCCTGGGCCTCAAGCTGGACCTGATCTACCCCCGGCAAGCGGGTGGCAGTCCTGAGGAACAGGCCCTGGACCTTCTGTTTCGGAGGACCTTCTACCAGGGACAGGCCGTTCAGGACTATGCCGGGGAGCTTATCCGCCTCCAAACTCTGGAGTACCGGGATATGGGCGAAGAAGCGAAAAATTACCCCAACATGATCAATTCGGGGACCCTGAACTGGTCCTACGAGGAAAGCTTTGAGGTGGAACTGATCACGGCCCGGCTTTTGATCATCTCCCGGAGCAGGTCCCACTATGCAGGGGGGGCCCACGGAAATTACGATAAGACCTACTTTATCTTTGACCGGGAAGTGTCCATGCTGTTGACTCTCTCCGACCTTATCCGGGCGGAAAGGCGGCCCGCCGTACAGGACCTGGTTAACCGGGAACTCCTGAACAGCAAGCAATTAAGGGCCGGGGATTCCCTCAAGGCCGCAGGCTACCTGGTGGACCGGGCGGAGCTTACCGATAATATTTTCCTCTCCCCCCAGGGACTTGGTTTCCATTGGGACCCCTACGAAATTGCCCCCTATGCGGAAGGTTATGTGGAGGTAACGGTTCCCCTCGAGGAACTACGGTCCTTTTTAAGTCCCGAAGGGCTGCGCATGTTCAGGGAACTGGAATAACGATAAGGAAAAACCGATGAAAATCCGGACAAAAATATTTTTGGTGGTCCTGCCCCTGGTCATCCTGCCCCTCTGTATTTCCCAAATCGCCTCCTATTCCGCGGCCATACGGGGAATCGACCGGGCGGCCAGGGATTTTTTTGATTTTAAGCTTGCGGAACTCCAAAAATACGCCGAAAACCAGTGGGCCCTGCTGGTAGAAAACGGCTACGCCGGACGGTCGGACATGGTAGAGGCGGCCCAGCATGCGGTGGAGACTTACGGCGAAAGCATTATCCTAAGCGACACGGAGATCATCTTTGCCCTTACCGGGACGGGAGAGCTGGCCATGAGCACGTCTCCCCTGGCATTGCTCCCCGGAGAGCGGGAAACCATGCTGGCCCTGCTGGAAAATGAAAATCCCCTGATGCTGCAGGCCCGGATCGGCGGCAAGGAAAGGATAATCCGGTCCTTCTGGTTTTTTCCCTTTGGCTGGCATCTTGCCATTTCCGAGGAACGGGATACCTTCTACCGGGATGCGGATTCGATCACCTTTCTTACCCTGGTCGCCGCCGGTTCCGCAGCCGCGGCCGCAATAGTGCTGCTCATCGTTTTTTCCCGTTTTCTTACCAGGCCCCTGGCCCGGATCGTCGGGGCCATGAACGCCGTAACCAGTTCCGCCGATCTATCCCAGCGGGTGGAAGTGGAATACCAGGATGAAACCGGGGAACTGGCCCGGACCTTTAACCGCATGACCGTTGAACTGGAACGGGCCTGGGCGGAGATCAAACGCTACGCCTTCCAGGCGGTGCTGGCGGGCAAAAAAGAACAGCGGATCCGTAACATTTTCCAAAAGTATGTGCCCCAGACCGTGATCGAGGAATTTTTTAGTTCCCCTGACCCCAACATGCTGCGGGGCAAAAATGCGTCCCTGGCGATCCTCTTTTCCGACATACGGGGTTTTACCACCATCTCGGAATCCTACGCCGATACCCCTGACCGGCTGGTAGAATCCCTAAACCGTTACTTTTCCGGCCAGGTGGACATTATCATGAACAGGAACGGTATCGTGGATAAGTATATCGGGGACGCCATCATGGCCTTTTGGGGCGCCCCGGTGAGTCACGAAAACGACGCCCTCCAATCGGTTCTTGCCGCGCTGGAAATGATCGATGCCCTGGAGGGATTCAATGCGGCCCAGCGGCAGCTTGGGCTCAAGGAATTCCGCATCGGGGTGGGGATCAACTACGGACTGGCGACCGTGGGGAACATCGGCAGCGAACGGAAAATGGACTACACGGTGATTGGGGACATGGTAAACCTGGCCTCCCGGATGGAGGGACTTACCAAAACCTACCAGTCGGAACTCCTTATTACCGAAAGCCTCCATGAAAAACTACAAAACACCCCGGAAGAAAATCTGCGCTTTAGGTTTCTTGACACGGTGGCGGTAAAGGGAAAGACCCAGGGGATAAAGATTTACACGGTAAAGCGGAACATCGATCCCCAGGAGGAAAAGGCCTGGGCCCTCCACAACCAGGGAATGGAGTTTTACTACCACAGGCAGTTCCGGGAGGCGGCGGAAAAATTCCGGGATACGGTGGCAATACTTCCCGGTGATTTTAATGCAAGGAGCCTCTTTGGCCGCTGTAAAGCCTACCTGACAAGCCCCCCGCCCCCGGACTGGAACGGGGTAGAGGTAATGCACACGAAATAGCAATGTTACGGAAAAGAGCGTTCCTTCCGATCGGTTATTGCTGATCGCCCAATATCTGCCGGATGGTAGTCAACTGGGTGGTAAGGGATTCGATGTTTGCCGTCAGCGAAGCGTTCTGGGTTCTAAGATTTTCTATTTCCCCGTCCCGTTCCGCCACCGTTTGTCTAAGGGCGGCGGCCCCCTGGCCCGCTTCCGTAAGCTGGCGGCCAAGTTCGGCATTCCGGGCGCTTAACTCCGCGTTACTGCGCTGCCGCTCCTCCAGGGTTTGGTTTAGGGCGGCGATCTGGCGATCGAGTTCGGTAGTCCGGGCGCTTAGCTCCGCATTGCTGCGCTGCCGCTCCTCCAGGGTCCGCCGCTGTTCCTCCAGGGTCCTGCCCTGCTCGGCGGCCTGGGTTTGAAGGCCGCCGATACGGGACTGCAGCTCGCTTACCTGCCGGCCCAGGCCGGAACCCTCGGCGCCGGAAGCGGCCACCGCCTCGCTAAGGCCCGCCACCTGTTCTTCCAGAACCGCGTTCCGCTCCTCCAATTCGGCGAGGGCCCTTTCGTATCCAACTCCCCCCTGGCCCCCCGAAGCCGCGGCTACCGCGGTATTAAGTTTCTCCGCCAGGAGGATGAGCCCTTCCAGGGTATTGATGCTGGAATGGTAAAAGGCCCTTCGGGGCTGTACGGAGCGGAGTCTCTGGAAGGACGGGGTGTTGATAAAGTCCCGCATGGAGACAAGGATCGCCGCCGCATCCTTCAGCCTGTCCTCGTTGATGGCCGCCGCCGCCCTGGTGTAGAGGCCGCTGAGTTGGGCCTCGATGGCCGCGCCCTTCTCCTGGTCGCTGGAAAGCCGCTCTATTTCCCGCTGGGCGCTGGACAGGGCTTCCCGGCTCCGTTCCGCCTGGGCCGCAAGCTCGCTGGCCCGCTCGTCCAACTGGGCCCGCAGGCTGGCCTCCCGTGCCCGGGCGGCTTCCAGTATCCGGGACCGTTCATCCTGCAGGGAAGAGAGATTAACGGTGTACTCCTCCTGGAGGAGGCGCAGATTGGCCTCCACCGCCTTCTGCTCCGCGGTAAGTTCCTGGTTGTTGGAATAGAGTTCCTGTAACTCCGCATCGACCCCCGCCAGCTTGGTAAGGAACTGGCCGATTTCAAAATCCTTGGCCTCCAGTTCCCGGGCGGTTTCCATGCGGATTTCCCTGATAAGGGCCCGCTCCGCCGTGTTGTACAGGGCCCTGCCCTGGCGGACGGCGGTCCGCTCCTCCCCCCGTGATGTCTGGAAAATAACCAGGACCGCGCCCAAGAGGAGGAGCCCCGCCAGATTTACCAGCAGGGGAAAGAAGGCCCGCTTCTTTGCCGCCGCGCCCTTTTCTTCCGCCAGGGAAGGCCGGCGGACCGCCCGCTCGATTCCCTCAAGAATCTCCCGCTGTTCCGCCTCGCTTATGCCGGCGCCGGTTTCAAAAACAATAGCGGCATTTTCCTGCGTACCGTCAATGCTTAGGGCATCCATCTGCGTATCCCCCACTGTTTTTAAGCGCCGTTCACTTGACGGAGACCCCCGCCGTTTCTTTGCCGGCCAGTTTGATTCCCCCCGCCTTTAGGCCCCGGACCGGATAATCCTGGGCTTTGAAATTTTCGCTCAGGACCTTTAAGCGGGGCTTGGGGGTATACCTAAGCGTAAAATTAAATTTGTCTCTGGTATCCACATGGAGGACCTCCGCCCCTTCGGGAACCAGGGAATAATCCTTGTTCATGATCCACCCTTCGATGATGCAGCGTTTAATGTAGGGATAGGAGTTTGTCTTGTCCTTGTAAATGATGGTGAAGACCATGGCGGAAAGGGCTTCCTTATCCGCCGTCCCGATCCACCAGGCGCCGGGGCCCACAAAGGCCTTGTCCGGCAGATTCACCACGGACCAGGAACCGTCTTTTTTCAGGACCAGAATCCGGTCAAAGGGGGAAACCTCCGCGGCCACGGCGCCGGCCACGGCGGTTCCAAGATAGCCGGTGGCGCTGTCGTATTTAAGCTCCAGGTCTTTTTTAACCACCTCTTTTACATCAACCTTGGCAAAGGAGCCCACCTTGGTCCGGCGCTCCCCCTTCTCCAAATCCGCGCTGGCCCTGATCCGGGCCGTTATGCCGTCGATATAAGAGACGGCATAGGCAACAATGTTTTTAAGATGCCCGTTGATAACCTTGATTCGATCCAGAATCTCCCGCATTTCGTCACGGGCCTTGTTGATATCGTAAAGGGAGATACGCCGGATGGGGATTCGCAGGAGGTGTTCCACATCGTCGTGGCTGACGCCCCGGGGCCCCACCTCCTTGGCAAAAGGCTTAAACCCGGCGATAACCGCATCCTCCACCCCTTTGGCGGTCTTCATCGATTCGATGGCCTTGTATATCCGCTCCTCGATAAAGATCCTCTCCAGAGTCCTCAGATGCAGTTTATCCTGCAGTTCCCTTTTTTCGATCTCCAGCTCTTTGGTCAGCAGTTTTACCAACTGGGAGGCGTGGTGCTTTATTACCTCCGTCACGGTCATTACCGCGGGGAGTTTGTCTTTAATAACCAAGAGGTTCACCGATATGGACTGCTCGCATTCGGTAAAGGCATAGAGGGCGGCCACGGTCTCCTCGGCATAAACGCCGCGGGCCAGCCTGATCTCTATTTCCACCGAGTCGGTGGTAAAATCGTTGATCCCCTGTATCTTGATCCGCCCTGCCTTGGCGGCGCTTTCGATGCTGTTAGTGATGCTTTCGGTGGTGGAACCAAAGGGCAGTTCCTTGATCAGTATGCGCTTGGGGTCCGAGGTATCCAACTTGGCCCGGACCAGGACCCTGCCGTTCCCGTCCCGGTAATCGGAGACATCGACAAAACCGCCGGTGGGAAAATCGGGGTAGATCTGAAATTTTTTCCCCAGGAGGCAGGCCTTTTCCGCTTCCAGCACTTCCACAAAATTATGGGGAAGGATGCGGGTGGACATGCCCACCGCGATTCCCTCGGCCCCCATGACAAGGACCACCGGAACTTTGGCGGGGAAAAGTACGGGCTCCTTATTGCGGCCGTCATAGGAATCGACAAACTGCGTAAGTTTCGGATTGTAGAAGATATCCTTTCCCAGGGAGGTGATCCGGCATTCGATGTACCGGGAAGCCGAAGCTTCGTCCCCGGTATAGATGTTCCCAAAGTTTCCCTGGCGCTCGATAAAGTAATCCTTATTCGCCAGGACCACCAGGGCAGAGCCGATGGA
>JAISQJ010000040.1 GCA_031274285.1 Treponema sp. | reverse complement strand
AAGCCGTCAAAGAAGTGGAGGAAGGGCACCCGGGCGCGGAGGGTGGCGGCGTGGGAAATAAGGGCCAGATCCATCACCTCCTGGACGCTGTTGGAGGACACCATGGCCCATCCGGTCTGCCGGCAGGCCATCACATCCTGGTGATCGCCGAAGATCGAAAGGGAACTCGTCGCCAGGGCCCGGGCGGCAATATGAAACACCGTGGAGGTCAGTTCCCCGGCGATCTTATACATATTGGGAATCATCAGGAGCAGGCCCTGGGAGGCGGTAAAGGTGGTACTGAGCGCGCCGGTGGTCAGGGCGCCGTGTACGGCCCCGGCGGCTCCCGCTTCGGACTGCATCTCCACAACCTGGGGGATACTGTCCCAGAGGTTCTTTCGACCCTGGGCGGAAAACTCGTCGGAGATTTCCCCCATAGGGCTGGATGGGGTAATCGGATAAATCGCGATCACCTCACTCACCGCGTGGGCCACATAGGCCGCGGCGTTGTTACCGTCAATCATAACCATGTTTTTATCAGACATTCTTTTTCCTCATTGGTAGGGTTACTTATAGTCTAGCGCCAAGAGGGGTTTTGTTCAATACGGGGAGCGCGGCGGTTAGGCTTCTTCCTGGCCGCTCTGAATCAGTAATTGGAGGATCTGCACAAAAAAGTATATTTTTTTATAACATTCGGCAAGCCTTTGGATCAGGGGTATTTCCGAGGCCGCTTCAAGCTCCTTCCAGTTCATGATAAGCTCCCGGGGGTTCTTCTTGCAGTCCTCCAGGACGCCCTTAAAATTCTTGGCGATGATGATGAAGTTCTGGGCCCCCTTGAGGATTGCCCCGTGGGCCTCTTCGTTGACGGTGTTGAGGATGATCCGCACGTATTTGGCCTGCCCCTTATCCCGGTCGGCCTTCACAATCGCCGCCTTAAGCCGGGAACCGTGGCTGCCCTTATCCCCCAGGGCCTCGTCAAAGGTGATAATCTCCTCCGAAAGGGCCATCACGTTGTGGAACCCGTCGGATAGCTGCTGGGACAGGCTGGTGGACATCCACTGCCCCCGGATAAGCAGGAGGTCGCAGAGTTCCCGAATATCCTTTTTAAAATAGTCCAAAAGGAAAGCCTTGAGGTAATTCATCCCCCGGACATGGAGGAAGCCGTCGAAATTCTTCCTCGCGTATATTTCGCCCCCCTTTTCGGTGTAGTATTTCAGCCGGTTTATATCGGGACGGCCGAATACGTTGATCGCCAGCTCGCTTATCTGGGCGTTTCGTTTGGAATTGACGATGGTTTCGATGGTCTGTTCAACCTCCTGCCGCATGGAGTCCAGGAAGGGCGCCGCGATATGCTCGTCGGGGATCTTGGGCTTCGATAACCAGCCGGGGTTTTTCTCGATATGCCGGATCATCAGTTCCAGCATAAGGGACCGCCGGAGATCCCGTAACTGCTGGAGCAGCCGGCTCCATTGTTCCGGGGCCACCACGTCCATATCGCCCTTGTAGGTTTTAAGCACCTTGAGGACGGTTTTCCAGTCCTGATCCGGGTCTATCCCCTGGGCGGCCTCCAGAAAATCCTTGAGTTCCTCCTTCACCATGTCCGCCCGAAGGGGCGCAAAATTGGGGACCTTGCTGAAGCTCCGTTCCGGCATTTTGGGGTCGAACTTTTTGAGCATGAAGAAAAAATCAAAGTTGACAAACTGCATAAAGGTCATGATGAGGTTGTAACAGCCGTCTATCAGGGCGATCCGGTGGCTGTCAAAAGAGGCGGTCAGCTCCGAGGAGGCCTGCCGTAACTGCCTGGCCAGTTCCTTGGGGACGGTCTTTTGCGACGCTTCGTCAATGGCCTCGGGGGAAAGCCGCCGGCGGAGCTCCAGGGCCGGTTTGTCTAGAAAGGAATCGATGACGATCTGCTTGAGCTGGGCCGATTTCGCGGCGTTTTGCATGAACACCTGGGCGGGGGAAACAACCTTATACATATCCCAAAAGAATTTCGCCAAAGCCGGATCGACCTGCTCGGTCTTGGGCCGGTAAAATTTGCCGTATTTGTTGCCGTGCATATTCTTGACCAGTTGACCCATCTGCCTTTTCTTTATCGAAGCGGGATCGGTACCCCCCCCAAAAAGGGAGAAAAGGGAGTCTAAGAATGACATTAACCTGCTTGCCCTTGGGTGAAATTTATACACATATAAGGTAAGATATGAATAAATCCGCGGGGTCGTCAAGGTACCCAGGGCAACAGCAGTTACTCTTATGGAGGATACACCCGGTGCATCCCCACCGGCGCGGAAGGAATTACCGGGAGGGAATATACGGGGGGTAGGAGGAGCGGGGTGAAGGACGCTATTTGCGGGGCGGCTTTGGCCGCGGGGTTTTGCGGAGCACGGATTCTTGCCCCCTTCGAGCCGGGGACGGCGGCCCACCGGGCATTTGAGCCGCCGGTCTTGCCCGGGGGCTGCCGCTCCGGCGCCCCGGCGCTCCTGGTAACCGCCCTGGCCTACGGGAACCGGCACGAAACCCCGGCGGAGGCGGCGGGGATGGGGATTATCGCGCCCTTTGCCCGGCGGAACTACTACCGGGAGGCGGTAACCCGGCTCCAGGGGCTCCGGGCCAGGCTGGGGGGCAAAAAAGCGGATTACCGGATCCTCTGCAACTCCCCGGTCCCGGAAAAACCCCTGGCCCTGGCCTCGGGGCTGGGCGCCCTGGGGCGGAACGGCCTTATCATCACCCCCGGGGCGGGCTCCCTGGTCATCATCGCCGCCATGACCCTGCCCTTTGCCCTGGCGGGGGACGGCCCCGAGGCGGGGGAGGGCCCTTTCCCCCGCTGCGCCGGCTGCGACCGGGAGCGCCCCCCCTGCATGGCGGCCTGTCCCACCGGGGCGGTCCGGGGGGACGGCAGCCTGGACCTAAAACGCTGCATCCAGTGGTACGCCTCGGGGAAGGAGGCGGCGGTGCCCGTAACGGTGGCCGAAAAGTGGGGCCGCCGGCTTTACGGCTGTACCGCCTGCCAGGACGCCTGCGTCCATAACCGGCGGCCCATCCAGGGCGCGGAAACCGCCCTAGGCCCCCTCCCGGCGGCGCTGGACCTGAGGGACCTGCTTGCCCAAAGCGACCCGGAACTTAAAGCCCGCTTTAAAGGCACCACCCTGGGCCTTTCCTGGCTGGGCCCCGGGGCTATACGGAGGAACGCCCGGTTGGCGCTGGATAGTGAGAAGGGAGAAGTTGTCGCGAACCGGTGAGTGTGGTGGTGGAGCAAAGGTAACACAGCGTGGGCCCAAGTAAAGGCTTTACCGTGGAGAAAGCAACGGAGCCCCGTGGGGAGTGAGGGGGGGGGGCGGGGCCTATGCCAAGGAATTGAAAACCCCGCAGAGCGGGGTTAATCCGAAAACTTGATCGAAGCCCCGAAGGGGCAAGCGTGGCCGCCTTGGCATAGGCCCTGACAGGACCCCCATATATTCCTCCCGCGCCGGTGGGGATGCACCGGTGTATCCTCCATATGCGGGTAAACCCTGTTGCCCTGGGAGCGCTTCGCGTTGACTTTCTTTTCAATGCCCTGTATATATAACGATATGATCCACAACCGATTGGCGGCGCTTATATTCAGGGTTGGCAGCGCCGTCTTTGCCCTAACGGGCATCCTCTTACACCTGTTTATGTCCTCCGATAAGCCGAATTTTTCCCTCTTTGTGTACTATACCCTCCAAAGCAACCTGCTGGCGCTGGCGCTGTTTGTCATCCTGGGCTGCCGCACGGCAAAGGCCCTGCTGCGGGAAGGCTGGACCGGGAAAACCGGGTATTTCGCGCGGTTTGAGATGGTCTGCGTCATCGATCTGCTGTTGACCCTGGTGGTGTACTGGGTGATGTTGGCGCCGGGGGCTTTTTCCATGGCCGGGGGATACAACCAGTCCTTTGGAAACATAGCGGTACACCTGGTTACCCCCCTCCTGTGCTTGATCGATTATATCCTGTTCACCGATTCCAACCATCTGAAGTACCGGGACGTTTACCTGGTGGTACTATATCCGCTGTTGTATCTTTTATCTTCGACGATCATGGGCTATAGCGGCTATGTGTACCGCATATCGGCGGCGGACGGCAAGCCGGAACGTTTCCCCTATTTCTTTTTTGACTTCGACCGGATAGGGGCAAGATCCTTCATTTATATCGGCGTCCTCATCGTGTTTTTCCTGCTGCTCAGCCACGGGCTCTACCTTTTCGATAAAAAAGTGCGTAAGCCCAGCATACTATAAACCACTTTTCCTTAAAAACTAATGGAAA
>JAISQJ010000023.1 GCA_031274285.1 Treponema sp. | reverse complement strand
CCTGGGATAACTGGTATGCGGGCATGCTGGTGCCGTCGCTTAACACGTCCATGGCGTCGGTAATGGTAATATTAAAGTCGTAGTCGGCGTCGTCCTCTACCACCACATAGCTTAGGGCGTTTATCTCCTGGGAAAAGAGGTCGATGATCCGGCTGTCGAATGTTTGGCTTAAATTAGACCTGTTGGAGTGGTTTACCTTTAAGGTGGTGTCTTCCACCTGCTCCTGGGCAAAGGCGAAGGCGCTGAGAAACACGAATAAAAACAGCGGGAGTTTTTTCATAGTGCCCATAGTAGGGTACTATAGCACATAGAAGTATAAAAAAACAATATTCAGGAGAAAATACGCCAAAAATTCCCGCCCAAGGGCTATACTGGACCTATGAAATTTGCCATCAGTACCGAGGAAAAAGAGCGCCTCCTGGCGGATGCCCGGGAAAGCATCGCCGCCGAGTTGGAAGGCCGGGAAGGCCGCTACCCCCGGAGCCAAGGGCTGGAGGAACGCATCGCCCTGGGACATTCCGCCCTCACCCAGCCCTGGGCGGCCTTTGTCACCCTGCACATCGAATCCCCGGCGGGGAAAAAGCTCCGGGGCTGCATCGGCAGGTTGAGCGCAGCCTGGCCCCTGGAAAAGACCGTGCGGATCATGGCCCGGGAGGCGGCCTTTCGGGACCCCCGGTTCCCGCCCCTGAGCGCGCAGGAGTTCCCCCGCTGTTCCATCGAGATTTCCGCCCTTTCCCCCATGGAACCCTGCGCGGATCCCCGGTCGGTCAAGCTGGGGATCCACGGCCTCTATCTGGTCCACCGGGGCCGTTCCGGCGTCTTCCTCCCCCAGGTGCCCCTGGAACAGGGCTGGACCCTGCCGGAGTACCTGGACAACCTCTGCCTCAAAGCGGGCCTGCCCCCCGGCTCCTACGGGGAAAAGGACGCCCAGCTTTTTACCTTTACCGCGGAGGTCTTTGGGTAGGGGGGCCCGCTACCACGGACAATTGGCGAAAGCCTCATTCAAATACCTTCACAAAGGGATTGGCCCTGGTGCAGGGAGCCCATTGGGGTAATTTTCCGCCGTTGGGGTCCCCCTGCTTGGCAAAGTTACACCAGTATTCAACCATCATTTCCGAGAGGGCATAGTCTTCCGGGGTCTTGGGGCGCCAACTGCGGGACAGGGTACCAAAAACATACCACAATTCGGCGGAGTGGAAGGCCCCCGCGTCATCTCCCAAAAGGCGGCGGGTAAAGTAGTAAATGTACGCAGGTTTCCGCCCAAGGCTTTCGTTTAAAATACTGTAATCCACCGTGGCTTTGTAAAAGAGCGGTTTTGTTCCCGGCTCTTTTGGGTGTTCAGGGGGATTGCCCAGATCGTTGGCCGTACAGCCCAGCATATAGGGAATGTCCAGGTGGGCCCCCCGCTCCAGGAGGCTGTCGGGATCGTTGTCCAGTAACTCGCCGTCGATAGCCGGGGCAAAAGGCCGCCCCCGGATACCGCTTTTTTCAGCATCCCCAAAGATGAACATTTGAATCTTTAGCAGATCCTCCGCCGGAATGGCCCGCAGGGCCTCAAGTGAAGCGGCCCCGGTCCGCTCAACAAAATCCTTACCCCAATCTTCCGCCATGGCCAGGGTGTTGGCGGTTCCCAGGTTGAGGTGATACCCGCCGCCGCTCTGTATTACGGCGCGGTGGATCTTCCCCCTGGTAAGTTTGGAAGAAATAAGAAACTGAGTACTCCTGCCCCCGGCGGACTGGCCGAAAACCATAACCCGGCTGGGATCGCCCCCAAAGGCGGCGATATTTTCCTGCACATAGTCCAGGGCGGCGATAAGATCGTAGAGTCCGTAGTTACCGGAACGGCCCCCCTGCTCCGCGGAAAGCCAGGGGTGGGCAAGGTAACCCATGGCCCCCAAACGGTGGCCCACGGTTACCAGGATCACCTGCTGGCCGGCAAAGGCGGCGCCGTCAAATTCCATTTCGCTGGAAAAGCCGTTGATAAAGGCGCCGCCGTGTATCCAAAAGGCCACCGGCAGTTTGGCATCTGCCTCCACCGCCGGGGTCCAGACATTGAGGTAAAGGCAATCCTCGCTTATGGGAGGGAGAAAATCTTCATCCTGGAAAAATTCCTTGTGGTAAAAAGTTGGGGGAAGATTACCCTCCTCTATGGGGCGGCTGGCAAAAACCTTTGCGTCCCGGACTCCCGGCCAGGGCTCCGGCGGCCGCGGCTTTTTCCACCGGAGTGAGCCTACCGGGGGCTTTGCATAGGGAACCCCCCTGAATACGCTGTAGCCAATCTTTTGCACACCGCTTAAGATTCCGTATTTTGTATTTACGATTTTCAAAGACATACATACCCCCCATAATTTCATCAAGCCTTCGGTTGATTTCATTAAGCCTTCGGTTAATCTCATCAAGCCTTCGGCTTGATGTTCAGGTTTACCCCCAGTTTTTCTTCGCTGTCCACAATGGTCCAACTGGAGCCGGGGTAGTAGCCGATAGTCCGCATCCGGTAGCCCTTTTCCTCAAGCTCGCCGATGATAGCGTCCCGTTTTTCCCCTACCTCAAAGCCCAGGTGGTGAACTCCCTCGCCGTGTTTATCCAGAAATTCCTGGAAGGTGCTTTCCCCGCCCAGGGGCTGGTGGAGTTCAATCACAAAGCCCCGGTCCTTGGCGTTGATCACCGCCAGCTTAAGGCCGTAGTTGCCCGGTCGGCCCCGGTAGCTCGTGCCGTCCCGGGGGCCCGGTTCCTGGACCCGGATATTCGGCATGGGCACGTCAAACAGCTCGCACCATTCCTTGGCGGCCTTTTCAATGTCCCGCACAATAATGGCAACCTGGATAAATCCGTTAAAATCGATAGGCGTCTTCATGTTGTACTCCTTGTGAGGGCGGCCGTGGCGCCGCCCCGGTAAAAAATGATAAGGGTCCCAAACCTACTTCAAGCTACTTCGCAATTTTTATCACCGATTTGACGATCTCCGCTTTGTTGTGGACGCTCTGGTCCATGGCGTTCTGGATGTCGTCAAAATCGAACACATTGGTAACGATGCTCTTAATGTCCACCGCGCCCCGGGCCACCGCGTCAATGGCCAGGGGATAGATGTGACGGTAACGGAAAATAGTCTTCATGGTAAGTTCCTTGTCCAGGGTCTTACCGATGGGCAGGGTCATGGTGCCGCTGGGGCTGTAGCCCACAAAAACCAGGGTTCCCCCCTTTTTCAGGGCGCCGATACCCTGGGCCGCGGCGGCGTCGCTGCCGGTGGTTTCGATAACCAGGTCCAGCCCCCCTTCCTTTTCGGCGATGGTTTTAAGAACGTCCCGTTCCTTGGCGTTGATCACCTCAAAGGCCCCCAGGGCTTTTGCCTTTTCCAGCCGCTTTTCCACCACATCGGTGACGTAAACCCGGGAGACCCCCTGGGCTTTCAGGGCCAAAAGGGATACCAGGCCGATACAGCCGGAGCCGGTGACCATGGCGGTCTGCCCTATTTTGGCCCCCCCGGTGATAGCCGCGTGGAAGCCCACCGCCAGGGGTTCAATCAGGGCCCCCTCCATGGTGCTCACGTTATCCGGCAGCTTAAAGCAGAGGGCCGCCTCGTGGGCCGCGTACTCCTGGAACACCCCGTCCACCGGGGGCGTGGCGAAGAAGATCACATCGGGGCAGAGGTTATAGCGGCCGCTCCGGCAGAATTCGCAGTGACCGCAGGTCTTTCCCGGCTCCAGGGCCACCCGGTCCCCCACTTTAAGGTCCGTCACCCCCGCGCCGGTTTCCACCACCACGCCGCCCGGTTCATGACCCAAAACAAAGGGGGGCTTGACGATAAAATCGCCGATTCTGCCCGCCTCGTAGTAGTGCAGGTCCGATCCGCAGACCCCCACATACTCAAGTTTTACCAGCACCTCATGGGGCCCCGGTTTTGGAATACCCCGCTCCACAAAACCCATTTTGCCGATACCGGTCATCACCGCGACTTTCATCTTTCCCTCCATAAGCATCCTCCTCCGCTTAAATTCCCGCAAACAGTTTAGGCTATAGTAACCACGGCGGGCCCCTTCCGCAAGGGCGGAATGTTTCCCCCCATCCCGGTCCTTGAAAAAAAGGGGAATTTATATTATCCTCCAAGAAAAAGTTTGAGGAAGGAGGGCGGCCATCGATACGGAAAAGATACCGGAAAACCATGAAAGGAGCCGCATAGCCTGGCATCCGGCCTTTTTTGACGCGATACGGGCGGAGTTGCTGCCCTATAAGAATATGCTGCATTTTGAGGCCGAGTACCCTCTGAATCGGGAGCCCCTCAAAATAGACGTGGTCATCATCAAGAAGGAAAAAGGGGCGGTGCTGGATAAGAAGATAGCGGTGGTGTTTCGGGATGTGAACATTCTTGAATTTAAGAGTCCCGATGACAGCTTGGGCATCACCGATTTTCATAAGGTGGCGGCCTATGCGCACCTGTACTGTGCAACCGTGAAGGACGCGGGTATTCAGAATATGTCGATAAGTTTTATCGGTAGGAAACGGCCGGAGAAGCTGTTCCGATATTTAAGGGAAATTTATCGGTATACGGTAGAGGAGAAATGGCCGGGGATATATGAGGTATCCGGGGCCATACCGTCAATGCAGATAATCGAGAGCAAGAGGCTTGTGGAAGAAGAAAATATGTGGCTCAAAAATATGAGCAGGGAAGTAAGTACGGCAAGCTTGAGGAAGATATTGGAAGAATCTTCGGGGATAAGGACGCAAACGCCGATAGGAGCATATTTAGGGGTATTATTGCAGGCGAATCCTGTACCGATGATGGAGGTTATAAAGATGGAAGATGGAACTTTAACGATAGAGGATGTTCTTGAAAAAACAGGCTGGGCGGCAAAATTCGAAGCCCGAGGTGAAGCCCGAGGTGAAATAATGGGTAAACGGGAAGCGGCCAAGAACCTCATAGAGAATGGTTTCGCCCCTGAACAGGCGGCGAAATTCTCCGGCCTGGATATTGAGGCCGTACAGGAATTGTACCGGAGGATCAAAGGATAGTTTGCCCGGCCCTTAGTTCCATAAAGCCATATCTTCCCCCGCCCATTCTTGTACCGGCCCCCGAATTTCCCTATCATGGTGTCCGGGCAGCGTGCATAGTATACAAGGGGTTATCATGATTATCTGTTTAGGTGAGGCGCTGATCGATATGGTCCGGCAGGAAATCCCCGGCCGGGGCGAAGCCTTTTTACCCCTGCCCGGGGGGAGCCCCTGCAATACGGCGGTGGCCATAGGCAGGCTCGGGGTTCCGGTAAAGTTCCTGGGCCGTTTTTCCCGGGACTTCTTTGGGGAAATCCTGATGAAGCGGCTGGGGGACAACCACGTGGGGGATGATCTCATGGTCCGCACGGATCAACATTCCACCCTGGCCTTTGTAAAGCTGGAAAAGGGACAGGAGCCCCGGTATGTGTTTTATACCGAGGGCGCCGCGGATCGTTCCCTTTCCGCCGCGGACTTGGAGGCCAAACTCCCGGGCGGAAAGCTGCCCCCCGATACCCGGTGCATCCTCTTCGGTTCTATCGCCATGACCATGGAACCGGCGGCCACCACTATCGAGTCCCTCATCCTCTCCCAGGGCCGGGAAAAGGAGGCCGCGCCGGTGATCTCCTTTGACCCCAATATCCGCCCTTTTATGATCCAAAACCGGGAAGCCTATGTCCGCCGTTTTGAAAAGTGGCTTTCCGCGGTAACTATCGCGAAAATTTCCGGGGCCGACTTTGACTTTATCTACCCCGGCCTGGGTTTAGAAAAATCCCTGGAACGGGTGCTTTCCCTGGGACCTATGCTGGCGGTAAGCACCCTGGGAGCGGAGGGGGCGGTAGCCTTACTACGGAGCAAGGGGGAGACCCGGCGGGTAAAGGCCCCGGTGGTGGACCTGCCGGTGGTGGACACTATCGGCGCGGGGGACACCTTCCACGGCGCCCTCCTCTCCTGGCTGGAACTGAAGGGCAAAATGTCCCGCTCCGCCATCGCCGGGCTGACGGAGGGGGAGCTTTACGAAGCCCTCCTCTTTGCCAATAAGGCCGCCTCCCTGGTATGTAACCGCCGGGGGGCGGAACCCCCCAGCCTGGCGGAAGTGGAAGCCCTGTGAGCGGCAGCAGTTTCGGCCGCCTTTTCCGGGTCACCACCTTTGGCGAATCCCACGGAAAAGCCCTGGGCTGCGTCATCGACGGATGTCCCGCGGGGATAGCCCTGGAAGCCGGGGATATTGCCCGGGAACTGCGGCGCCGGCGGCCGGGGGCGGGGGGGGCCTCCAGCGCCCGCAACGAGGATGATGAGCCGGAAATTCTTTCCGGCCTTTTTGAGGGAAAGACCCTGGGGACCCCCATTGCCATTCTGGTACGGAATTTAAATCAGCGTTCCGCGGACTACGACAGCCTGCGGGACCTCTACCGGCCGGGCCACGCGGACTGGACCTGGGAGGCCAAATACGGCCTCCGGGATCACCGGGGCGGGGGCCGCAGTTCCGCCCGCGAAACCCTGGGCCGGGTTGCCGCCGGGGCGGTGGCAAAAACCTTCCTCGCGGCCCAGGGCCTTAAGATCCGGGCCTGGACCGCCGCCGCCGCGGGCATCCGCGCCCCGGCCCCCCCCGCCCTGGCGGAAGGGATCGCCGCCGCGGGGCCCGCAGAGGGGCCCGCTCCCCTGGCCGGCTTTGACTGGGACGAAATCGAGCGGAACCCCCTGCGGATGCCCGGCAAAAAAGAGGCGGAAGCGGCCTTAAGGGCCTTAGAAAAACTGCGGCAGGAGGGGGACAGCGCGGGCTGTGAGGTCTCCTGCCTGACCACAGGGCTGCCTCCCGGCCTGGGGGAGCCGGTTTTTGACAAGCTGGACGCCCGGATTGCCTTGGCCATGCTCTCCCTGGGGGCCGCCAAGGGCATTGAGTTCGGTGCGGGCTTCAGCGCCGCCGGGAGCCGGGGCTCAGAGCAAAACGACCGGCCGGAGACGCCGGACGGCCCCGCAATGGGGCCGCCCCTCCCCCTCAAGGCCCTCCCCCCCGGCGTTCCGGCTCTCCGGTGGGGAAGCAATAACGCGGGGGGCATGTTGGGGGGTATTTCCACCGGCATGCCCCTGTACTTCACCGTGGCCTTTAAGCCGGTGCCGTCCATTTCCAAAAAACAGCGGACCGTCGACCGCCGGGGGCAGAGCCGGGAACTGGAAATCCAGGGCCGCCACGACGCCTGTATCGCCCCCCGGGCGGTGCCGGTGGTGGAGGCCATGACGGCCCTGGTTCTGGCGGATTTCCTGCTGCTCCAGCGTTCGGCCCGCGCTTAAGAGATGCCTTCAAAAGAGTCCTTCTCCTCTAAACCCCGCTCGGTCAGCGTGAAAATACGGTTGGCGTTTTTTACCGTGGAAAGCCGGTGGGCGATAATAAAGGTGGTACGGTTTTTCGCAAGTTCCATAAGGGCTTCATGAACCAGCCGCTCGCTTTTTTGGTCCAGGGCGCTGGTGGCCTCGTCAAAGATAAGCACCGGCGGGTCCTTCAAAAATACCCGGGCAATGCCAAGCCGCTGCCGTTGTCCTCCGGAAAGGCTGAGCCCCCGGGGCCCCAGATCGCTGTAGTACCCGCCGGGCAGCCGCATGATAAACTCATGGGCGTTGGCCTTTTTCGCGGCTTTTATAACATCCGCTTCGGCGGCGCCGGGCCTTCCGTAACGGATATTATCAATCACGGTCCCCGCGAAAAGGTACAGATCCTGCTGGACCACCCCGATATTCCGGCGCAGGGTTTTGAGGGGCAGCTCCCGGATATCGATTCCGTCCAGCCGTATCGCCCCGGAACTGAGCTCATAAAAGCGGGAGATGAGAGAGCAGAGGGTC
Source organism: Treponema sp. (assembly GCA_031274285.1). GTDB lineage: Bacteria > Spirochaetota > Spirochaetia > Treponematales > Breznakiellaceae > JAISFT01. Next base: position 13,859 of record JAISQJ010000023.1, on the reverse strand, counting down.
GTTTTACCAATACCCGAAGGCCCCACCAGGGCGGCGGTCTGGCCGGGATTTACGGAAAAAGAAATTCCCTCCAGCACATAATCCCGGCCCTCATTATACCGGAAACTCACATCCGCAAATTCGATGCGTCCCTTGACCTCCGGCAATGCCGCCAGTCCCCGGTCCGGTTCGGGGGGATGGTCCAGAATATCCATAAACCTGTTAAAACCGGCAATCCCGTCCTGGTACTGCTGAATAACGCGGGCAATCTGCGGGATAGGGGCGGTAAGGTAGTTGACGTACAGCAGAAAGGCGATAAAATCCCCCGTATCCAGGGCGGATTTTGAAAGCCAGATTCCGCCGCACAGTACCACCGCCGCCATAATAAGGGGCCCAAAAAAATGCTCCAGGCCGGTAAAATAATAGGCCTCCTGCCGGTAAATATCCGCGCGGGTACGGTAAAAATCCTCGTTCACCCGGCGGAATTTTTCTTCCTCCATATCTTCGGCGGCAAAGGACTTGACCACCCGGATTCCCGCCAGGCTGTCCTCCAGGGAAGCGCCCAGGTCCCCTATTTTTTCATGGTACCTTTTATAGGCGGCCCGTATCTTGTTCTGAAACAAAAGGGAGTAGCCCAGCATCAGGGGAAGAAAGGCAAGGACCGCCAGGGTCAGGCCCGCGTTGATACGGGTTAGAACCATAAGGGCCCCCATGAATCTTAGACCGTAAATAATTAAATCTTCCGGCCCGTGATGATACAGTTCCGCCAGATTCAAAAGGTCGTTGATAAGACGGGACATAAGGGAACCTGTTTTCTCCCGGTCAAAAAAACTAAAGGGGAGTTTTTGATAATGGGAAAAAAGCTCGTCCCGCATATCCCGTTCTATCATGGCCCCCATCTGATGGCCCCGGTAGTCGTAGAACAGCGCCGCCGCGGTCTCGATAAGGATAAGGCAAAGCATGATGAGGGCGGCGGGAAGAATCAGCTCCCCCAGAACATCAGAAAACGAGCCGCTTATGACGCTGTTGGTGATGTACCTGACAAAGAGGGGCAGGAACAATGAAATTACCATGACGATAAAGGCGCAGGTAATATCCGCGATAAATAAGAGGCGATAGGGCTTATAAAACGAAAAGAATTTTTTTATCCGTGGGCCGGATACAAACATACCATTCCTCCGGGAATTTTGCCGTGGTGGACTGCCGGTTCAAGCGGCAGGCGCAAACAGGCGCCCGGCAATACAAAAGTATCACCCAGGGAGGAGTCGTGTCGTGGAGAAAAACGAGAAAACGCCTTGTTTGCTTAGAGAGAAACTAACCGGGACGACAGGATTATTTTTTTCATGGTATGCCCCCTAAATATTGCTGCCTCCATGATAAACGGCGGCGGGAACGGTGTCAACAAATTTTTTTGCAAATTTCTTAGCTAATACGCCACCGTCCTGCCGGTCCGGGCCGATTCGTAGGCGGCCTCGATGATTCTGGTCAGGGTAATGGCCCGGTCTATGTCGTAACGGTCGTCCTTCTGTTCCCCGCTTTGCACAAGCCGGGCAAAGGTCACGATGGGAAGCACATCATCTTTGCCGTATTCCGCAGCCGGTACGGGACTCAAATCCTGGTAGGCGGGAAGATGTTTTGACTGCAGGAGCAGGCGGTAATTCGCCGCGTTGGTTCCGGCGGCCACCAGCATCCCCTCGGTCCCGATGATCTCCAAAAGGTTGTCCATCTTCCAACTGACAAAAGAGGTATGGGCGGTTCCAATGGCGCCGTTTTCAAATTCAATAAGGGTGGTGGAATTTTCGTCCCCCCCGGTACCGTAAAGTTCGTTCATCACACTGGTGATCTTTTTGGGCTTGCCGCAAAACTGGTTAAGCAGGTAAAAGCCGTGACAGCCTAAATCCATAGTCACCCCGCCGCCGGTCTGCCGGGTATCGTACCAGTAGTCCGGTAAAAAACGCTCAAGGGCGGCCCCGTGGTCCCGCCGGAAATAGGCGGAAGTCACCCGGCCAAGCCTGCCCTCGTCAATAAGTTTTTTCGCGTAGCGGTAAGGGGCGGCGGTTTTTGCCTCCATGGACAAAACAAACTTGACCCCCGCCTCCTCCAGGGCCCTTTTGATTTTTTCACATTCCGCGCTGCCGGGGGCCAGGGCCTTGTCGGAAAAGATATGTTTCCCCGCGGCCGCGGCCTTGGCGATAATCTCCCCGTGCCTTACCGTCGGGGCCTCCACCATAACCGCCTCTATACCGGGCCGGCCAAGAACCGCGTCCAGGGAAGGCTCAAAGGGAACGCCGTATTTTTCGGCGCATTTTTTCCCCCGTTCCCCGTCCTCATCCCAAACCACCGAGAGCTTCCCCGCCCCGGACTCGTGAAGCCGGTCGATAAACTGATAGGTATGCACATGCCAGGCGCTTAACAACGCGATAGGTACCATGATCATTTCCTCCCTAAAACTTTTATGCCGGGAACGAGACTCGAACTCGTACCCCCTTGCGGGGAGGGGATTTTAAGTCCCCGTTGTCTACCATTCCAACATCCCGGCAAATACGCCGACGACGAAAGCGCCGCCGGCCATGGCGCTGCACCTATACTACCCTACTTTAAGGCGAGGCGGTAGATCGCCTCTATATCCTGGGCGTAGAGCTTGCGATAGTTCCCCACGGGGCCGAACTTAACCGCCTGCTCCGCCATGAGGGGAATCTTGGCGCTGTCCAGCTTCGCATCCTCAAAGGACACGGGGAGGCCAATGGACTTAAAGAAGTTCTTCATCCGAAAGATCCCCTCCAGGACCGCCTGCTCGTAATCGTAGAACGCGCCGTCCACCCCCCAGACCTTGGCGGCAAAGCGGGCCAACCGGGGGGTATCCTCCTTGAGGTTGTAGGCGATCCACGCGGGGAACACGATGGCAAGCCCCGCGCCGTGGGCAATGTCAAAAACGGCGGAAATTTCGTGTTCGATCATGTGGCTCCCCCAGTCGCCGATCCGTCCGGTACCCAGCAGGTTGTTATGGGCGATAGAACCGGCCCACATAAGCTCCGCCCGGGCATCGTAGTCCAAGGCCCCGCCCCCGGTGATCACCCGCCGGGCGTTGCGGATAATGGCCCGCATGGCCCCCTCGCAGAGTTCGTCGGTAAGTTCCACATGGGATTCCTTGGTAAAGTACCGCTCCATGATGTGGGCCAGCATATCCGCCACCCCGCAGGCGGTTTGGAAGGCCGGCAAGGTGAAGGTGGCCTCGGGGTTTAGGATCGAAAAGACCGGCCTAAGGCACTCCTCGTCCACCGCCCGCTTCCAGGGCCCCGCCTCGTTGGTGATCACCGAACTGATGCTGCTCTCGCTCCCCGCCGCGGGGATGGTAAGCACCGTGGCCACCGGCAGGGCTTCGACGGCGGTTTTTTTACGGTCGTAAAAATCCCACACATCCCCGTCGTAGAGGGCGCCGATAGCAATGGCCTTGGCGGAGTCGATAACCGAACCGCCGCCCACGGCCAGGACAAAGTCCAGCTTCTCCCTTTTGCATATCTCCACCCCCTGGTGAACCAGGGAAAGCCGGGGATTGGGCTTTACCCCATCCAGCTCCACCCAGGACACCCCGGCGGCCTTGAGGCTCTCCTTGACCTTGTCCAGATAGCCGGTCCGCACCACGCTCCCCCCCGAATGGTGGAGCAAAACACGCTTACTGTACCTGGCGGTCTCGCTCCCCGTCCGCTCTTCCGTCCCCTTGCCGAAGATGATCTTAGTCCGGTTGTAGTATTCAAAATTCTGCATGCCATTCCCCCTGTGGATACTTGATTGGCCCATGATAGCAAAAAAAAAAGCTGCCCGGAAACTGGTTCCGGGCAGCCTCACCTGTCCTTTTTTACGGTTTTTCCGGGACCGCTGCCCGCCGGAAACTACAGCTTAAACAGCAACTCCTCGTAGCCGGGGAAGGGCCACGCCTTCTTGGCAACGATCTTCTCCAAAGCGTCCGCCTTGGCGCGGACGGAGTCCATACCGGGACGGATCTTCTCGTTGTAGGCCTTGGCCTGGGCAAAGGCATCCTCGATCCCCTGGGCTTCGGTCAGGACCGTCTCCAGCTTGGCGGTTTCGTCAAAGAGTTCCGCCGCCAGGTCCGCAATCCGCTTGGCCCGCTTGGACTGGGCGGTGTTGTTGGCCCCAATCCCCGCCAGGGCCGCGGCGTCCTGAGCCAGGGAAGAAGCGTAGGAAGTGGCCGCGGGGAAGATGTAGCGGCGGGCCAGATCGATGGTAACTCCCGCCTCAATATTCACCTGCTTGGAATACTTCTCTAAGTAGATATGGTAGCGGCTTTCCAGCTCCTCCTTGGTGAGTACCTTGTGAGCCTCAAAGAGGGACACGGTCTCGCTGCGGATAAGGACCTGGAGGGCGTCCACCGCGCTCCTTACGTTGGGCAGGCCCCGGCGCTCCGCCTCCAGCACCCACTCGTCGGAATAGTTATTCCCGTTGAACACTACCTTCCGGTGCTTGGCATAGGATTCCTTGATGATATTCTGAATGGCTTCCTGCTTGTTGGAAGCGGCTTCCAGCTTGTCGGCGAATTCGCCCAGCACCTGGGCCACCGCCACGTTGAGGTAGGTGTTGGGGGTGGCGATGGACTGGGAAGAACCGACCATGCGGAATTCAAACTTGTTTCCCGTAAAGGCAAAGGGGCTGGTACGGTTCCGGTCGGACACATCCTTGGGTAGGGACGGCAGGCTGGTGACGCCAATCTTAATCTTGGCGCCGCTTTCGGTTTTACCCCCCGTCTTGCCTTCGGCAATGTTTTCCAGAATTTCCGTAAGGGGACCGCCGAAGAAGACGGAGATGATGGCCGGGGGGGCCTCGTTGGCGCCCAGCCGGTGCTCATTGGCGCTGGTGGCCGTGGAGGAACGGATAAGCAGGGCGTAACGGTCTACCGCTTCCACCACCGCGGCGGCAAAGAGGAGGAACCGGGCGTTGGAGGAAGGATCGTCGCCGGGCTCGAAGAGGTTGAGCCCGTCGTCGGTGGCCATGGACCAGTTGTTGTGTTTACCGGAACCGTTGACCCCGGCAAAGGGCTTTTCATGGAGCAATCCTTCCAGGCCGTGGCGCCGGGCCACACTACGGATCGTCTCCATCACCAACTGGTTGGCGTCCACCGCGGCGGTACTGTTGGCGTAGATCGGGGCAATCTCAAACTGGTTGGGGGCAACCTCGTTGTGCTGGGTCTTGGCGGGAATCCCCACCTTCCACAGCTCGTAGTTCAGTTCCCGCATAAAGTCCGCAACCCGCTCTTTGATGGCGCCGAAGTAGTGATCCTCCAGCTCCTGCCCCTTGGCGGGGAGTGCGCCGAAGATCGTGCGGCCGGTGAGGATAAGGTCGGGCCGCTGATCGTAATATGCTTTGTCTACCAGGAAATATTCCTGCTCAGGCCCGACGGTGGTGAACACCCGCTTGCTGACGCTGTTCCCCAGGGCCCTGAGCACCCGGACAGCCTGTTTTGAAAGCGCGTCGATGGACTTGAGCAGGGGAACCTTCTTGTCCAGGGCCTGGCCGTAGTAACTGATAAAGGCCGTGGGAATGCACAGGGTGGTCCCGGTCTTGTCCTGCTTCAGAAAGGCGGGGCTGGTCACATCCCAGGCGGTGTAACCCCGGGCTTCAAAGGTGGCCCGCAGGCCCCCGGAGGGGAATGAAGAAGCGTCGGGCTCGCCCTTGATCAGCTCCTTCCCGGAAAATTCCAGCAGCACTCCGCCGTCCCCGGTGGGGGAAATAAAGGCGTCATGCTTTTCCGCGGTAAGCCCCGTAAGGGGATGGAACCAGTGGGTGTAGTGGCTGGCCCCCTTTTCAAGGGCCCAGTCCCGCATGGAAGCGGCCACCACTTCCGCCACTTCCAGAGTCAGTTCCTTTTCCCCGGCCTGGACCGCCAAAATCTCTTTATAAATATTCTTGGGGAGCTTTTCCCGCATGACCGCGTTGGAAAAGCAATTCGACCCGTACAGTTCCGCTATCGGCGTTTGGGTAAAATCAACCCCCCCGCCGCCGCACTCATCACAACAACGCATAAAACCTCCGATCTTCTTTGAAAAATTTAGCAACAAAACAGGGCCCGCCTTTAGGCAGGCCCCGCTCTTTACCTAGCCGATGGCCGCGCTTCCGGTCTCCCCGGTCCTGATCCTGATAGTTTCCTCGATGGGCAGAATAAAGATCTTCCCGTCCCCAATCTCGCCGCTCCTGGCGCCCCGGATAATGGCGTCAACCGTGGGCTTGACGAAGTTATCGTTGACCGCTATCTCGATGCGGACTTTTTTGAGGAGGTTCACCTCCATCTCCACACCCCGGAACTGCTCGGTATACCCCTTCTGCTGACCGCAGCCCATGGCATTGGTCACCGATATTTTATACACCTCGGCCTTGAACAGTTCCTGCTTAACTTCGTTCAGCGCATGGGGCTGTATATAGGCAATGATTAGTTTCATCTTCCGCCTCCTTACATGTTACTAAAGATCTGGAAGCCCGCATACGCTTCCGCCTTGTGTTCCGACAGGTCAAGGCCCACCAGCTCTTCCTTGGGGCTGACCCGCAGGCCGGTAATCGCCTTGATGATAAGGAAAAGCACCAGGCTGGTAAGGGCCGCCCATGCGCCCACGGAAATGATACCCAAAAGCTGTATCCCAAGCTGGGTAAAACCGCCGCCGTGGAGGAGGCCGCTGACCTCACCCTGACCCCAGATACCGACCGCGATGGTCCCGAAGATTCCGCAGACACAGTGTACCGAAACAGCGCCCACCGGGTCATCAACCTTGAGCACCTTGTCGATAAATTCAACCGAAAGCACCACCAGGACGCCGGCGAGAAGGCCGATGACGATGGAAGCGCCGGGGGAGACCACCGCGCAGGGGGCGGTGATGCCCACCAACCCCGCCAGGAGGCCGTTCAGGGTCATGGATGCGTCGGGCTTTTTGAACCAGATCCAGGAGAAGATCAGGGCGGCTACCGCGCCCGCGGCCGCGGCTAGGGTGGTGGTCACGCAGACCCGGGCGATGGCTAGGCCGCTCCAGACGCTCCCATCGCCTATGGTGGCGAACCCGGTGGAAGCGCCGTTAAAACCGAACCAGCCGAAGAAGAGGAGCAGGACCCCCAGGGCGGCATAGGGAATATTATGCCCCGGAATAGCCTTGACCGTTACCTTTCCGTCGGTCCCCTTGATATACTTCCCAAGCCGGGGACCTAAGACAATGGCGCCCATAAAAGCCGCCCAGCCGCCCACCGAGTGGACCACCGTGGAACCGGCAAAGTCGTGGAACCCAAGATTGCCGAGCCAGCCCCCGCCCCAAACCCAGTGGCCGGAGATGGGATAGATAAAGGCCGAGATGAAGCAGGTGTAGATCAAATAGGATTTGAACTGGGTCCGTTCCGCCATGGCCCCGGATACGATGGTGGCCGCGGTGGCGGCAAAGACTACCTGGAAAAACCAATTTTTGTAAATATCGGCGTTAGCCTCATTCAAGAGCATCTCGCTGAAGAAAAACTGTTTTGTCCCAATGAGACCGCCTAGGGCGTCTTCACCCCACATGAACCCCCAGCCGACGGCCCAGTACACGATAGCCCCAAAGCAGAAGTCCATCACGTTCTTCATGGTGATGTTGGTGGCATTTTTCGCCCGGGTTAAGCCGGTTTCCACCAGGGCAAATCCGGCCTGCATAATGAATACCAGGATGGCCCCGATAAAGAGCCAAACCACGTTCAGGGAGAATCCCAGACTTTCAAGACTTTCCTGGGCAAAGAGGGAGACCCCCATGCACGCCAACAGGATTACCATGATGCCGATTTTCTTTCGCACTTTTCTGTCCTCCTCAAAAAATTAAGGTCCGCCCCATACCGGACGGCTCCATATCCTGGAACGGTTCCAGTATGATGAAACCGGCCCTCGCCTAAAACCATGCAATAACTGTGCCAATTTCTTGGATTTTGGCCGGGAGGCATAGAAAGACCGGAATTCGGCATGGAAGGCCGTAGATTGAGACCAAAAATCCTGGGCAGGGGGCCTATATGCCGGTCCGGGACATGGCCGTTTAGATAAAAGTACCGGAATTTCCTACCGTCATGTAGGTTCTATTTTTGCATCCTACATTTTAGTTGTACGGTAGAGCCGCCAGTTGATGCCGTAGTGGTGGACCCGCAGCCCCATCTGGCGCTCCGAGATACCCAGGCTCCGGGCCGCGGCGGCCATGTTCCCATCCGCCATTTTAAGGGCCTCCAGGATCATCTCCTTTTCCAGCCGGGACAGGGCCGCCTCCAGGGTGGTGGTGGGGGCGGTATTGCTGGATGCGGCGGTTTGAAGGCTGGGGGGCAGGTTGTACGCGTGGATCACCTGGTCGGCGCTGAGGATTACCGCCCGTTCGATGCAGTTCTCCAGTTCCCGGACATTGCCGGGCCAGGTATGGCTGGTCAACAGATCAATGGCCGGGGCGGAGATGCGGCGGATGTGCTTGCCGTTCTTTTCCCCGTACTTTCCCGCAAAGTGGTCCGCCAGGAGCAGGATGTCGCTCTTCCGCTCCCTTAAGGGGGGAATCCGCAGGGGGAACACGTTGAGCCGGTAGTACAGGTCCTCCCGGAAACGTCCCCCGTTAACCTCGTCCTCCAGATTCCGGTTGGTGGCGGCGATAAGGCGGACGTCAATCTTGATGGTGCTGGTCCCCCCCACCCGTTCCAGTTCCCGCTCCTGGAGGACCCGGAGCAGCTTAACCTGCATCTGGGGGGGCAGCTCCCCAATCTCGTCCAGGAAGATCGAGCCCGAATGGGCCAACTCGAAACGGCCCTTCCGCTGGGCCGTGGCCCCGGTAAAGGCCCCCTTCTCGTGGCCAAAGAGTTCGCTTTCGATGATCGATTCGGGAAGGGCGGCGCAGTTCACCTTGATAAGGGGACCGGCGGCCCGCTTGGAGAGGCGGTGGAGTTCCGCGGCCACCAGTTCCTTGCCGGTGCCGCTTTCCCCGGTGATCAGCACCGTGGCCTCGCTGGGGGCCACCTGGGTAAGCATCTCGTAGACCTCCCGCATGCTGCTGCTGGTCCCGATGATTCCGCTTTCCGGTGCAATCCGGCCGCCCTGGACCCAGTCCGCGTTATCCCCGATTGAGCCGGCCTCCTCCCCTTCCCGGCGGAGGCGGAACTGCTCCTCCATGATCCGTTCCCGCAGCTTGGCGGAATCCGCAATGATTGAGGACACCTTCTCCAAAAGGGCCCGGTCCCAGGCCATGCGGCGCTCCGGGTCTTCCCCCCGGATACGCCGCTCCGCGCTGAGGGTGCCGATCACGTTGCCCCGGGACCGGATGGGGACGCAGTAGTAGCTGAGGCCCTCCATGTCCTCCCGGCGGCGGTTTCCCGCCCGGTTGAGGAAGTGGGGTTCCTTAGCCAGGTTGGGCACGGTGACCGGGGAACCTGTCTCGAAGACCCGGCCCACCAGCCCCTCCCCCAGCCGGTAGATCCCCCGCTTCTTCTCCTCTGTGTTGAGGCCGAAGGCCTCCTCCACTTTGAGAACCCCGGTGGCCCGGTCCAGCAGGGTCACCATACCCCGGTTAAGGCCGGCGCGGAATTCCATAAGGCTCAAAAGCGGTCCCAGGGCGGTCCTAAGTTCCACGTATTTGTCAAAGGTCCGGGCAATATCGAAGAGGAGTTCCAGTTCTGCCCGTTCCCAATCAAGCCCTTCGCTCTTGCCTGGCGGGGAACGTAGATAACCGTCCGTTTCAGGGGCCGACGCCTCATGGGGGGAAATCTTTTCTTCCGGCGCAGGAGACGGATCAACAACGAAACCTTGCATACCATAAGATAATATTACATTTATGTAGGAAACGCTAGCCCCTCTACGGCAGGGTGTTTCCCGCGGCCAGGAGGATCTCGTACCACTCTTCGCGGCTCAAGCTGATGTCCGCCGCCTTGATGCAGTCCGCCAGCCGCTCGCTGTTCATGGTGCCGGTGATAGGCTGGAAGCGGGCGGGGTGCCGCAGGAGCCAGGCCATGGCGATGGTAGTGTTGGTGACGGCGTACTTTTTGGCGATCTCGTCGATTTTGGCGTTGAGTTTGGGGTACTCCTTGCTGCCCAGAAAGACTCCCTGGAAAAAGCCGTACTGGAAGGGGGACCAGGGCTGGATGGTAATATCGTTAAGGCGGCAGAAGTCCAGGATGCCCCCGTCCCGGTTTACCGCGGTGTCGTCCAGCATGTTGACATGGAGGGCCTGGGTGATAAGGGTGGCGTTGGTGATAGAAAGCTGGAGCTGGTTCGCCACGATAGGCTGTTTTACATACTTTTGCAGCAGCCGGATCTGGCCGGGGTTCTGGTTGGAGACCCCGAAGTTCCGCACCTTCCCCTGGGTGTGGAGGATGCCAAAGGCCTCCGCCACTTCTTCCGGTTCCACCAGCACATCGGGCCGGTGGAGGAGGAGAACGTCCAGGTAATCGGTTTTTAATTTTTTGAGGCTCTTATCCACGGAACTTAGGATGTGTTCCCTGGAAAAATCGAAGGCCACCCCGGGGCGGATGCCGCATTTAGTTTGGATGAGGATCGTTTCCCGGACCGAGGGGTTCATGCCGATGGCTTCCGCGAAGATTTCCTCGCAGGCGCCGCCGCCATAAATGTCCGCATGATCAAAAAAATAGGCCCCCCTTTCCAGGGCGGACTTGACGAAGCGTTCCGCCGCGCCCTTGTCCAGTTTGTTGATCCGCATGCAGCCCACGGCGATGACCGGTACCTGCAAGCCCGAAAGTCCCAGATTGATTTTACGCATGATGAACCTCCTAAAACCGGGGGCCTTGGTCTGCCGCAGATGACAGCCTGGGGTCTTAGCCCGTGCCCGGTGTCTAAAAGATTGTAGCTATTTAGGAGGGGGGAAGTCTCCCCCCTGCCTCCGTAGTCCTCACTTCGTTCCGGTCTACTCCGGCACCCCCCTCTCCTGGTATCATGGGGCCATGACCGGAAAGGTGGCGGACATTTGGACGGCGGGGGTTTTTGTTAGGGTCTTTCTGAACCCGCGGCTGCGTCCGCGGGCCCGTAGAGCCGTGGCCTCGATCTTCTACAACTTTTTCTTTTGCCAGTACCGCGCCGCCCTCCTGCGCCGGGAACCGGTTTCCCGGGTGGATCACCCGCTGGACGAAAAAATCCCCTTTAGCCCGGCGTGGATCAAAATTTACCTGGACTTTGTGGCCTTTTGGGTGCGGACCCTGGGGTTTTTGCTTAAAAACCTTGGCCGGCGGGGGGAGGAGGAGGCCGGCGGCTTTTTGGATTCCATGGGCCGCCTCTATGCCTTTGCCGGGGAAATTTACCGGAAGAACCTTTCCACCACCAGGCGACCCTTTTATATCCGGGGTTTCCGCTTTCTTTTGATACACCTTTTTGATCCCCATTTGATGTGTATCCCCAGCCTCCATGTGATGGTGGTGATCCTGACCTACACCCGCTTTGCCTCGACGGTAAGGGCCCTTGATACGGGGGCGGCCTTTTCCCCCCAGGTCCGGGAACTCCGGCGGGGGGCCCTGGCTATTACGGAGGCTATCCTCTATGTGAAGCAGCACAGCGTAAACTGCGTGGCCGCGGCGATGTACGCCATGACCTGTTTTGATCGGGACCGCTTCCCGCCGGAGGAGGCGGAACGTTTTGTTTCCGGGCTTTTTTCAGCGGGGGACGAGGCGGAGGGCCCGGCGGCGGGGCTGCCGGGGATCGGTGGGGAGGCGGGAGAAGCGGTGCGCTCTCATATCCGGGGGCTCTACCGGCATTTCCTTTCCCAGGGAGAAACCACCCCCGAAGGGGCCCCGGAGGGGGGCTGGACCCGGCCCCTGCTGGATTTTCTTGCCTCGGCACCGCCGGCGCATAAAAAGTAGGAACCGCGTATGTCCTTAGAGGGAAACCGCTATTTTTTCCCGGATAAGTTCGCCGATGATTTCCGTGGGCGTTTTGTGCGCCGCAATCGCTGTGGTAAAAAGGTAGTCCTCCGAAAGGCGGTCAAGGGCTATCATGCGAAAGCCCTGCCGGGTCGTGACGCCGCCTTTGGCCGGATCGGTTATTGGCACATGCGTGCTATAGTATTCGTCCAATGCGTCCCCTTCTTCATCGGTAATGTCTTGCATACGGTCCTCCTATTCGTTCATTAGTGGCATGAGCTCTTTCCTATGAATGTCCGCGACCGTTACATCATGCTTAAAGGCTGAAGGAATGCAGATGATCTGTAATTCCATATCCATACCCTCATTCTAGCCCAAACCCCGCACGGCGGCAATAAGGAAGATGAAGATAACCACGGACAGGACTGCACGGACACGGAGAAAGAGGAGTACACGTATCCTCCCCGCTACCGGCCGGCGCTTCCCAGAAAGGGTGGCTGACACCCCTGCTTTACCCTCTGTCTTCCAAAACCGGTAAAATGAGGTATACTTACAGGCGGAGGCTGAAAAATGCTTGAAAAAGAAAACCGTCTTTTCCTTCGCTATCCCGCCGTTCCCCGAAAAAATAGACCTGGCCGAGAAGTCCGAAACCGAAAACCGGAAAAACGGGTGGGAGGAAAAAATCCCGTCCCAATGGGATGGCATTGACAAAACCCCGGTTTGAAGGGCAACGGGGCAATTCAGACACTTTCCCCATTTTTTCAATTTCCTGCTTGGCAGAAAACACTCCTTTTATTGTTTTTTACCGGCGTCCGGCGCCGTTGCGTTACCCGGTCTCATTTCAGAGCCCAGACCAGGCCGCCGCTCAGGAGGGCCGCTGTCGGGACCGCTATCAGCGTAAAAGTCTTCCAGAACCTGGAGCTTTTTTCGTATTTCGCCATGAGCCTCCGCGGAGCAGAGCTCCGCAGTATCCTTAGCTATGCCTTTTTTTGAACGGAGGCTCGTTCGATAGGAAGTTTATTATACCGCCAGGTTTAATACCTCGGGGTATTAAACCTGACTTTCGAATAAGGCCGATTGCGTCTTGTAGGTTTCTGACATTTCGTTCAGCCGAGTCTGTAAGTCCTTCAACAAGTTCTCCTGCCCGGCTATTATGCTCTCGTAGTTCCCGAGTAATGCCCCGCTCTCGGCCAAGTTCTTCCGTAAGCCGTCCAATTGTCTCTGCTGCTCCGCTGAGTTCTCCAGCGTATCTTGTATGAAGAACCTCGGGACAAGCCCCGAGGTTCTTCGTTGGAGTGGAAATTTATTATACTGGCGTGGTCCATACCCCGACCGAAGATTGTTTTGCAACTTTTGTGGAGGTGGTAAATTTTCCTGAGCAAGCTCCGGGGTATGGACCACGCCTTCCAATCAAGCTCTCCAATTCCGACAGATCCCTTTCGATGGAAGTAAAGTCCTGAGAGCAGGCAGCCTGCGAGAAAAGCGAGAACAAGAAAGAAAACAAAACGACGGCGAAGAAGGATGGCGATGATTTCATGCAAGGGCTTCTCCTTAATTTAATTAACCACTGACCTCACGGACAACACGGACAAGATTCACAGACGAAAGGGCGCTTCTCGGAAAAGGTGACTGACACCCGTGCGCTACCGGACACCCCTGCGTTCCCCGGAATTTCCAACCGCCAAGTCGAAGAAGTCGAAAAAGGGAAGAAAAAGAATAGGAGCGTCCCTCGAAAAGGTGACTGACACCCGTGTCTTTTTTTGCGGGCGGCTGCGATGTTTCAGGTACGGATGCCTGCCCCGGATCGTCATTTTCCTCATTACCCGCTTAATAAACAATAAATAGCCGTTCATTGTCTTTGTCCGTTTTCCCGCCTGTAGGGTAAGACCGCTCCTCAAAAAGGTGACTGACACCTCTGCACTACCGCCCATGCGTTATCGTGGCTTCATTTTTTCATACAAACCTTTATTTAAAGTGGCAATCAGTCCCAAATAATAAGAATATACATTAATCCAGGACACCTTGTGCAAATCATTTCT
>JAISQJ010000168.1 GCA_031274285.1 Treponema sp. | reverse complement strand
AAGGCGGTGGTGGACGGGGGCTTTGACAAGGCTTTTTGGGCCATCATGGACTCCAACATCACCACCTTTATTGCGGCCATGTTCCTCTCCCAGTTAGGTTCCGGCCCCATCCAGGGCTTTGCCGTAACCCTGGCCATCGGGGTGTTCTCCTCGGTATTTACCAGCCTCTTTGTTTCCCGGCTCATATTTGATTTTGGCACCGATGTGCTGGGCAGCAAGAAGGTGTCGGTCAGTTGGACCCTCGGAGCCGGGGAGCCGGCCCTGGCCGCCGGGAGGGCAAAGTTATGAAACGGATCATACCTTTTTCACGTTTTTTCCTTCCCGCCGCGATCATATCGGGTGTTTTGGCCCTCAGCGGCATCGTGGGCTACCTCGTCATGGGGGGCTTTAACCTGGGGGTGGATTTCCAGGCCGGCCTTATCCAGGAAGTCCGCTTTGCCCCCACGGCCTTTAGCCTTACCTGGGCCGGACGGGGCGCCGCCTCGGTGTCCATTGACGATCCGGACAAGCTGGACATCGTTCTTTCCGGCGTCGGGGTTGAATCCCCGCCCCTATCCTTCCCCTTCGACGAATACAGTACCGTGGGAAGTCTTGCCCAGGCCATCCGTTCCTCCCTTGAGGGAATCACCGTAACGGTAAACGCCCCTTCCGATACCCAGTCCCGGTGGCTCATCTTTAGCGCCCGGACGAATCCCCTGCTGGGTTCCGATCCCTTTGTGGTCCATTACCTGGCTCCGGGAGCCGAAGCTATTTCCATCGGGGAAGTTCGGGAATCCCTGGCCAGCCTGGGCAGGACCGTTTCGGTGCAGCAGCTTGGACAGGATGCGGACCGGCATTTTATGATCCGGCTGGAGGACAGCGAACTTGAGGAGGGCCGGATCCCCGCGGAAAAGATCATCTCCGTCCTGGAAGACTACTTCGGCCAGGGCGGGGTGGCGGTGGTCCGCTCCGATTACGTGGGTTCCCGGTTCTCCAAGGACCTTACCGATCAGGCGGGGATGCTCCTGGGCCTTACCCTGCTCCTCATCCTGGTCTACTCCTCCATCCGCTTTAAGCCCCAATTCGCCATCGGCGCGGTACTGGCTATTATCCACGACGGCCTCATCATGGTGGCCTTTGTGGTATGGAGCCGGATGGAGTTCAATACCACCACCATCGCCGCCATTCTTACCATCCTGGGATATTCGATCAACGACACCATCGTTATCTTCGACCGGATTCGGGAAACCCGGCGTATCTACCCCGATGATTCCCTTGTAATGGTTCTTAACCGTTCCCTTTCGGAGACCCTGGGCAGGACCGTTATCACTACGGTAACTACCATGCTGGCGGTGATCTTCCTCTTTATCTTTACCACCGGCTCCATGCGGGACTTTGCCCTTGCCCTCCTGGTGGGTATGGTCAGCGGTGTGTATTCCACCATCTTTATCGCCTCCGGCTTTGTAAACTTCTGGGATATCCGGGAAAAAAAGAAGGGGCAGAAAAAACTGGCCGCGGCGGTCTCCCAAAAGACCGGAAAGGTTCCCGCCAGGGCCTAATGCCCGCATGACGGTGATCCGGGCCCGGGTCCTGGGTTTTTGCATGGGGGTGCGCCGGGCCGTTGAAATGGCGGAGGCCGAAGCCGGCCGGAAGCCGGTCCGTACCATGGGCCCCCTTATCCACAATCCCCAGGTCCTCGCTTCCCTGCGGGACCGGGGGGTCGAAATGCTCGACGAGGGGGAGCTTCCGGCGGACCTGGGGGGGCTTACGGTGATCATCCGGGCCCATGGTATAAGCCCGGCCCTGGAAGAGGAACTGCTCCGCCACCGCGCCGCGCTGACCGATGCTACCTGCCCCCTGGTAAAGAAGAATCAGCGCGAGGCCCGCTCCCTTGAGGGAGCGGGTTTTTCCCTTTTTATCGCCGGTGAGAAACGGCACGGGGAGATTGCTGGTCTCCAGGGCTACGCCCCCGGCGGCACGGTGGTTTCCGATGCCGCTGAAGCGGCGCAGGCCGCCCTCAGCCTAAGCCGGCGGAACCCCGCGGCCAAGACCGCCCTTATCGGCCAAACCACCATCGGCGTCCGGGAATACGCGGCCATTGGGGAGGCGATCAGGGGCCGGTTTCCCGGCCTGAAGGTGGTGGACAGCATCTGCGGCGCGGTCAGGGAACGGCAGGAAAGCCTTAGGGAACTCTGCGGCCGGGTGGATGCGGTGGTGATCGCCGGGGGCCGCCTTTCCTCCAACACCCGCCGCCTTTTGGATATTGCCCGGTCCTTAAAAAAACCGGCCTGGCTGGTGGAATCCGCGGCCGAACTTACCGAAGCCCTGGCCGCGGAAATAGGCGGCTATCAAATCGTGGGCCTGAGCGCCGGGGCTTCTACCCCGGATTCCGTCATAAACGAAATTGAGACCAAGATCCGGCTGCTATCGCCGTAGGAGGCTTGATGAAAGCGATTGAACTGGCAAAGGCCTTTGATCCGGAGACCTTCGAGGACTCTATTTACAAGCGCTGGCGGGAAAGCGGCGCCTTTCAACCTAACCGGGGCCGGGGCCCCCACCGGGACGAGAGCCCCTATGTGGTGGTTATCCCGCCCCCCAATGTCACCGGGGTACTCCACCTGGGCCACGGCCTGGTGGTATCCCTCATCGATATCGTCATCCGCTTCCACCGCATGCGGGGGGAACCCACCCTCTGGGTGCCCGGCACCGATCACGCGGGGATAGCCACCCAGAACGTGGTGGAACGGCGGCTCAAGGCCCGGGGCAAGACCCGCAACGACCTGGGGCGGGAAAAATTTGTGGAAGAAACCTGGAAGGTAAAAGAGGAACACCACGCTATCATCACCCGCCAACTGGAGCGGGCGGGGGCCAGCGTGGACTGGTCCCGTGAGCGTTTCACCCTGGACCAGGGGCTTTCCCGGGCGGTGCGGGAGGTCTTTGTCAGCCTCTACGAGCGGGACCTCCTCTACAAGGGGAACTACCTGGTGAACTGGTGTCCCTCCTGCGGTACCGCCCTGGCGGATGACGAGGTGGAGCACGAGGAAATCCCCGGCAAGATGTACCATATCCGGTATCCGCTGGCGCTATCCCCCGCGGGGGATGCTAAGGCCGGGGCAAGCGCCGGTCCCTTCGTCGAAATCGCCACCACCCGGCCGGAGACCCTGCTGGGGGACACCGCCGTGGCGGTCCACCCCGAAGATCCCCGTTACACCGCCCTGG
>JAISQJ010000062.1 GCA_031274285.1 Treponema sp. | reverse complement strand
GCCTTCGGATCCTTCGCTTTTGGATTTTGACGACGCCAATACTTGGTAATTTAACAGGAGGAGAGGGAAATGAAATATTATGGAGGCTGTGACGTAGGATCAACCTACACCAAGGCGGTCATCATTGACGAGGACGGGAAGATCGCCGCCGAGACAACCCTGCGGAGCAAGATCAATTCCCTGGTTTCCGCGGAAATGGCCCTGGAGACGGTGATTAAACAAGTACCCGGGCTTTCGGGTCCCCGGGACTTAGCCTACCTTGTGGGCACGGGCTACGGCCGTAACAAGGTCCCCTTTGCGGATGAAAACATATCCGAGATAAGCTGCCACGCCATGGGGGTTCACGTAACCGACCCCCAGGTAAAAGCCATCATCGACATCGGGGGCCAGGACGTAAAGGGAATTTCCATCGGCGCGGACGGCACGGTAAAGAGTTTCGCCATGAACGACAAATGCGCCGCCGGCACGGGGCGCTTCTTTGAGGCCATGGCAAACGCGTTCGAGATGTCCCTGCCGGAATTTTCGGATCTGTCCTTAACCGCAAAAAACGTAATCCCCATCACCGCCCAGTGCACGGTGTTCGCCGAAAGCGAAGTCATCACCCTGGTGGGGGACGGCAAGCCCATGAACGAAATCGCCGCGGGTATTCAAATGGCCGTGGCCAAGCGCTGCTTTGTCATGGCGAAAAAGGCCGGCGCCTCGGACAGCATCACCCTGACCGGAGGCTGCGCCAAGAACAGGGGCTTACAGCAGGCCATTGAGCACGTGCTGCGCCTCAAGGTGGTGGAACTTAAAACCGATCCCCAGCTCATGGGCGCGTTGGGCGCCGCGGAATACGCCCGGCAAAAGGGGAGCGTTAAAAAAGCCCCGGCGTTAGCGCTCCAGGAGGCATGATATGGCATGGTACTTCATCGTCCCCATCGCCGCGGCGGCGCTTTTCGCGCTGCTCTTTATCGTCTACATGTTCAACCTGGACATGAAGCTCGTGGCCTTTCTCTATGTCGCGCTCAACAAATACCACGACAAAAAGCAGCACGAACGGGACATTCAGTTCTGATGGAACTCTTTAACGGCGTCATGGAAGAAACCCTGGAAATGCTTTCGGGTTTTCCCCATAAAAAGTGGGACTATGACGAAAGCCTTTGCTGGGAGGACTTGAACGAAAGCGAACTTGTCCTTGCCAAGGACCAGGCCTTCGAGCTGGGGGGCGGGGGGAAACAGGGATTAAACGTTACCTGCGTGACCACTTCCCCTTTGCCGGTTGACCGGGACGAGATCCTGCTTTACGGGCAGGACCTGGACGCCATTAAAGAAGACTCGGATTACGCGCGGCTGAGCTTTCTCCGCATCGCCAGTCCCGGGGAAGAGGACGAGGCCGCTTATAAGGCCGTCCGGGACATTGAGTTTGTAAAATACCATGTGTTTCCCCGGGGCTTTATGATTCGCATCAATTCCGAAGACTGCCGGGAACAGGTGCGGGTAAGCCGGCGGGCGGTCAAGGCGGGCATTTCATTTAAGGCAGCGGGTTTTGATTTTATAAAAAAGTACCGGCAAAAGCCCCTGGTGAAGAACGTAAAAATCACCTTTATCGCCGGCCCGGGATTTGACTACCGGGCTTTGGAGAAGCAGGCGAAAACCGCGGCGGGCATTACCAATGCGCTGACCCATATCATGGAAGGGCTGGATCTCAGCTGCTCCTCATGCGCCCTCAAGCCCGTGTGCGACGAGGTTGAAGGCATGAGGGAACTGCATTTCAGGCAAAAGTAAATATTGGAGGAGAGGAAAATGAAAACAGATGCAATTGTTCAGGAACTGGTGGACAGCTACGGAAACTGGATGCGGGAAGGAAGCGGGCGGCCCTGCGGCGGCGCGGCGCGGATGACAAAAAAGCTTTACCCCTACGACACGATTTTCAGCCCCATTCAGATCAATCGGCTGACCGTAAAAAACCGGGTGGTCATGGCCCCCATGGGCAACCTGGATATGGGCGAAGAAACCGGAAGGCCCGGGAACAAGATGATCCAGTATTTTACCGCCCGGGCAAAGGGGAATGTGGGGCTCCTTACCACGGGGCTCATCCCCATAAGCCACGGTATCGATCATACCGTGACGGAGCTTGAGGGGCTTTCCTACTTCCCCCGCATAGACCGGAGCCGGACGGTGTTTTCAGGCTGGCGGGATCTCGCCCAGGGCTGCCATGCCTACGGCGCGAGGATCTTTATCCAGCTCACCGCGGGGCTCGGGCGGGTCGGCAATCCCGAGTGCCTTATCAAGGCCATGAAGTTCCCGGTTTCGGCTTCCCTTAATCCGAACTTCTACATCTCCGCCATCCCCTGCCTGCCCTTAAGCGACCGTAAGCTGGGCAAAATAATCGCCAACGCGGGGCAGGCCGCGGCGGACGCCCAGTTCGCCGGCCTTGACGGGGCCTACCTCCACGGCCACGAAGGTTACCTGCTGGAACAGCTTTCCAACACGGCCTTTAACCGCCGCAAAATCGGGAAATACGCGGACTGGCAGCGCTTTGGCGTCGATATGGTAAAGGAAATCCGGGAACGGACGGGGCCCCACTTCCCCATCATGTACCGGATCGATCTTTCCCTGGCCTTAAACGAAACCTACGGAGAAGAGGGGATGAAAGATCCGGCCCTTAAAAAATTTACCAACGGCAGAACCGTGGCGGAAACCCTGGACTATATGGAAAACCTGGTCAAGGCCGGAGCGGACATTTTCGACGTGGATCTTGGCTGCTACGACAACTGGTGGCTCCCCCACCCGCCGGCGGGGATGCCCGCGGGCTGCTTTCTGGATATCGCGAAAACCGCGAAGGATCATTTTGAAAAGAAAAACGTTCTTTCCAACGCGGGGATCCCTGTGCCCGTCGTCGCGGTGGGAAAACTGGGCTACCCGGATCTGGCGGAACAGGCCCTGCGGGACAAAAAGTGCGACATGGTCATGCTGGGCCGGCCCCTCCTGGCCGACCCGGACTGGTGCGCCAAGGCCTACCGGGGGGATGTGGAAAAGATCCGCCCCTGCATCGGCTGCCAGGAGGGCTGCATCAACGAGTTTGTCGACGGAGGCCACCCCCAGTGCGCGGTGAACCCCCGCACGGGCAACGAAGACGTGCTCCCGGAACGCCCCGCCCTCCCGGCGGTAAAAAAACACATCGGCGTGGTAGGCGGCGGGCCCGGGGGTATGCGCTTTGCCCTGGAAGCCCTCGCGCTGGGGCATAAGGTTGACCTTATCGAAAAGACCGGCGAACTGGGCGGCAAGATGATAAGCGGCGCGGTCCC
>JAISQJ010000036.1 GCA_031274285.1 Treponema sp. | reverse complement strand
ATTACGGAATTTATGACCGAAATGATAAATCCCCGGCTGGGTGAAAAAATTCTGGACCCCGCCTGCGGTACGGGCGGCTTCCTCACCAGCGCCATTGAGAATATCCGCGCCCAGTATGTAAAAAATGTGGAGGATCTCAAGACCCTGGAAGAAACCGTTCACGGTATGGAATTCAAGCCCCTGCCCTTTATGCTCTGCGTTACCAACCTAATACTCCATGATATTGACGCACCCAATATCGACTATACCGACAGCCTGAACCGGGAATACACCGGCATAGGCGCCAGAGACCGGGTAGACGTGATTCTGGCCAATCCGCCCTTTGGCGCGTCGGTAACAGACGGGGTGGAAACCAATTTCCCCTCAATTTCAGAAACACTGAAAGCGCGGACCTTTTTCTGCTTTTGATGATCCGTTACCTTAGAGACGGCGGCCGGGCGGCGATTGTCCTCCCCGACGGCTCCCTCACCGGGGACGGGGTCAAGGCCCGGATCCGCGAGGAGTGGCTGACCAAATGTAACCTGCATACCGTGGTGCGCCTGCCCAACTCGGTGTTTCAGCCTTATGCCAGTGTCGCGACCAACCTGTTGTTTTTTACCAAAGGGGAGCCGACCGGGGAGATTTGGTATTGGGAACATCGTCTGCCCGAAGGGGTAAAGGCGTACTCAAAAACCAAGCCGATTCAAAAAAGTGAATTTGAGGACGTGAAAAAATGGTGGAAAAAACGGAAAGAGCATGAACAGGCGTGGAAGGTGCCCATTAAGACCCTGCGGGAATCGGGCTATAACTTGGATACAAAAAATCCCCACACCCTGGAAGCGGAGCAGGCCTACACCAGCGCCGAACTAATCGCCATGCTCCATGAATCTTTCCGTAAGAGCGATGGGCTGGTTACGAAGCTGAAAAAGGAATTAAAGCTATAATTACCGGACTTTTTTAGCCAAAAACACCTATAAAAAAAAGCATCCCTTACGGGATGCCGTGTTTAGCAGGGCTAGGACTCGAACCTAGGACCTCCGGGTTATGAGCCCGACGAGCTGCCAACTGCTCTACCCTGCGCTGTATTATCTAATATATACAAGGCGGGGGCTTTCGTCAAGGGCTTTGCCGGGGAAAAATGCGATTTTTTGGGGGCCCTGGCAGGGCGGCGGCCAAGGTGGCCGCGGGCTGGGGGGATGGCGGAAGACCAAACGGAGGGAGATGTGGACGCGCCGCAGGCGCAACCACATCGACCGGAGTGCGGGGCTGGAGCCAAGGGGGGGCCAAGAATCTGCATGCGAGCCGGCGAGCATGTTCCTGAACGTAGGTAACATGGCCTAGGCCGGGGAAACGCTTGAGGCTGCGGAGAAAACGCTTCAGGCCGGCCAGGGGTAAATGTGCGGGTTACGGACAAATTGTCCGTGGTAGCGGGCCCCCCCTTCATTTCCCCTTTTTTTACCGGTAGAGGGGGCCGAGGGCGGCGCAGGCGCGGTAATCGGCGCTTTCCCGGTCCATGCCAAAGCTGTTCCAGTAGCTGGGGCGGAAGATCTGTCCGCTTTCCAGGTTGTGCATGCAGACGGGGATCCGCAGGATGCTGGCCAGGCTGATGAGGTCCGCGCCGATGTGGCCGTAGGAGACGGCTCCGTGGTTGGCGCCCCAGTTGTTCATCACGTCGTAGACGCCGGTAAAGGGGCTGGTCCCGGTAAGCCGGGGGGCGAACCAGGTGCTGGGCCAGGTGGGATCGGTGCGCCGGTCTAGTTTGTCGTGGACCTGGTCCGGGATGTCGACGGTCCAGCCTTCGGCGATTTGGAGGGCCGGACCTAAACCTTTGACCAGGTTAAGCCGGGTCATGGTGACGGGCATGCCGCCTTCGCTGAGGAAGTCCGACGAGTAGCCGCCGCCCCTAAAGTAACCCAGGCTGGCGTAGCGCCAGGACACCGCGTCCAGGCAGTCTCCCGCTTCCCGGGGGCTTATCTCCCAGAAGGGCTTCATGACCGGTTTGCCGTCCTTCCGCTGTTTGCCCGTACCGTCCAGGCTGGCGGACCCGGAGTTGATAAGGTGGATAAGGCCGCCGGCCGCGGCCCCTTCGGGTTTCCAGCCGCTGACCCGCTCGATAGCGGCGGGGCTCCAGTAGGTCCGGACATCGCTAAAAACCTGGGCGGTGCCGGTGAGCAGGTGCCCAAAGAGCATGGAGACCCCGTTGAGGCTGTCGTTTTCCGTGGCCACGATGTAGGGGCCGCGGATGCCGTTCCAGTCATAGGAGGAATTGAGGATCACCTCCAAAAAGTCCCCGTTGGGGAAGTGATCGTTCCAGTGGCGCTGCCCCTGAAAGCCCGCGGCCAGGGCGTTATGCCCCAGGGCTTCCTCCGCCAGGCCCTTGCGCCGCAGATCGGGGTTACCCACCATAAGATCCCGCACGATCATGGTCATTTTAACGCAGGTCTTCCACACCTCGTCCTTCCGCCGCCGGGAGTGCTGTTCCGCCGGGGGGTTGTTGTCCGGGCCCTCGTGGTTCTTGCAGTTGGCCCTGACCCATTCCAGGGCCCGTTTGTACTCCGCCTCGGAGTAGATTTTTTCGTCAAAGCGGCGGACCAGCTCGCTCATGTCCACATACTCGTTCCGCATGCCCAGGTATTCCTGGAAAAAATCGGCGTTGACAATGGACCCGGCGATGCCCATAGACACCGATCCGATAGACAGGTAACTTTTGCCCCGCATCCAGGCGGCGGCCAGGGCGGCGCGGACAAAACGGAGCAGTTTTTCCCGCACGTCCTCCGGAACTTGTTCGATATTCGCCAGGTCCGACACGTCCCGGCCGTAGATGCCAAAGGCGGGGAGCCCCTTTTGGGTATGGGCGGCCAGCACCGCCGCCAGGTACACCGCCCCGGGCCGGTCGCTGCCGTTAAAACCCCACACCGCCTTGATAGTGAGGGGGTCCATATCCATGGTCTCCGATCCGTAACACCAGCAGGGGGTCACGGTGAGGGTAAGGGCCACGTTCTCCCGGCTGAACTTATCCTGGCAGGCGGCAGCCTCCGCCACCCCGCCGATGCAGGAATCGGCGATAACACACTCAATGGGCATCCCGTTGGGGTGCCTTAAGTTTTCCGTGATAAGCCGGGCCGCGGCCTTTGCCAGGGCCATGGTCGGTTCCTCCAGGGACTCCCGCACCCCCCGGCGGCGGCCGTCAATTGCCGGACGGATCCCCACCTTGGGCAGGGCCCCCCGGTAACGGTTTACCGGACTGTTCATCTTAAGACTCGCTATATCAGCCATCATGGCCTCCTGTCTGGGATTCTTATACAACGATACGCCTTACACAAATCCCGCGCAAGGGAGTTTATAAGGGGGGGCCCGCTACCGCGGACAATGGGCGAAGGCCGTGGGCCTTCGCCTTTCCGCAGCCCAGCGGCCTCCCTGGCCCCCCCTCAGCCCTTATAGGGCTGTGAGTTAAGGAAATGGTTATACGACGCCGCCTCCGGCGGGCTTGTTCATCCGCTCCAGCCTTGGCTTGAGGCGGGCGGGTGGAGTTTCGCTCCGCGAAACTCCGAAAAGCCTTGGCGGAAGCCAAGGCTTCCGCTACCCCCCTCGTGAAGCGCTCCCTTGAGGGGGGTGATCCCTCCCGCAAACCCGAACCATGCAGAATTTTGTTGACGACTCGCCGATTCAATGTTATCGTTAACATCATTTGAGCAGCCGTTCATGGAGGTTTCTATGCCCAGGAAATACCGTCTTGCCGCGGTTGGCTTTGCCCATTCCCATATCGAGACCAACCTTAAGGACTTCGCTTCCCGTAAAGACCGTGTCGAATTCGTCGCGGCGGCCGATGTAAAGCCCCAGGTTCCTTCGATCAGGGAAGCAAAAAAGATTGCGGAATCCGGCGAGATCGGCCGACTGTTTCAGGAAAGATGGAACCGATCAATGACGCCATTTGGTGCATCGGGGATGATCATATCTGAGTAGGATCAGGTTTGAGAAGGAAAGTATGTCAAACATTAAGGATGTGGCAAAAATGGCGGCGGTATCTGCCATCACCGTATCACGGGTTATCAATTTTCCCCATAAAGTAAGGCCGGAGACCAGAAAGCGGGTGGAAGAAGCGATGCGGGAAACCAAATACGTCCCCAACCGGGCGGCAAAAAATCTTGTCGCCGGCCAGACCGGCATTATTGATGTATATATCCCGGAAAATGTCGCCCTGAGCAACCCCTTTATGATGTTTTTTATTACGGGGATCAGCGAGGCGCTGGGTGAAAAGATGTATTCGTTTTTGATAAAGCGCTCGTGGAATGTGGAACATAACTGCGACGGTTATATCGTTACCGGCCTTTTGACCGATGAAATCAACGATTTTTACGCCTATGCGAAAGAACGGGGCCGGCCTGTCGCACTTTTTGGACATACGGACATAGAAGAAGTGGATTGTTTGGACGTGGACAATGTGCTGGGAGCTTCCATGGCCGTATCCCATCTTATCGAGAACGGTCATACCAGCATTGGGATGATCAACGTGGCGGAGAAGAAAGATTACACCATGGACAGGTACCGGGGTTACCGTTTGGCCATGAAAAACGCGGGGCTTCCCCCGGGCAGAACGATTCGCGCGGCGAACAGTTTTAACGGCGGCTACCGGGCTGTACAAAAGCTCCTATCCGGCGGGCCCCTGTCGGCGGTTTTTTGCGCTTCCGATGTCCTGGCCATCGGCGCGATAAACGGCATGGCGGACGCGGGACTCCGGGTTCCCAAAGATATTTCCGTTATCGGTTATGACGGCATGGGGCACCATCTTTTAACCGATCCCCATATTACGACCATTGTTCAGCCGGTTATCGAAATAGGGAGGGCCCTGGCGATGACCTTAACCGCGAGGATCAGCGGCGAGACAAACCGGACCTTCAAACTTATTCCCCCCAGGTTGTACCGCGAAGGAAAAACAGTGGCGGCCCCCGCGGGTTAAGGAGGACAGGATGAAGAAAGAAAAGGCCGGGACCGGCGGCTCGGCAAGGCGCCTTTCCAAAGGGCGGTTTCGGGAGGATCTGCGGCGCAACTGGGTGCTGTGGATCATGCTGGCCCCGGCTTTGTGTTTTTTTATCATTAACAACTACCTGCCCATGGTGGGGGTCTATTTCGCCTTCACCAAATTTAACTTTAGGGGCGGAATATTCGGAAGCCCCTTTGTGGGACTGGCAAATTTCGCCTTCCTGTGGAAATCGAATGTGCTGCTCAATCTGACCATAAACACGGTGCTGTATAATATTGTTTTTATTGGGCTTGGAAACGTACTGCAAGTGACGGTGGCCATCCTTATCAGTCAGATAGGTTCCCGGGTCCTTAAACGTGTAACACAAACCTTAATCTTCATGCCCTATTTTGTTTCATTTGTCATTTTTAGTGTCCTGGTCTACAACATATTTAACTACGAATTCGGCCTGGTAAACGGCATACTTAAAAGCCTTAACCTTAAACCCGTGGATTTTTACGGAGAGCCCCTGTACTGGCCTTTTTTTATTACGATTTTTTATATATGGAAAAGCCTTGGCTACGGCGTGGTTGTTTATCTGGCGACCATACTGGGAATCAACAAGGAATACTACGAGGCTGCCAGGGTTGACGGCGCAGGCATAACCCAGCAGATTAGGTACATCACCCTGCCGCAGCTTGCCCCTACCTTTACGATACTGCTGCTCTTTTCCATAGGGCACATCATGAAGGGGCAGTTTGAGCTTTTTTATCAGATTATCGGCAACAACGGCCTCTTGTTCTCTACCACCGACATAATCGACACCTATGTGTACCGCAGCCTTACCGCGACCTTCGATTTTGGGATGGGGACGGCGGCCGGCCTCTATCAATCGGTGTTTGGTTTTATCATGGTCATGGCCGTAAATATTGCCGTCAAGCGTAAGGACCCGGCCTACGCTTTGTTTTAGGAGGGTTTTATGAAGATACGGGAAGAGACGGGAACAAAGGTCTTTAACACGGCCGCGGCGCTTATTCTGATTGTGCTGTCTATTCTCTGCGTGCTGCCCTTTGTGGTTATTGTTTCCGGTTCCTTTACGGACAACGACACGATTTTAAGCGCCGGTTATTCCGTGTTTCCCCGCAATTTTACGACGGCGGCGTACAAGACCATATTCGAAAACCCCGATGATATTCTCCAGGCCTACAGGGTTACTATTTTT
Source organism: Treponema sp. (assembly GCA_031274285.1). Classification (GTDB taxonomy): domain Bacteria; phylum Spirochaetota; class Spirochaetia; order Treponematales; family Breznakiellaceae; genus JAISFT01. Next base: position 5,509 of record JAISQJ010000036.1, on the reverse strand, counting down.
GTCACTATTTTTGGAACGGCCCTTGGCCTTGCCGTCATATCCATGACCGGCTACGTGCTTTCCCGCAGAGAATTCCGCTACCGCAATGTTATTTCCTTTCTCATTTACTTTACCAGTATTTTTGGCGGCGGATTGGTGCCCTGGTATTTTATGTATACCGGGGTGCTTCAATCCAAGGGGACCCTGTTTCCCATCATCATACCGGGGCTCATGTCGCCCTTCCTCATCATAATTATGCGTACCTTTATTGTCAGCGCTCTGCCCCACGAAGTTACCGAGGCGGCCATTGTTGACGGCGCGGGTAATTTTACTATTTTCTGCAAAGTAGTTCTGCCCGTAGTTACCCCCGGCCTTGCCACGGTCGGCCTGTTTCTGGCCCTTGGTTATTGGAACGACTGGTACCGTTCTTCCCTGTTCAGCACCGATTCTTCCACCTGGATGCTGCAATATTACCTGTACAACATGGTAAACCGGGCGGAGGCGCTGCGGAGTTTGGCCGCCCAGTCGGATGTTATGATCTCGGACCTTCCAAGGGAATCCGTAAAGCTTGCCATGGCGGTGGTTGTCACCGGGCCCATACTTCTGCTTTACCCCTTTGTGCAGAAATATTTTGTCTCCGGCATAACCATCGGCGCGGTGAAAGGTTAGGAGCCTGTTGTTTGGTAAACTTTTTGCGTATGCAAGAAGATATTGTTTGTCATGGAGGAAACCATGAAGAAGGTTATCTGTATCCTGTTGGTCTGTCTTATCGTGACGGCCAGCATTTTTGGGCGGCCTACGGCTGAAAAAAAGGCGGCCGATACCACCAGGCGGGAAAATCTGGTTTTTTATCTGATGGGGGATGCCCCCCGGGATATTGAGCTTATAAAGGAGAAGCTCAATGAACTGCTCTTGCCCAGGATAAACGCTACTATGACTTTTAATTTTAGTTCCTGGACGGACTGGGTTACAAAATACAACATGGTGTTGTCCTCCGGGGAGCCCTGTGACCTTATCTATACGGCAAACTGGATGAACTACGCGGCCCTGGCAAATAATGACGCCTTTGTCCCCCTGGACGACCTTCTTCCGGCCTACGCGCCTGATGTGTGGAATCTGATCCCCCCTTCAACCTGGAATCAGATGCGGGTTAAGGGGAAGATCTATTCCGTGCCCGCCTCCAAGCGGGAATACAATGGCGGCGGTGTTATGTACCGTGAGGACCTGCGGGCAAAATACAACTTGCCGGTGCCGGACTCCCTTGAAAACATAGAAGCTTATGCCCTGGGTATTAAGAAAAACGAACCGAATCAAAATATTATGAGCGGTTCCGTGCTTTCGGGAAGTTTTGGAGAGCTCTTCGGCGCGGTCAGCGTGTTCAACTTTATTCATGGCTGGGCAGGCGCTCCCGTGTACGGCATCGTGGCGGATTATAATAACCCCTCTAAGCCCTACGACTATTGGAGCAGCCCGGCTTTCCGGGACGACATGAAACTTATGAAGCGCTGGGCGGATCTTGGGTTTTGGTCAAGAAGCGCCCTTTCCGAGGCCAACGATGCCGCCGTGTTTAACAATGGCGGCAGCGTCCTGGTGGTAAGCGGCCATAACCCCGCTAAATATATCGGGGTGGTAGAGGATTTTAAGCAGAATCGCCCCGATTGGTCGGCAAAATTTGTCACCTATGCCAGCAAGAACGGCATCGCCTTTGGTACCTCGCCGATTGCCAACGGGACGGCCATTCCGGTAAGTTCCCGCAGGCCGGAGCGGGCGGCCATGGCCCTTAATCTTTTATATACGGACCAGGTCATCAACCGCCTGGTGATGTACGGAGTAGAGGGTACCCATTATACGGTAAGCCCGGATGGGTATTACGTCAAAGGTCCCAAGGGAAATGATTTTGGTTACGAAGGGATCAGCAGTTGGAACCTCAGGAATCCCGTCATCGGCCTTTCCCGGGAGAGCGACAAAGAATTAGACGCTATCTTCGCCGGCCTCCGTGACATCGCCATGAAGACCAATACGCCGGATGTGGATCTGGCTACCGGCTTCATGGAGGATTACAGTTCCTACTCCGCAGAGCGGGCGGCCCTTTCCACCGTGCTGGTGCAGTACCTTGCCCCCCTGCAGGCGGGACTGGTAAACGATGTTGACCGGGCGGTGGATGAGTTTCTCCAAAGGGCCAAGGTCGCGGGGCTGGAAAAAATCCAGGGGGAGTATATTCGTCAGTGGGTAGCCTATTGTAACGAGTACGGCTACCGTTAAAGCCTGATAAGATCCGAGGTCGCCGACCCCGTCCGCCTCCCCTGCGGGCGGGGCTTTAGTAGGCCGCGAAAGGGGTGTACCCCCAGGGCAACAGCCCCTCTGATGTCAGGAAGGATACGCTTGGGGCTAATCCCCGGCGCTGGTATTGAAAAAACGGCGCCCGGCGCCAACCATACCAGCCGGCTGGCGTATGATGCCTCAGTTTTTCTTATGCACCCGCGGCGGGTGGGTCTCATCAGGTATATCCTCCATTTGTGTGCCATTGCCCTGGTTCTTGTACAAAAATCCTCCCCGCGCTACGCTGAAACCCATGGGATGCTTCGTGCCGTCTGCAAAAAAGCCAAGCCGCGCCGGGCGCGGAATCCCCGGCCTGGTGCAAAAACTATCACGGCAGGGGGTCCGTATCGGCCTTTTGGGCTGGCTCTCCCTGACCATGGTCTGCGCCGCGGTCTACATTATCGGGGAGCGGGACCATGACTGCTGCGGGGACGGCTGTCCCGTCTGCCATCAACTGGAGATTGCCCAGCGGCTTATCGAAGCCTTCGGGCAGTTCTGCGCCGCGCTGTTGCTGGCCGCCTTCCTGGCCGGCCTTTTGGGCCGCATACGATCCCTGTCCCTCTGCCGGGGAGCCCCCGCCACCCTGGTGGCGCTGAAAATAAAATGTAACTGCTGAGCACCTTCGTCTTTCGGTTCGATCTAACAACGCTCAAGAAAATTGACCTCTTTCGTAACCTTCGTTTGAAAGAAGATCGATATTGAGGCTTTCCCAAAACTACAGTTTTGGGAAAGTAACCTTAAATTTACTCAGCAATATTCACCTATTTGGAGGAATACTTTGAAACGTCTAGTAATATTTTTCATGGTCTGCGTCCTGCTCACCACGTCCCTCTTTGCCCGGCCCCGGCAGGATAGCGGGAGCGGCGCGGTAAAGGTGGTCACCACCGTCTTCCCGCCCTACGATTTTGTCAGGGCCATCGCGGGGGACAAGGTACAGGTTACCATGCTGCTCCCCCCGGGGGCGGAAAGCCACTCCTTTGAGCCTACCCCCAGGGACATCGTCCGGATTCAGAGCTGCGATATCTTTGTCTACGTGGGCGGCGAGTCCGACGCGTGGGCGGAGCGGATTCTGGATTCCATCGAATCGGTCAAGACCGGCAAGGTAAAGGTCTTGGCCCTGATGGATATGGTTGAAGTGGTAGAGGAAGAAATTGTGGAAGGTATGGAGGAAGAGGAAGAGGAGGAAGAAGGGGAGGAGGCGGAATATGACGAGCATGTATGGACTTCCCCCCGGAACGCCAAACTCATTGTCCAGTCCCTAACCGGGGCCCTCTGCGAAGCGGACAGCGCCAATGCGGCCCTGTACCGGCAAAATGCCGCAGACTACCAGGCCAAGCTGGATCAGCTGGACTCCGCGTTTAAGGCCGTGGTAGACGGCGCCCGGCGCAGGACCATCATTTTTGGCGACCGTTTCCCCTTCCGGTACTTTGCCGATGCGTACGGCCTGAGCTACTACGCCGCGTTCCCCGGCTGCTCCACCGAGACCGAGTGCAGCGCCGCCACCATAGCCTTCCTTATCGATAAGATACGGGACGAGGGTATCCCCGTTATTTTCCACATCGAGCTTTCCAACGAAAAAATAGCGGATACCATCAGCGAGGCTACGGGGGCGAAAAAGCTCCTGCTCCATGCCTGTCACAATGTTTCAAGGCGGGAAATGGACGACCACGCCAGCTACCTGGCCCTGATGCAGGGCAACGTGGAACGTTTAAGAGAAGCTTTGCACTAACAGGGTATGGCCCCCTTTGACAAGGGGGGCCTCGTTTTCGCCGAATTTTTTCCCCATTAAGGCCGATACATAGGATATGCGGAAATTTTCGGTGCTATTACCTCTGTACCTTATGGGCGTCCTTTTCCGGGGACCGGCCCTTTTTGCCTCCCCTCCCCTGGACAACTACGCCATCCTGGCGGGCCGGGGAGCGGGCCGCAGCGCCCAGGAGGCCCGGAACATACTCCTGGCCGCGGCCGCGGCCTACCAGGGAACCCCCTACCGTTACGGCGGTCTGGACCGGAACGGTCTGGACTGCTCGGGCTTTGTCTATGTGAGTTTTAAGGATTCCCTGGCGGTTTCGGTACCCCGTTCCACCCTGGCCCTGTACACCTGGGCGGAAAAGATCGATACCGCGGCCCTGCAGCCGGGGGATTTGGTGTTTTTTATTACCCAGGGCCGCAGCGTTTCCCATGTGGGCATCTATGTGGGGGAGGGCCGGTTCATCCACTCCGCCTCCGACGGACCAAACACCGGGGTCATCTACTCCCGGCTGGATGAATCCTACTGGCAAAGCCACTTCGCCGGCGCGGGCCGGGCCCTGCCGGAGGTCCCTGGCGGGGAGGCCGCGGCGGGACTGGCGGCCGCATCCCCGGCGGCCGCACCCCCGGCAGCCGCATCCCCCCCCAGGGCCCCCACAGGGGGCAGGTCCGTCGGGACTTCCGCCCCAAGCTCCGCCGCCGGGAACTCCGCTTCAAGCCCCGCCCCTGGGAGCTCCGCTTCAAGCCCCGCCGCCGGGAGCTCCGCCTCCGGCGGCCCGGCGGAGAAGGCCGGCATCAGGGGGAAGGGCTTCACCGCGGGCATCGGCTTTGCCCCCAGTTGGAACGGCGTCTCGGGCCTGGAGCGGTACAGCCCCCTGCGGGGCGTCTCGGCCCAGGGCCGCATGGCCTGGTGGGGGCATATTTTTGGCCAGAGCTTTGTCCCCGGCTTCGAAGTCCGCCCCGAATGGGATGATGTGTTGGGGGTATTCCGGACCGCCTTCACCCTATCCCTGGGCTTTGATGACAAACTGCGGGTCTTTGTGGGCCCCGCCTTCTCCCTGGGCAGCGCTGCGCTCAAACTGAACGCCGGGGACCGGCCCTATACCGGGGGCAATGCCTGGCTTGGGGCCGCGGGGATAACGGCGGCCCCCTTCTCCTTCCCCCTGAGCAAGGGCAAACTGGACCTTTACGGGGAATTGGCCTGGCAATCCTACCGCAGCGCCGGGGGGACCCAGTCCAACTGGAATGCGGATGCGGCCGCGGGCCTCCGGTTTTCCACCGGCCTCCGCTACACCTGGGATCTCTAGTGTACTGTCTTACACAGAAGTAGGAATAACCACGGACGACACAGACAAAGAAAAAGAGTAGATAATGAAGCAAAATCGACCTAAATATCTCATATTCTTTGGGTTTTCTCGGTTTTTCTGTGTGGTCCGTGAGGTCCGTGGTTTGACTTCATTAA
>JAISQJ010000035.1 GCA_031274285.1 Treponema sp. | reverse complement strand
TTTACTTTTTCATGTGGTATTAATTTACCATCTATTGCGGATTTTTCACTCAAATGTAATAATTTTGATAAATTAATTGCATGTATCGTTTTTTCATAACTTTCTATATCCATTAAAACCGCTTTTGCTTCTCCATTTTGCGTAATAACAACAGGAGATCTTGAATCTCCAACATAATCCACAACCTCGGTAATATGGGCCTTTACATATGAAATTGACTTTAAATCCTGGGTTAAATTTATCATAAAATCCTCCGTGTTCATAATCTATATTATTTTTCCTTAGTGGTCAATAGGTTGGTCAATATTTTGTTAAAATATTTCAATCGTATGGCACCTAACGTTCCGGCGGTATACGACGTTTGGGTGGCCCGAATAAGGACTTTGCGAAGCATCCGTTCCGCAGGAACGGCGACCAGAGTTGGCAAAATGTGGATGGAGCAGGACGTGGGAGCGAGGCCGTAGGCCGACCGACCTAGCCCTGCGGAACCCCGAGCCACCTACTGGCGGCGTCTCCAGCTTCACTGGGGCGCGTTAACAGACCTGTGATGCGGAGTACTAACCTGCTTTTTATGCATTTTTGAAAATCTACAAAACATCTATTGATATTTCAAAACTTAATAGTACACTGTTAGACATACTGTGGAGGAATTATGCAAAATATTATTTTGCAGGTCTCTGATGATGTTGACATAAATAAGATTATTGCATTGCTTGGACCTTTTGGTAAGACCCTTTCCGTAGGATCTGATAAAGAGCTGAGTGAAAATACGTCTTGGTTAGGGACCATATATAAGGTGCAGGACTTTAAACCATTAAGGCGGGAAGAAGTATATGACCGGTAATATCTTTATTGATACAAATATTTTTATATCAATCCTGTTACTGTGGCAGCAGCCATTGAATCAGATTGCGAAATATTATATACAGCGGATTTAGCTGATGGACAAATTGTTGACAAAACTTTAAAAATTATAAATCCGTTTATTCATAATGATATAGTGAATATTATTATTCCATAGTGCCTTTCCCAAAACCCCTGTTCAAAGGACGAAATGCGGTATCGCAAGCCGGCTGTCCCCTTCAAACAATAGCGAATGCCGCTTAACACTAAAACGGACTGTTTTATAGTATTGGGTAAAGGAATCGTCAAATGAAATATCCCTTATGGTGATTAGAAGATTCCCCTTACTGTCCCAAAGAAAATCTTTAGGTATATTATATAAATATATACTACAGTTACTTGTTTCTTTTCCAAGCGCATGCAAAAAATCAGTCTTTTTTATTTTTCCTTTTTTTTCAATTTCTATACGGAATTTAACCATGACAGGGGGCGGGGGAGAGGGGCCGCCAAAAATATTAACATCTATTGGAACAAAAGACATTTCTAAGGTGTGATTGCCGGTAGCCAATTTGTTTATGGTAAAATCTATGGTATCAAAATTTATTATTTCTGACGTATCAAATTCAACCATAGCAAAACGCTCAGGTCCGCCAAATTGCCCATATTCAAAGCAGCTCATTAGCTGTAAAGAAAAAATCACCATAAAAATAAGTATTTTTTTCATGCCTTTATGCTCCCGTTCGGTGTTATAGGGCATAGTATAAAACCGTTATGGGGAAAGCGCAACAGACTACCCCCGTCTCATTGGGCTAAACTTGACCCACAGCATATGGCCGCCTCCGATTTTATACCGTATTTTGTAATTTTAAATTCAAAAATACATCGGTAATTATTTTTTGGCCGTTCGTATTGGGGTGCGTTCCGTCTTCACATAATAAAGTGTCAATCCGCCTATGTTCTAAAAATGCACTGCGTAAATCTGCCAAATGTGTTTTTGTTTCAAAGGCGATCTTTTCCACCATTCTGGAATAAGTTTCCTGTACCCGGTAAATTGTATTAATGCTTCCCAGCCATTTAAGTATATTATCTTTATTTAATCCTTTGCAAAACCAGTCAAAAAATCTTTGCGGCTCAAGGGGCGGCAAGTTAGTTAAAATCGGAATAATACATTTTTTCTTTAGCATATCGATAATCTGACAATAGGTAGTAAAAAATAGGTCAAGAGGCGTGTTGGGCCTATGATCGGCTTCAGGATTAACCGCAATTTCTTTCCAGTTAAAATCGCAATCGTTTCCGCCGTATTCTATAACGACTATATCATAGGATTTTCCATTCTCAATACGCTTCTCCATCATCGAACAGCCTTTCTTTATGGTACAGCCAAACAGGGAATAATTATTTATAAAAACCTGGTGTTTACTGCTTATTTGTTCAAAATTAATATGATTCTTTACACAATACCGTTTATTTTCCGTATCTACCTGAATTCCTTTTAGTATCGAGTCGCCGAAAACACCCACATTCCTTAAAATGCCCATATAGTCTCCTTTTGTTATATTAGACCATAAGTTTTAGAAAAAGTTGCAATAAGAAGTTGCTGCCCGCACACCACTGCCAAAAAGCGAAAAATGCTGTAGCATGGACCCATGGTAAACCCTGTTCAGGCCCTGGTCCCCGCGGCGGGATTGTCCTCCAGGATGGGGGACTTTAAGCCCCTGCTGGACCTGGGGGGTAAGGCCCTGGCGGTCCGCACGGTGGAAAGCCTCTTCCGGGGCGGCGCGGCAAGGGTTACCCTGGTTCTGGGTTTCCGGGGCGATGAACTGGAGGGGGTTTTGCGGAGGGAATTCGCCGATCCTCCGGGGGTCCCGCCCAGGCTTCGCTTTGTCCGGAACCGGGACTTCATGGGTACCGACATGCTTGCGTCGATTAAGGCGGCCCTGGCGGTCATGGAACCGGGGCCCTTCTTCCTCCTCCCCGCGGACATGCCGGCGGTCAGGGGGGATACGCTGAGGGCCTTGGCGAAATTCGCCTTGGCGGATTCGGCGCCGGCACATTTTGCCCCGGAGGGTTACGGGGCGGAGTCTAAGCTGGTCTGCTTCCCCGTCAGGGGCCCGGCCAGGGGGCACCCTCCCCTGATAAGCGCGGCCTGCATCCCCCTCATCATGGACTGGCAGGGCGGCGGGGGTCTGCGGGGCCTCTGGGAAAGCCTGGGCCCGGAAACCGCCTGCTTCCCCACCGATGATCCGGGCTGTTTCATGGACGCCGATACCCCGGAGGATCTGGCGCGGCTGGGGGAGTATTGGCTAGGAGCATATCAACGAGGGGAATATCGGCTAAGGGAGCATTACCGTGAACATTAGCGAACCCGTGGTAAAGCGGGACCATGGCCCCAAGATCCGGGGGGAGGCCCGCTTCGCGGCCGACCGGCCCCAGCCGGGGATCCTCTGGGGGAAGTTCTGCCGCTCCCCCCACGCCAGGGCCCGAATCAGGGCCGTAAAACCGCCCCCCCTGCCCTCCGGCTATTTCACCGTGGGGGCCGCGGACCTGCCGGGGATCAACCGGGTCCACATCGTGCTGGACGATACCCCCGTATTCGCCGGGGAGACCCTTGAATACGCCGGGGACCCGGTGCTGCTGGTGGCCGGCGGGGACCCCCTGCGCTGCGCGGCCCTGGCCGCGGCCGTGGAGCTTGACTGCGAGGTCCTGCCGCCGGTCCTGGACCTGGGAGATTCCAACCAGGTCTTCTTCGAGTACCGCTACGCCAAGGGGGACTTTGAAGGGGCCCTGAGGGGGGCGCGGAGAATCTACCGGGAGGAATTCAGCACCGGCAGGCAGGAGCATGTCTACCTGGAACCCCAGTCCATGAGCGCCCGCTTCCACCAGGGCAGGCTCACCGTGCAGGGCAGCATGCAATGTCCCTACTATGTCAAGGCCGCCCTGTGCAAGGCCCTGGCCCTGGAGCCGGATAGGGTGCGGGTCCTCCAGGACTACACCGGCGGCGGCTTCGGCGGCAAGGAGGCCTTCCCTTCGATTTTGGCCTGCCAGACCGCGGCCGCGGCCCTCAAGGCCGGGGGGCAAGAGGTACGGGTGATCTTCGACCGGGAGGAGGACCTGGCCTTTACCAGCAAGCGCCACCCCTCCCGCTGTACCTACCGGGCGGTGATCGAGGGGGACCGGGTGATCGGCCTGGACGCGGATATCCTCTTCGACGCCGGGGCCTACACCACCCTTTCCGCGGTGGTCCTTCAGCGGGGGATCATCGCGGCCATGGGGGTCTACAACATCCCCCACCTTACGGTCAGGGGCCGGGCCCTCAAGACCAACACCGTCCCCTCCGGCGCCTTCCGGGGCTTCGGGGGCCCCCAGGTATTTTTCGCCGTGGAAACCCTGATGTCCCACATCGCCCGGACCCTGGGGGAGGAGCCCCTGGCCTTTAAGGAACGGCACCTGGTAAAGCAGGGGGACTCCACGTCCACCGGAGGAATCTACCACTTCCCCGTGCCCCTTAAGGCCATGATCGGGGAACTTGATGCGGTATCCGGCTACCGGGAAAAGAGAATCCGCTACCGCGGGGAGCAGCGGGGCCGCTACCGCCGGGGCATCGGCATGGGGCTCTGCTTCCACGGCGCGGGCTTTACCGGCGCGGGGGAGCGGGACCTCATCAAGGCAAGGCTGGGACTAAAGAAATACGCGGACGGGACCGTGGAGATACTGTGCAGCCAGACCGACATGGGCCAGGGGATCAAGACCACTCTCTGCAAGATCGCCGCCCAGGAACTGGGGATCCCCCTGGACCGGATCAGCATGGAAAACCCCGACACGGACCGGGTCCCCGATTCGGGGCCCACCGTGGCCTCCCGGAGCCTCATGATCGCCGGGGAACTGCTGCGCCAGGCCGCGGCGGCCCTGCGGAAGGCCTGGAAAGAGGGGGAGGAGCAGGAGGTGGAGGAAAGCTACCGGGAGCCGGATTTCATCATCCCCTTCGACATGGAAACCTTCTCCGGCGATGCGTACCCCGCCTACGCGTGGGCCGCGGCCGCGGTGGAACTGCGGATCGACACCCTGACGGGGGTCCACGAGATCGAGGGGGCCTGGGGCAGTTTCGATGTGGGAACCCCCATAGACCGTAACATCGTCACCGGCCAGATGGAGGGGGGGCTCCTCCAGGGCCTGGGCTATGCGTCCATGGAGCGGATAATCCTGGACGGGCAGGGCAGGCTGGTGAACACCGGCCTCAGCGACTACCTCATCCCCGGCGCCCCGGACGTGCCGGTGCTGGAAGTCCTGCTCCACGTCGAGGAATACCCCGGCGGCCCCTACGGCGCCAAGGGCGCGGGGGAACTCCCCGTGGTCCCCGCGGCCCCGGCCTATGTGGAAGCCCTGGAACAGGCCCTGGCGGGGACCCTGAACCACGTGCCCTTCAGCCCGGAGGAAACCCTGGCGGTCTTACAGAACCGGGTCAGGAAACCAGGGGCCGATACGGGGGCCGCCAATGGCTGAGATTCACTTCACCCTGAACGGCCGGGAAACCGCGTACACGGGGAACCCTGCGGCCCGGCTCCTGGACGTGCTGCGGGATCGCTACCTCCTCACCGGGACCAAGTGCGGCTGCGGGGAGGGGGAATGCGGGGCCTGCAGCGTGATCCTCGACGGCAGACTCTGCCCAAGCTGCCTGGTGGCCATGGGACGGCTTGAGGGGGCGGCGCTGACCACCATCGAAGGCTACCGGGAAACGGCGCGCTTCGCGGCCCTGGACCGGGCCTTCGCCCGGGTTTCCGCGGTGCAGTGCGGCTTCTGTATCCCCGGCATGGTCCTGGCCGCCGAATGCCTCCTGGCCTCCAATCCTCAGCCCTCGGAGGCGGAGATCCGGGAGGCCCTGTCCGGGAACCTCTGCCGCTGCACCGGCTACAACGCCCTGGTCCGGGCCCTGCTCCTGGCTTCTCAGGAGGGCCTGTGGTAACGCCCCGGACCCTGGAGGAGGCCCTGGAGGCCCTGGCCGCGGAACAAGGGGAACGGCCGGTCCCCTACGCCGGGGGCACGGAGCTTATGACCGGCCGGGCCGGACCCAGGGGTCCCTTTCTCTTCCTCCACCGGCTTAGCGAACTGCGGGGCATCACCCAGGGCCGGGACATGCTCCGCCTGGGCGCGGGTTTAAGCTTCAGCGAACTCATCGAAAGCCCCCTCTGCCCTCCCCTGCTCCTGGAGGCGACCCGGCGGATTGCCGCGCCCGGCGTCCGCAACCTGGCCACCCTGGGGGGCAACATCTGCCACGCCTCCCCCGCGGCCGACAGCCTTCCCCCCCTCTACCTCTACGACGCGGTGCTGGTCCTGGCTTCCCGGGGACCCAGGGGGCCCCGGTACCGGCGGCTCCCCATCGGGGACTTTATCCTGGGCCCCCGGCGCACCGCGCTCAGGGCCGGCGAACTCCTCACCGCGGTGGAGCTGCCCCGGATCCCGGCCTTTAGCCGCTGGACCTACGAAAAGGTGGGGGCCCGGAAGGCCCAGGCCGTGAGCAAGGTTTCCTTTGCCGCGGCCGCGGTCCTGGACCAGGAAGGCGTCATCCGGGATTTCCGGGCCGCGTTCGGGGCCGTGGGCCCCACGGTGATCCGCCGCCGGGACCTGGAAGAATCTCTGCGGGACAGGCGGCCGCCGGGCCAGGGGGACATCGCCGGGGCCTACGGGTCCCGCCTCAAACCCATCGACGATCAGCGGTCCACCGCGGAATACCGCCGGACCGTCTGCCTCAACCTGCTTAACCACTTTCTAGAGGCCCTGGGAACAGGGCCTTTCACGGGGAACCATGCAATTTTACGTTAATGACCGGCCGGTCGAAACCGGGGACGCCTCGAAAAAACTGCTCCCCTTCCTGCGGGAGGACCTGGGCCTTACCGGGACCAAGGACGGCTGCAGCGAGGGGGCCTGCGGGACCTGCATGGTGCTGGTGGACGGCGAAGCCCGGCGGGCCTGCACCCTCAGCCTTTCCCGGCTTCAGGGGAAGCGGGTCCTCACCATCGAGGGCCTAAGCCCCAGGGAGCGGGAAGTCTACGCCGAATGTTTTGCCGAGGCCGGCGCGGTCCAGTGCGGCTTCTGTACCCCCGGCATGGTCATCTCCGCCAAGGCCCTGCTGGACCGGAACCCTAATCCCACGGCCGCCGAGGTAAAGGCCGCGATCGCGGGGAACCTCTGCCGCTGCACGGGCTACAAAAAGATTGAGGAGGCCGTCCTCAACTGCGGCCGCTACTTCCGGGAGAATCTCAGTATCCCCCCCGGGGAGACCGGCGCCTCCCTGGACCGGCGCTTTAAGCGGGTGGACGCGGCGGAAAAAACCCTGGGCCTGGGTAAATACTGCGACGACCTGCGCATCGAAAACATGGTCCATGCCCGGGCCCTGCGCTCCCGGTACCCCCGGGCCAGGATCAACCGCATCGATACCTCCAGGGCGGCCCGGCATCCGGACTGCATCCGCATCCTCACCGCCGCGGACGTGCCCTGCAACAAGATCGGCCACCTGGTCCAGGACTGGGACGTGATGATCGCCGAAGGGGACATCACCCGCTATATCGGCGACGCCCTGGCCCTGGCCGTAAGCCGGCGCCGGGAAAGCCTGGCCGAAATACTGGCCCTTATCGAGGTAGACTACACGGAGCTCAAACCCGTGACCAGCGCGGCCGCGGCCCTGGAGGCCGGCGCCCCCCTGATCCACCCCGGCGGCAATATCATGCGCAGGGAGCGCCTCACCAGGGGCAACGCGGACGAGGCGATCCGCCAGGCCAAATACACGGTAACCCGCAGGTATGTCACCCCCTTTAACGATCACGCCTTCATGGAGTGCGAATGCGCCGTGGCCCTGCCCGAAGGAGAGGGCCTGCGGCTCTACACCGGGGGCCAGTCGGTCTACGACGAACAGCGGGAAGTGGCGCTCATGCTCAAGGTCCCCAGGGAGCGGATCCGGGTCACCTCCATGCTGGTGGGGGGCGGCTTCGGCGGCAAGGAGGACATGAGCGTCCAGCACCACGCGGCCCTGGCGGCCTGGAAAACCGGCCTGCCGGTAAAGGTAAAATTCTCCCGCCAGGAAAGCCTCAACTGCCATACCAAACGGCACGCCATGGACATGGAGTTCACCACCGCCTGCGACGAAAACGGCCGGCTCACCGCCATGAAGGCCCTGCTCGTCGCCGACACCGGGGCCTACGCCAGCCTCGGGGGCCCGGTGCTGCAGCGGGCCTGCACCCACGCGGCGGGGCCCTACAACTTCCAAAACATCGATATCCTGGGCCTGGCGGTTTACACCAACAACGTGGTGGCCGGGGCCTACCGGGGCTTCGGCGTAACCCAGAGCTGCTTTGCCATGGAGGGCAACCTCAACCTGCTGGCCGAAATGGCGGGCCTGTCCCCCTGGGAAATCCGCTACCGCAACGCCATCAGGCCGGGACAGGTCCTGCCCAACGGACAGATCGCGGACCCCAACACCGCGCTGGCGGAAACCCTGGAGGCGGTAAAGGAAATCTACGAATCTCATCCCTATGCGGGAATCGCCTGCGCATTCAAAAATTCCGGCAAGGGCGTGGGCGTCAGGGACACCGGCCGCTGTATCCTCTCGGTGGAAGGGGGCAAAATTCACCTCAGAACCTCCGCCGCCTGCATGGGCCAGGGCATCGCCACCGTATGCGTCCAGATGCTCTGCCATACCCTCGACCTGGACCCCCGCCTGGTGATCCACGAGGCCCCCGATACGGAGCGCACCCCCGACTCGGGCACCAGCACCGCCAGCCGGCAGACCCTCGTCACCGGGGAGGCGGTCCGCCAAGCCGCCCTGCGCCTGGCAGAGGCCCTCAAGGGCGCGCCCGCGGAAAAGGTCCTCGCGTCAGGGGATCTGGAAGGACAGGCATTCTCAGGGGAATACAGTCCCGTTACCGACCCCATGGGCACGGCCAAAGAAAACCCCGTAAGCCACGTATCCTACAGCTACGCCACCCAGGTGGTGATTCTGGACGATAAGGGAAAGGTGGAAAAGGTAGTTGCCGCCTACGATGTGGGGACCCCCGTCAACCTCCAGGCCCTGGAAGGCCAGATCGAGGGGGGAATCGTCATGGGCCTGGGCTTTGCCCTTACCGAGGACTTCCCCCTCAAGGACGGCGTGCCCCTGGCAACGCTGGGGACCCTGGGACTCATCCGCGCGCCCCAGGCCCCGCCCATCGAGGTAATCCTGGTGCGCCACGACCGGGAGAAACTCCCCCTGGCCTACGGCGCCAAGGGCGTGGGGGAACTCTGCCTCATCCCCACCAGCCCCGCCGCGGCCGGCGCGTACTACCGGCTGGACGGCAAATTCCGGGACCGGCTCCCCCTGCGGCCCACTTTTTACAAGGACGGCGCGCCCCTTTCCCCCCTCCCTACCGATAAGGTAAAGGATGGCCAATAACACCTTTCTGCTGCGGAATACGAGGAACCTCACTGAATGCCTCTTTGAATCCTGCTTTTCCATCCCCTACTTCTGGCTCGCCCTCATCGACACCAGGGTAATCAAAAAACTGGGGGAAGAGATAAAGCGGCTCTTCCTCCGCTCCTCCCGCCGGATCATGAGCAACAGCCGGACCTCCATCAAGCTTCCCCGGGACTACCTGCTGCGGAACGCGGAGGGGGGAAAACTTTTCTTTAAGCAGTTCCACCCCTCCCTCCTCGGCCTCTACAGCCAATTCACCGCCTACCTTGCCGCCGTATTCCGGGAAGGGGATACCCTGGAACTGGACATCATCGAGATCACCAGCTTTACCGCCACCGTTAAATCCCTGAACCAGGTCAAAGACGTGGTGCGGAGCATACAACTGGGGGAAGACCCGAACCGCTATTTTGAAATTTTCGGCGCCGGCCGCGACCCCCTTTCCCTGGCCGGGGACGACCGGCCCTACCGCCGGGAATTCGGCGCCTACTCTCCCCCATACGCCGGCTACTGCGAAGCCCTGGAAAAAGAACAGCGCCGCAAATCGGGCCTGCTGGGAAAGCTCAAAAACACCCTAAACAACAAACTGCTCGGCAGCCTGCTGCCGGGCCGCTGATCCCGTGCACCCCCCCGCCGATTAAGGGGGGGAGACAACAGGTTGTCCGGTCTCCCCCCTCGGCCCAGCCCGCCCTTCGCCCGGTGCGGGCGGTCTTGGCCTACCCCCCTCCGGAAAGCCAAAGGCGTTGCAAACAACCCAAAAGGGCGCTATCTTAACCCATTATGTGGAGAGGAAAGGTCATGAAAAACAACTTATTGTTCAACTTATTGTTCAAGCTGGCCCCGCTGGTGCTGGCGGGCTGTACCTTTCTCATGGGCCCCGACGAGCCGGTGGGAGAAAACACCGGGACCCTCACCGTAAGCTTTGGGGAGGCCGGAGGGGACCGGGTCATCAGCTCCGGCAAGGACCTGCCCGCCGAAGTGCTGGCCGCCCTGCGCTACGAGGTAAGCTTTACCGGGCCGGGGAACAACGTGATAAACCGCACGGTTTCAGGCGGCGGGACCGTCAGCCTGACCCTTATCCAGGGCCTCTGGCGCATCGACGCATCGGCCTACTACGGGGAGGCCCTGGCGGGGACCGGGAGCCTGAGCTTTGACCTAATATACGAAAATACCTCGGTCCGCATACCCATGTACATGAGCGGCCCCCTGTACGAGATAACTATTGCCCCCATGGCCGCCGGTACGGCGGCCGCTAATTTCAGCCACGCCTTTCCGGGGACCCCGGTAGCCCTCACGGTAACGCCGATCCATGAAGCCGCGGTCTTAAAACCCGGAACCCTGACGGCCAACGGCACGGCCGCGGACCTTTCGGGGAGCGGCTACACCTTTACCATGCCCGCCACGGACGTGACGGTGGCCGCGGAATTTCTTAACGGCCGGCCCTTTGTTAAAGCAGGGGCAGCCGGGACCGGCCTAAACTGGGACGACGCTTCGGGGGACCTCCAGAAGATGATGGACGAGGCCGCCGCGGCCAAGGCCGCGGGTGCGCCGCAGGCCCTGGTGCGGGTAGCCGCGGGGACCTACAAGCCCCGGTACAAGCCCAATGCAGACGGGACCACCGATTACACCACCCCCCCGAATGACCGGGACTCCAGCTTTATCCTGCGGCAGGGGGTGGAGGTCAGGGGCGGCTACCCCGCGGCGGGCGGGGACGAGGCAAGCCGGAACCCCGGAACCCATGTTACCACCCTGAACGGGGACTTGAACGGCGACAACACCGCCAACACCGGAGACGCGTACCATGTGGTCCTGGGGGTGAACATTCCGGCCGGGAGCGGAACCATCCTGGATGGCCTAACCCTAAGCGGGGCTTACGCACAGGGCAGCAACACCCTATCGGTAAGCGGGCAAACCATATACCGGGACCGCGGCGGCGGGATTCATAACGAGAACTCCTCGCCGGCGCTGATCGATGTCACCATTGCGGGCAATACCGCCTCCTCCTACGGCGGCGGCCTGTACAACAAAGGCCACTCCTCACCGGCGCTGACCCGGGTTACCATCTCCGGTAATACCGTCACCAGTTGGTACGGCGGGGGCATGTACAACGAGGACTACTCCTCACCGGTGCTGACCCAGGTTACCATCGCGGGCAATACGACCGGCAGCAACGGCTCCGGCGGGGGCATGTACAACACCGGCCACTCCTCGCCGGTGCTGACCAATGTCATCATTGCGGGCAATACCGCCGGCAGCTCCGGCGGCGGTATCTACAACTACTCCGCATCCTCCCCGGTGCTGACCAATGTTACCATCTCCGGTAATATCGCTGTCGCTAGTAACGGCCGCGGCGGCGGAATGAACAATGGTAACTCCTCCTCGCCGGTGCTGACCAATGTCACCATCGCGGGCAATACCGCCGGCTACGCCGGCGGCGGAATAGCCAATGATGTCTCCGCGCCGGTAATCAGGAACAGCGTCATCTGGGGGAATACCGCCGTGACGAGCGGCCCCGGTATTTTTAATAATGGCAGCAGCCCGAACATTGCCTACAGCATCTACAGCATCGTACAGGGCAGCGGGGGAAGCGGTTCCTGGGATTCCGCCACCGGAACAGACGGCGGCAATAACCTGGATACCAATCCCCTCTTTGCCGATCAACCGGCGGCAGGTCTCAACACCGGCGGGAATTACCGGCTGCAATCGGGAAGCCCGGCCATCAACGCGGGAAGCAGCAGCTATTTCGCCCCCGGATTAAGCCCGGACCTTTCCGCCGTTACCACCGATTTGGCCGGGAACACCCGCTTCAACGGCGTGGCGGACATGGGAGCCTACGAGCATTAGCCCGGCGCCGCCGCACTGAACTCAAACCAAAGATACACTAGAGTTGTTCACTTGACAAAAAATATTTGGATAATTATGCTATAAAACATGGAAAATATTATTGACAAAATAGAAGATATTAAGGAATCTATCCTCAAATTTGTACCCGCAAGGTACATATATTTATTTGGTTCTTATGCGTACGGAACACCAACTGATAAAAGCGATATTGATATTTATACCGTGATTCCGGACGGTATAAATAATTTGACTGAGTTATACGCAAAAATTGTCGTTGATTTGAGTTATAAAAAAATATATTTTATTGATTTATTTTTAAACAATGAAAGTACATTTGATAAACGGAAAACGGAAAATATATTTGAGAATACAATTTATCAAAAAGGTACGATGCTTTATGAACATTAATGATGCTAAAGAATGGATGATAATAGCTGATGATGATTTTGATTCGGCAAAGATATTGAATGATTCTGTTCGAAAACACATGGAGGTCATTTGTTACTTAAGCGCGCAGGCAGCGGAAAAATACTTGAAATGTTATTTGACCTATAAAGATATTATTCCATAAAAGACTCATAATTTAGTCTTGTTAAATGATAAATGTATTGAAATAGATAATGACTTTAAAGAATTAAAGGGCTCGAACAAACCGCTTCCCCCTTAACACCAAAGGAGGCTACACCTGAATATCCCCACCGGCGCGGGTTAATAAGGAAAACGGTACCCGGTACATCATACACCAACCGGATGGCGGGACATCCCCCAAGCCGGTCCCGCTTGCGGCTGCGCCGCTTCGGTCAAGTGACCGTCTTGGGGGCCCCCCGCCATCCGGTTGGCATCTTTGGCGCTAGGTGCCGTTTTTTCAACACCAGCGCCGGAGATACTATCGGGTGTATCCTCCTTTGGCGTCCTATTGGACTTGTTCGATAACCTGTTTTACTGAACCCTATCGGGTTCGGGTTATCGAACAAGTCTATTTATTTTTTAACTCAAGGACCCCGTCCCAATCCGGCGGCGGCGGGGTTTTCCTATTATCCCCGCACCGCTCCAGAAATACGGCGGAAGGCTTATCCTGGGGAAAACGATCAAGGACCCCCTGAAAGGCCGCCCCGGCCCCGGCCCAGTCCCGCCTTTCAAACAGATCCAGGGCGGCATGGAACAGATCCACCACTTCCCGCTGTTCCTCCGAAGCAGAAGCGGAAAATTCGATAAGCTCGTAAATTTGCAGGGGAACACTGATACCCACGGGCCTTACCCGATCAAGCCTGCGAATAAAAAAATTATCCCTGGTCTCCCGTATCGTATCTTCGGAAACAAGAATTCCGGTACCGTACATTTTGTTTAAGCCCTCCAGCCGGGACCCGATGTTTACCGCGTTCCCCATGATGGTGTAGTTCATCTTCCGCTGGCTTCCCATATTCCCCGCCACCATATCCCCGGTGTTAATGCCTATTCTGGTCAAAAGGGGGGCGGGGCTTAAACCGGTTTCCAAGAATTCGTCATTTAATTCCCGTTCCTTCCGCCTCATTAAAATAGCGGCGGTGCAGGCCCGCAGGGCATGATCGGGAACTTCCAGGGGGGCCCCAAAAAAGGCCATAATGGCGTCCCCCACATATTTATCGATAGTGCCCCGCTGCTCCAGAATAATATCACTCAGGCCGGAAAGGTAGATGTTAAGAAGCCGCACCAGGTCCTCCGGGTCCAGCTTTTCGGCGATATGTGAAAAATCCTGAATATCGGTGAAAATCGTGGTCATCCTCCGCTTGGAGCCCCCAAGCCGCAGCCTGGACGGATCGGCCATAATATCCTGAACCACTTCCCCGGACAGGTAGGTGGAAAAGGCCCTTTGAAGGTAATCGTTGTAATGCTTTAATTGCCGCCGCTGGGACTCTACCAAAAGGTGTACTTCTATACGCTTCAACAAAAGCGGGGGTATAAAGGGCTTGGTAATATAATCAATGGCCCCCAAGCTTAAACCTTCAAGCTCGTCGCTGGTATCGGCCTTGCCGGTAAGAAAGATGACCGGGATATTCCGGGTTTCTTCTTTGGCTTTAAGAATTTTTATCGCCTCATAACCGTCCATGCCGGGCATATCGATATCCAGCAGTATAAGGGCGGGTTTGTTTTTTTCCAGGACATCAAACATTTTTTCCGCGGAGGGGACCGTAAAAACACTGTATTTATCGCTTAATACGTTCTTCCCGGTCCGTAAATTCGCGGGGTTATCGTCTACTAAAATAATAAGTTCCCATTCGCCCGGCATCTTAATCCCCGTCGTCGTTATACCCGGCGCTGATAATTCTGGAATAACATAAAATCATGATAGTCCCCAGAACCAGTATCACCACGCTGTTCAAGATAGCGGCCACCAGTCCCTGAAGATACACCTTGTTGGCGGCCTCTTGATAAAAGATTATATCCAGCGTCGGGGCCAAGAGCAGCCAGCACACAACATTGGCCAGTATCTGAACGGCGTTAAAGACCAGGGCCTCCCGGACGCCGAACAGCCCCTCCTCTATCTTAAAAAACCGGGAAAAAAGTCCGACCAGGAGCCCGTAAATGCCGTCGGCGGCCGCCCAGGTCCACCAGATACCGTAGCCGGAGGCCAGATCCGCCAGGGCATGGCCGGTAAAACCAACAAAAAATCCCGCCACCGGTCCAAAGATGGCGGAGACAATAACCACCACCACGGCGGCCATGTTCAGGTTTGTACTGGGAATACCCGAGGGAATGGAAACATACCGCATCAGCACAAAGCAACAAGCTGTTCCGGCTATTGAGGCGATCAAAACACGCCGGGAAACAATGGCTTTACCCATCACAACCTCCATAAAGGAACCGGGGCCAAAAGGCCTGGGCCCCCGCCCTTGACAATTACATTTTTAACCAAGCAGGGTATCAATAACCTTGATTGCCTGCGGGAACTCACTTACCAATACGGCGTCGGAAATTTCCGCATAGATCTCCCCCGCCAGGGACCCGGGAACCAGGGCTTCAAGTTCTTTAAGGCAGCGGTCAATAGCTTCGATGTTTTCCGATTCCAGGGCGGCCTTAAGACCCAGAAGCGCTTTTTGTAAGGCGGGATCCGGGGAAACGTCCCCCGCCGCGTTTGGGATAGGCCCCGCGGGGGCCCGGTCCCGCAATGCGGCCCCGATGGCTCCACAAAGCTCCGCCAAAAGGGGGCAAAAATCTTCCAGCCCCTGCCGGATACTTTCCACATCCCCCCGTTTCCCCGCCGCCTCCAGTTCCGCCGCCCGGGCGGAGATAAGGGCGGCCCCCACGGAGGCGGAGGCGCTTTTAAGCGCGTGAACCTGGGTGGTAAAGGCGGCCAGATCCTCCGGCCCCGGGGTTCCGGCGGGAGGAAGAAGATCTTTAAACCCGGTCAAATTTTTGAGCCGCCCTTCGGCGTCCCGGTAAAAACTTTCCAGTACCTTCCAATAAGCTCCCAGGGTTCCGCCGGTCATGGCGATTCCTTTTTTTACATCCAGACCCCCTATGTTTATACCGGCATCCCCGGTAAAGGTTTCCCGTGCTGCCTCCGTCCCGGCCTCACGCCGCTTTGAGCGGGGGATATACTTCGCCATAATCTCATCAAGTTTGATAATCTCCACCGGCTTGGCCAGATAATCGTTAAAACCTTTTTCCAGGAACATATCACGGATCCCGGAAACCGCGCTGGCGGTTAAGGCAACTATGGGGGTGTTTTTTATCTCCTCGTCTTCCATGGCCCGGATCACCGCGGCGGTCTCTATGCCGTCCATATCGGGCATCATGTGATCCATAAGGATAAGGTCGAAACGCTGCCGCCCCAAAAGTTCTATCGCCTCCCTCCCCCCGGTACAGGTTTGAATATCCATACGATAGGGCGCCAGGAGCCCCTTGGCCACATTCAGGTTGGTAACAATATCGTCCACGATCAACACCCGGGCTTCCGGGGCGGTAAAACGAACCCCCGTCTTTTCCCCCGCCCCCGCCGAAGACACGCCGTTCAGAACATTGCTTATGGGGGCCGCGTAAGCGGGCAT
>JAISQJ010000016.1 GCA_031274285.1 Treponema sp. | reverse complement strand
CAGCTTCCGTCCCCGGGCTAAGAGCTCAAAGGAAACCCCCTTGAGCTTACCTTCAAATTGTTCGGCCAGGGTCCATACCCCCTGGGCCTGGGTGTCTGCGGTCATGGAAGGACTCCTTTCTTTTCAAGCAGCGCCACCAGTTCATCCACTGCGGCTTTCAGGGAAACATCGTCCTGGGCGCTGACGGTTCTGCCCCCGCGGGTAACCTTGGGGGTACTGATATTGACCACCTTGGTGGGAGAGCCCGCAAGTCCCAGGTATTCGGGATTAAGCTGCATGGTTTCAGTATTCAACACCGGAATCTGCAGATCCTTGGAACGGATCTTGCCTTTGAGGGTGGGCAGCCGGGGGACGGCCACGGCCTTTACCACCGTAAGCAGACAGGGGAGGGGCACGGAAAGCAATTGGTAACCTTCCTCCACCAGCCGTTCCACGCGGATCCGCCCCTGTTCCAGCGCCCCGATTTTGGACACATAGGTGGCCAGGGGAATATCGAGCCACGCGGCAATACCCGGCCCCACCTGGGCGGTATCCCCGTCGGTGGCCCGCTCCCCGGCGATGACGAGGTCATAGGCGCCGACGCCGCGGATCGCCTGGGAGAGGGTATAGGAGGTGGCGTGGGTATCGGCGCCTCCGAACTTCCGGTCGGAAATGAGCGCCGCCTCGTCACAGCCCATGGCGACCGCCTCGTTGAGGGCTTTCATAGCCTGGGGCGGTCCCATCGAGATGACCGTTACGGTTCCGCCATGCTGTTCTTTCAAACGTAACGCCGCTTCCAGCGCGTATAGATCCAGCGGATTTACCACGGTTTCAACCCCGGCGCGGATAACCGTACCGGTTTCAGGGTCCATTTTGACATTACTGCTTTCCGGCACCTGTTTGATAGGTACAATGATCTTCACGGTGACCTCCTTACCAAAAAGCCAAAAACGAAAAAAACTGAAAGATAGTACCAGAGCGGATAAGTATCGCCTTGATTAATTCGTTTGTCAAGTTTTCGCTATGGTTAGTTGTTTTCGCTATGGTTAGTGTTATGGTTAGGAAAATACTCCAGAAAAAATGCTTGGCCCTTTCAAAAAAAGGTGGTATACTTTTTTGGCCTTTAGAGTCCGCCCTTGGAGCGGACGGAATTTCAGCTTACAGACGGAGGAGTATATGACAGCAGTATTGAAGCGATCGGCCCTGGCGGTTCTGATCCTTTTGGCGGCCGCGGGAGTGGTTTTTGCGCGGGGGCAGGGGGCTGCCAGTCCCCAGACAAGCGGCGGAAAACCCGTCCTGGTTATCGGTATAGAGTCCAATTCCGGCATCACCGATTATGATAACAACTACCTTACCCAGTACCTGGAAAATCTTCACAACATAGACATCCAGTTTTACATGCTCCCCGAGAGCCCCCCGGAAATCAGGACCAAGGTTTCCCTGATGGTTTCCTCCCAGGACCTGCCCGATGTCATCATCACCGACGATCTTACCCAGGAGGCGATCTTCCAGTACGGCAACGGCGGCGCCTTTATCCCCCTTGAGAAGTACCTGGCCAGCCCCGACACGGCTCCCAATTTCTGGGCCATCCCCGAGGCAGACCGTAACGCATATCTACGACACATCACCAGCGCCGACAATCATGTTTACCACCTGGCCCGCTACGAGCCGGAGACCTGGAACCTAACCCCTAACCGGCTGTACATGAATAAGGCCTGGCTTGATCAGCTGGGGCTTAAGATTCCTTCCACCACCGAGGAGCTCAGGCAGGCCCTTATCGCTATTCGGGACCGGGACCCCAACGGCAACGGCCGCAAAGACGAGATTGGTATTACCGGCTGGTTCCGGGGCACCTACGGCGAAAGCGTTACCACCGCCCTGATCAATTCCTTTGTATTCTACACCCAGGGGAGTGCAGGCCCCAACTTGGCTCTGGATGCGTCGGGGAGAAACGTTATCGCCCCCTTTACGGAACCGAATTTCCGTAAGGCCCTGCAGTACCTTAATACCCTGTACAAGGATGGGGTGCTTTCCGCTTCGATGTTTACCAACGATCAGCAGACCTGGCGGGCGGAGCTGAACAACAATCCTCCCATCGTGGCCCTTACCTCCGCGGGGAGCCTGAGCAACTGGCCCCAGGCCTCCACCGACAACAACGCCAACTTTGCCCAGTTGGTGATGGTTCCCCCCTTCAAAGGACCCGACGGCATCGCCTATAGCCCTTACACCGGCTTTGTGCCGAATTCCACCACCTTTATCACGTCCAAGAGCAAGAATCCCGATCTGGCCTTCAAGGTGATGGATTCCATGCTGGAGCATACCATTTCCATCATCCAGCGCTTCGGCGAGGAAGGGGTTGACTGGACCCGGGACCCCAAGATCCTGGCCCAGGATTCCAATGCCTACGTTGCCATGGGGATCTATCCCTCCCTGTCCATCGTGGAAATGACCGACATCTGGAATTCCCCGTCCAATAAATTCTGGCACAACCAGGGTCCCCGCTACGCTTCCATGCAGCAGGGCAATACCCGGGGCAGTACCCAGGCGCCCTACAATCCCAATTCCTATGCGGCCATGGTCAACGGTTACAACTACCAGTACAACCTGAATGCCCACCCCGAGCACATTCTGCCGGACCCCCTGAAGTATACCGAGGCCGAGGCCCAGCGAATCGCCGAGCCTATTACCAATGTCCGGGAGTATGTGATGCAGTCCATCGCGGAGTTCACCACCGGCTCCAGGGACATCAACAATGA
>JAISQJ010000057.1 GCA_031274285.1 Treponema sp. | reverse complement strand
CCCAAAGAATATGAGATATTTAGGACGATTTTGCTTCATTATCTACTCTTTTTCTTTGTCCGTGTCTGTCTGTGTCGTCCGTGGTTATTCCTACTTCTGTGTAAGACAGTACACTAGGGCTTTGTTATTTCCACCAGACCGCGGGGCCGGATAGACATGATGAACACGGGGCTGGGACCTTCTCCGGTATAGCCCAGGGCGCCGTGCATCCACGCGGTGTAGGCTTCCGCCTCTTCCTGGGGCAGAAAAACCTGGATTACCCCGGCAAAACCCCCGCCGTGGACCCGGCAGGCGGCCCGCCTGGTTTGGACATTCAGGCGGCGCTCCCGGAAGAAGGCCTCCGTTAGGGCAAGGCAAACGGGGATGTTCTGGGCCTCGATGCTCCCCGGCACGGTAACATTCTGCAGAAACCTGTAGGAAGAATCCCCGGACTCCTGGATCAGGCTGAGGAACCGGGGAAAGTCGTTCCCCTTAAGGGCCTCAATCTCCTCGTCCACCCTGGCGTTCTCCTGGAGAAAGTGCAGGGCCCGCAGGACCGCGCGGTCGCCGCATTTGGAGCGCAGATCGGGGAGACTGCGGAGAATCTCGGTCAGGGTAAGGCCCCGGAGCGCCTCCTTGCCGAAAAAGGCGGCGACGCTCTTCATCTCGCCGGGGATTGCCGAATACTCGCCGCTCAAATTGGCGTGGCTGCCGCCGGTATTCACCAGCACCAGGACGCAGCGGCGGGAGGCAAAGTCGAAGGGGATTCGCCGGAGCGCCGGCGCGGAGGGGTTTTCAAAGTCGATGGCCGCCATGCCCCCGGCGCCGCAGGTCATCTGATCCAGCAGTCCCGAAGCCTTGCCCCAGTAGTTGTTTTCTCCGTATTGGCCCATGACCGCCAGCTTTTCCACCGGCAGTTTTCCGCCGTTGTACAGGACGTTGAGGATGCCGCCGATGAGCATTTCAAAGGCCGCGGAGGAACTAACTCCCGAACCGGGAAGGACCCGGCTTTCGATACACGCGCTAAAACCGCCCAGGGCAAAGGGGGCGCCCCCCGTAAGGGAAGGGTTTTGGAAGCCCGCGGTAATCCCCCGCACCAGGGCCGCGGAGCCCGTTTCCCCGGGCCGGGGGGAAAGGTCCTCCCCCAGATCGATGACGTAATCTTCGCCGTAGCTTTTATCATAGATGCTGATGCGCCCGTCGCCGGTTTTGGCCGCCGCCGCCACACAGTCCAGTTGGATACTGGCGCCCAGGACCTTGCCATGGTTGTGGTCCGTGTGGTTCCCGCCGATCTCGCTGCGTCCGGGGGAACTGAAGATCCTCACTTCCTGCCCGGCGCCAAAGCGTTGGTTGAATTGTTCCGCCAGGTTTAGGTAACGTTCCTTTTGGGCCGCAAAAATGCCCTCCCCCGGACCGTACAACTCGGCAATAAGGGAGCGGAGCGGGGGAGACTCGAGCAAGTCAGGCAGCGGGGCAATTCCGTCCGGGGCCGCCGGTTTTACCCCGTTCATCGGTACACCTCCCAACTGGTACGGACGATGACGTCGATTTCGGAATGTTCCGCCCTAAAACCTATGGCCGCGGCGGCCAGCTCCGACGAGGCGGTAAGCTTTGCCGGATCGCCGGGACGCCGGGGGCCGATCTTCGCCGGAATCTCCTTCCCCGTGATCCGCCGGGCCGCTTCAAGCACTTCCAACACCGAGGCGCCGGTCCCGGTCCCCAGGTTAACGGCAAGGCTCCGCCCGCCCTTAGCGAGATATTCCAGGGCCCCCGCGTGGGCGGCGGCCAGATCGCTCACATGGATATAATCGCGGATACAGGTGCCGTCCGGGGTATCGTAATCACCGCCGAAAATCTGCACCTCCTTCCGCTGCCCCGCCGCCGCTTCCATGATGATGGGGATAAGGTTTGCGGGGTTAAGCTCCCGGCCCTTAATCCGGCCCTTTACATCGTAGCCGGCGGCGTTAAAGTAACGCAGACTCACGGAGCGGATGCCCCGGAGCCTGTCGTACCAGTCCAGGAAACGTTCAATTTCCAGCTTGGTAAACCCGTAATAATTGGCGGGCCGGTTGGGATGCTTTTCGTCAATGGGGACGTATTCCGGCTCCCCGTAAACCGCGGCGCTGGAAGAAAAAATAAGGCGCTTAATCCCCGCCTCCGATGCGGCATTGAGGATATTGATGGCGCCGCTTATGTTGTTCAGCGAATATTTTTCCGGCGCAATCATGGATTCCCCCGCGGCCTTAAAGGCGGCAAGGTGGATAAGAGCATCAAAATTCCCGGCCGCGGCCCGGCGGAGGGCCTCGTACTGCATGATGTCCCCGTGGACAAAGGCCGCATCCGAAAAAAGATTCTCCCGGAGCCCGGAAGATAAATTGTCAAAGACCAGGACATGGTGGCCCCGGTCAAGGAGTTCCCTTACCACATGGCTCCCGATATAGCCGGCGCCGCCGATAACCAATACCTTCATCCCATACTCCTTCCTAGCCCCACAGCGGCGAAGGGTAGAGTCCCGCGCCGGTCAATTCGGCCATCCGCTTTTGGGCCGCCCCCTGATCTTCTTTGTAGGTGACGCCGAACCATTCGGAATTTGCCTCGATGGAACGGATGGCCAGATGTTCGTGCTGTATGAGCCAGTCGGCGGCCAGGGGGATATAACATTCGCTCTTAAGCTCCCGCCCCGATTTTGCCAGGAATGCATCAAAATAACGGTGAAGGGCCGGGAAAACCTGGGGCGGGAAGCCCCAGCAGTTCATGGATACCGGGGTATCGGGGGCCAGTTCCCGCTTCTTTCCGTCCTCGCCGGTATTGAAGATGGAGTCCCCCTGCTTTTCGATGGATTTAAGCTCGTCCACCCCCCGGAGCAGGCCGTCGCGGATCACGCAGACCCCGCGGGTAACCGTTCCCCTGGGGCTCAGGGTCTTTTCCAGGTTGTAGGGGACGATGGCCCCCTCGCTCAGATTCCCCGCGGCCAGAAATTTCCCCATGGCCTGGAAGGATTCCCGGCCGTAAAAGTCATCGGCGTTGATCACCGCAAAGGGCGCATCGATAAAGGGCTCCGCGCAGAGCAGGGCATGGAGGGTACCCCAGGGCTTGGTCCTGCCAATCTTGCGGGATTCGGCAAAAATATCCTGGGGTATCAGGGTATCCGGTTCCTGAAAGGCAAGATCCCGGAGAAATCCCGTTCCCATCCTGCCAAGGATCTGGCGCTTAAAATCTTCCTCAAAATCGTGGCGGATAATAAACACCACCTTTTCAAATCCCGACCGCAGGGCATCGTAGACGGAATAGTCCAGCAGCGCCTCGCCTCCCGCGCCGATGGGGTCGATCTGCTTGAGCCCGCCGTAACGGCTTCCCATCCCCGCGGCAAGGATTACCAAAATAGGTCCTTTCATGCGTTCTTCCCCTTACACCAGCGCCGCTTCCAGGCGCAGTCTATAGATCCCCGGCCGGAGCCGGTACTGCTCCAGGGTATCGGGCCCGCAGGTTGCGGTC
Source organism: Treponema sp. (assembly GCA_031274285.1). GTDB lineage: Bacteria > Spirochaetota > Spirochaetia > Treponematales > Breznakiellaceae > JAISFT01. Next base: position 22,888 of record JAISQJ010000057.1, on the reverse strand, counting down.
CCCACCCCGCGCTGGGCAATATCGATATTGAACAGGTAGTAACCCTGGGGCCCCTGGGACACGTCGGTCAGTTCCGGCAGGTGCAGGGCCTTGAGCAGGTCTTCCCGACCGTAACGGCTCACGCTGATATTGCAGGGCGCATCGGGGACCAGACGGAGGGTCTGCCCCGCCTTAAAATGCAGATCGAGGCTACGGACCCCGCTGCGGTTGCCGTTTTCCTGGGGCATGATGTAGGGGGTTTCCATTTCCACAGGGCTCAGGGACCAGGCGCCCAGGTAAACCCCGTCCCGGCGGTCGGGATAGGATTCTCCGGGGCCCAGGCCGAACCAGGAAACCTGGGTAAGGCTGTTGGGGACCGTGGTCAAAAGCCCCACCTTGGGCAATTCGGGAAGGTCCGGCGCCAGATCGAAGACCGCCTCGAAGACGATGGACCCCCGGCCCGTCTCGTGGAAGGCGGCGCGGTAGGCTCCCAGGAACCGGCCCTGACACGCGGGGGCCGCGTGTTCCCCGGCGTAGAGCCGCTCCCGCATGATAAACCATTTGAGCCCCCGTGGGTCCTGCCCCTTATCCGCGCTTTCACAGACCCGTTTAAGGTTGAGGAGGTCCAGATCGAGCCAGGGGTAGAGGGGCTTGTCCCGCCAGTAGAAGGCGGCGGCCTCGTCCCCCCGCCAGGGAAGGTAGACCTTAAGGCCGTCGTTCTCCGTGGGGACCCGGAAAAGGGAAGGCTCCAGGGCCTGAATAAAGTCCCACACGTAGGAGGGGGCCTTGACAGGTTCGGCGGGACCTTTGCCCGCCGCGGCTTTGCCGTTCTGCCCGGCATCCTGCAAGGTACCCTGCCAAAACACCGGCTGGGGAAGATCCCTCAGGACTATCGAATCGCTTAGTACCGCAAAACCCGCATTCGCCCAGGGGCTCTTTTCTTTGAGCGCAAAATCGAAACGCAGATAGACCGTCTCCCCGTACCGGGACAGGTCCAGGGTTTTAAGGCCGTCCAGTTCAATCTCTTTGACGGCGCCGGGCCCCAGACCCTCCAGCCCCAGGCTGCCCTGGAGGAGTGTTTCATGTTCGGTGCAAAGCGCCCAGTTAAGGACCATATCGTCCAGGGGGAGGAAATCCCGGCGGTTCTCCACCAGGAAGCTGAAGGGCTTCGCCGGAACCCGCGTTATGCGGACCGGGGCCTGGACCTTCTTACATTCCGCCATGGCCGGTTTGGGAGTCTGGTCGGGAAAGAGGAGGCCGTTCAGACAGAAATCGTAGTCCGAAGGCTGGTCCCCAAAGTCCCCGCCGTACTTCCAATACTTTTTCTTATCCGCGGTGTAGGCCGCAATGCCCTGATCGATCCAATCCCAGATAAAGCCGCCCTGCAGGCCGTGGTGGTTTTCGATGACCCGCCAATAATCGGCCAGGCTGCCGTTGGAGTTTCCCATGGCGTGGGAATACTCGATCATGATAAGGGGACGGTCGTCCTCCCGGTACGCGGCAAAGTCCGCAATCAGGCTGATGGGGGGGTACATGGGACCGATAATATCGGTTAAGCCCTTCCCCCTGGACAGGGAATCCATGGTGAACGAGCCCTGCCCCCTGGGGGGCCTGACAAAGCCTTCGTAGTTGACGGGGCGGCTGGGATCCCGGTGATGTATCCATGCCGAATTCATCACATGGAGGGGGCCTTCGCCGCTTTCGTTGCCCAGGGACCAGATGATAACCGAGGGGTGGTTCTTGTCCCGCTCCACCATGCGCTGGACCCGTGAAGCGTAGGCAAAGGCATAGCGTTCATCCGCGCTGATCTGGCTGTAGAAGCAGTGGTTCTCGATATTCGCCTCGTCCACCAGGTAGATTCCGTAACGGTCGCAGAGTTCGTACCACCGCTCGTCGTTGGGGTAGTGGCAGGTGCGGACCGCATTAAAGTTGTGCTGTTTGAGCAGCCGTATGTCGGTGACCATGGAGCTGGTACTCAGGGTTTTTCCGGCATACTCGTCGTGTTCGTGGCGGTTAACCCCTTTAATGTAAACGGCCTTGCCGTTGATCAGGAGCTCCCGCTTTTGGACGGCCACGGTTCTGAATCCGGTGGTAAAGGCCGCGCTTTCAATGTGGCGGTCCCCGCTGTAAAGGCTTACCGTAAGGACATAGAGGTTGGGCGTCTCCGACGACCAGGCTTTGGCGCCGGGCAGGGCGATCTCAAAGCTTGTCCGGTTGGCATTAACCCGGTAATTGCAGATGAATTCCGTCTCGCCCCCGGCCAGGGCCTTCAGGTTCCCCGCCGCGGCCTCCGCATCCCCGGCCTTCTCCGGCAGGGTAAAGGGGTACAGGGCCCAGCGAATCTTATGGACCACCGCAACGCCCCCAACCAGGACCGGCACGTTTCCCGTGCTTGCCCCCTGGGGAACATTGCCCCCCAGCGTTACCCCCAGGCTCAGGCGGCCCACGCCGTCCCCGTCGATGCCGCCGGGCAGGGCCTCGGCATCCTTAATAAAAACATCTTCCGTGCTGTAGAGGTATACGCTGCGGTGGAGTCCGCCGAACCACCACTGGTCCTGATCCTCCACATAGCTGGCGTCGCTGTAGCGGACCACCTTCAGCAAAAGCTCGTTATCCTCATCGGTCTTGAGCAACGGGGTAATGTCATACTCCGAGGGAAGCCGGGTGTCCTTTCCCGCCCCCGCGAACAGGCCGTTCACATAGACCAGGCAGAGGCTCTCCGCGGAGCCCACATGGAGGACCACCCGCCGCCCCTTCCAGGCCGGCGGAATCTGAAAACGGCGCCGGTGGTAACCGGTGGGGTTGCGGGCAGGGGGCAGGGGCGGCGTGCCCTGAAAGGGCATCTGAACATTCGTGTAATGGGGATAATCGGCAAAGGACGAAAGGGCCTCCTCCTGCAGGGTCCAGGTGCCGGGCACCCGTATCGTTCCCCAGGGCAGGGAAGCTCCTTCATCACCGGGGCTGGGGACCAGCTTAAAATCCCAGGCGCCGTCCAGGCTTAAAAAAAGGGGGTTGGCTTCGCTCCGGCGCCACTCGGGCCCCGCGATAGCATCGGTAAGGGCATCACGCTCGGCGGCAAAGGGTACCAGGGACGCACGGGCGGGAAGCCGGTTAATAGCCGGAATCTCCGGATTTTCCCAGAGGGGCGGAAGATCGTGGTAATTCATAACCTTTACCATAATAGAATTACCGCTCTTTTGTAAGTTCTTGCCAGCTTGTCTTTATTCCGGGTAGGCTGAATTTTGTGAACGAGGTCCGGGAACCTTCCCCTTCCACCAGCCGGCTTACGAGGCGTTTCTTTACCGGCAGACTCCTGGCGGTAAGGCCCCTTAACGGGGACCTGGCGTTCCTTGATTTCAGTTGGCCCGGCCCCGCGCCCAGGGGGGGGCAGTTTTTCATGGTCAGGCCGAAACGGTCAGCCCTGTTGCTTGGACGGCCTATCAGCGCCGCGCTGTGGAACCCCGCGATCCGGGAAACCCCGAAAAACCGGCGCAGACTCCGGGGCAAAAGCTACTATGAGGTCGAATTCGCCATCACCGATACGGTTCGATTCCTGGTGGCCCGGCGGGGCAGGGGAACCGCGGAACTCCTGGACCTGCGAACCGGCGACGAGGCTGAACTTACCGGCCCCCTGGGCAACCACTGGGCCGATTTTCTCCCGGACCGCGGCCCCATGGCCCTGATAAGCGGGGGCATCGGCATCGCGCCCCTCATGGCCTTTGCCTCGGAGCTTGAGGACCGGCCCTTTGATTTTTACGCCGGTTTCAAGACCGCCTCCCTGGACGATTCGCGGTTCCGGCCGCGAGGAAAGGACCCTTCCCCCGCCTGCATCCTTACCATGGGCATAAAGGCCCGCACGCTGGTCCTTGCCACCGAGGACGGCTTGGAGGGGAACAGGGGCCGGATTCCCGATTTTCTTAAGCCCGCGGACTACCGGGCGGTTTTCGCCTGCGGCCCGGAGCCCATGATGCGGGCCGTGGCGGCCTCCTGCAAAAAAGAGGGGGTCCCCTGTTACCTCAGCCTGGAAAGGCACATGGCCTGCGGGGTGGGGGCCTGCCTGGGTTGCACCGTGGGGACCGCCGGGGGGAACCGGAGTGTCTGTGCCGACGGCCCGGTCTTCCCCGCGGAGGATATCTATGGGTAAGGCGCCGCAAACCGCCCAGGCCCCTGCCCCTAAGGGCCCGGACCTTACGGTTACCATCGCCGGGGTCCTGTTCAAAAACCCGGTGATCGCCGCATCGGGAACCTTCGGCTACGGCCGGGAATACGCGGGGCTTCTGGATATTTCCCGGCTCGGGGGCATCTGCACCAAGGGGCTCACCCTCCATCCCCGGCCCGGCAACGGGGGGCCCCGGCTCCACGAAACGCCGGGGGGGCTGCTGAATTCCATCGGCTTGGAAAACCCCGGCATCCCGGCCTTTATCGAGCAGGAACTCCCCGCGCTCCGCGGCCTGGGGCCGGTGGTCATCGCCAACCTTTCGGGGTCCACGGTGGAGGAATACGTCCAGGGGGCCGCGCTCCTCAACGGTACGGCCATCGACATGATCGAACTGAACATCTCCTGCCCCAACGTCAAGGCCGGGGGCATGGCCTTCGGGCTGGACCCGGAGGCCGCCGCCGCCGTCACGGCCCCGGTCCGCAGGGCCGCCCCGGACAAGCCCCTCATGGTAAAGCTTTCCCCCAATGCCCCGGATCTGGCCGCGGTGGCCCGCGCCTGCGTTAACGCCGGGGCGGACGCATTGTCCCTGGTGAACACCTTCAAGGCCCTGGCCATCGACATCCGGCGGCGGCGGCCGGTCTTTGACAACATCAGCGCGGGACTGTCCGGCCCCGCCATAAAACCTATCGCCCTGCGGATGGTTTGGGAACTCTACGAGGCCCTCGGACAGCCCGGAGCCCCGGTTCCCGCGGTCCCCCTGGTGGGCATGGGGGGCATCGCCCGCGCCGAAGACGCCCTGGAGTTTCTCCTGGCCGGGGCCCGGGCGGTGCAGGTGGGTTCGGCCACCTTCGCCAGGCCGCCTGCCATGATAGAAATTATCGACGGCATTGCGGCCCACATGACGGCCATGGGCTTTAAGCGGCTGGAGGAACTCTGCCTCCGGCGCTGACGGCGGGAACAGTACCCGCCGCCAATCAACCAACCCCGCCGCAGAGCGGTCGGGGTATGGTTGTTTTGGTAAGGTATTTGACTCAGGGTACATACCCTTAGTACCGCCGCAAGCGGCCGGGGTATGTACCCTTCGCAAACAATCAATGCACAAAAACGAGGTGATTGCATCCGTTCTGCTGGGCGCTTGTGTGATGGCCGTGACATTCGGCGGATGCCCGGGCGGCGCGGAACAGAACAACTGCGAATGCCCGGCGGGAACGCAACGTGAATTCTCAGACAACCCAGCCTGCTGCGACGGCGAAGACTGCGCCTGCACAGTAAAAACAACCCACGATCTCACATTGGGCGCACGCCCGGTCACATTCAACGTCCCCGAAGGCGGCTTGGCCCAGGCAGACTATGTTGGTGAAGATGAATTTGAGATCACTAAAACGTTTTTATTATCGGCAGAATATATAAATTTTCTATCAGCTATGGCGGGTTTTTGTTTCCCGAATTTATACCGTCAGGACACGGGAAACAAAGTCCGGCGCTTTTTCTATGACCTTGAGGTATGCCCTTGCCGCCGGATCGGGCTGGCGCTTTCCCTGTTCCCAGTTGCGGAGCGTATACAGAGAAAGCCCGAAGCGGTTTGCGAAGGCCGGTTGGGAAAGCCCCATCCGCTGTCGTATCGCCTTTACATCTACCGTTTCCGGTATGTGCACCTTGTAGGTGCTCTCCGGCAATTCCCCTCGAGAAATAGCAATCGCCTCTTTCATACTTTCAATTATCCGGCTCCCACTCACTTTTATTTGCCTCCTGCTTGGTAGTTTTTCACCAAAATCGCGGTTAATTTCTTGAGATCATTGCGTTCCGCCTGATCGATATTGGCCTTTTCATTTTTTGAAAAAATATTAAGCACGAATAAGGGAACATCATTAGAATGAAAAAAATATATTACCCGATACCCGCCGCTTTTTCCTTCATCCTCCCGTGCCCAACGTACCTTTCGGATACCGCCTGTTCCTCTGACCAGCTTTCCTATAGTAGGTGAGTATGCCAGATAATTTATCAGAGCTTCCCGTTCCTCATCATCCAATAATTTTCTGGCATCCCGGAGAAAAGAGGGTGTTTCAATTACGGTGACAGGTTCTGGACCGGCCATGAGCTAAGTATAAGCCAATGGCTTACTGTTGTCAAGTACAGTACAGCATAAAGGCGCTGATAGATTCAAGAGGTGGTAACACAGGGGTGACACCGTTTGACACCGTTTTGGGGGGTAGCCCGCGACGGAGTGCGGGCGGAGGGGGGGCGGAGGGTGGATGCGGCATGGTCCACCGGTGTTTGGTAACAGCCCCCCCCTTAAAGGAGTTGGAGGCATGCGTTTACCGCATCCAGGCAGCATTGGAATAAGAGGAGGGGCGCCGAATCTCCCCGCCGCTCGACGGCGAAGGGACGGCCCCCGCTGGTCAGTTCCGTGTAGACCCGGAGCCGGGCGCCGGAGCCGGTAAGGCCAATCCGGGTGATCTCGATTCCGCCGCCGCCCAGGCCGTACAAACCATCCAAGCCGGCCAGGGCTTCCAGGACCGCCGCTTCCCGGCTTTCGCCGGCGCCCTGGACGGACAGGTCCCCGGAGCCTGGGGGGTGGGTTCCCAGCGCCGCGCTGATGGTATAGCGGGAGGGCCCGGTTTCGGTGGGGGTTTCGAGGGTTTCCGCCAGGGAACGGCATACCAGGGGCCGCTTTTTGAGGGGGAATCCGCAGTCCGCCAGGATGCAGAGGAACTCTGTAAGCCCCGTGAGGGGCCCCGGCGCGGCCTTTACCCGGTCCAGGGCTTCCCGGACCGCGGCCTCCCCCAATTCCAGGCCGCAGTAACGCCGGGCAAAGAGCCGCAGGCCCTCCTTCCCCGAATGGCGGGAAAGGATGATCCGCTCGGGGCCGGGGTTTATCGTATCCAGCGCGTGGTTGGCGTAGGTTTCGGTCCGGCGGGCCAGGCCTTGCTGGTGTATCCCCGATGCGTGGGAGCGGATATTCCAGCCGCTTACGGGTTTGAGGGGGCCGTCGATGGCGGAACTGCTTCTGATAAGGGCCATGAGGGGGGGCAAATGATCCGGCCTGAGCCCGGTTTCCACGGCCAGGGTTGCCCCGCGGGCTTCCAGGTTGAGGCAGAGTTCCTCCAGGGCCGCATTTCCCGCCCGCTCCCCGGCGCCGCCCACGGAAACTTCCGCCTGATCGCAGCCGGCCTCCACCGCGGCCAGGGTATTGGCAAGGGCCAGACCAAAGTCGTTATGGCAATGCACGCTGATACGGCCCTCCGGGAAGGCGCGCTTGAGCAGCGTGATAAGGGGGCCGAATTCCCCGGGCGCGGAAAGTCCCAGGGTGTCGGCGATGTTGACGGTCTTTACCCCGGCGGCAAAGACGGCGCCGCAGTAATCCAGCAAAAAATTCCGGCCGCAGCGGGTGGCATCCTCGGCCCCCATCTCAACATCCGCGGCTAAACCCGCGGCGTAGGCCGCCAGTTCCGCGGCCCGGCCAAGGAGTTCCCCCCCGGAGATCCCCAGCTTGGCCCGGATATGGATGCCGCTTACGGGCAGGGAAATATGGAGCAGCCCCGGAATGCCGCCGGCAAAAACCTTGGCGGTGGCGGCAATATCCTCCCGGCGGCCCCGGCACATGACCGCGGTGCGGCCGGGGAATTCCCGGGCCAGCTCCCGGCAGGTTTCAAAATCCGCGGGGGAAGACAGGGGAAAGCCGGTTTCCACCGTGTCCAGCCCCGCTTCCACCAGGGCCCGGGCAATGGCCCGCTTCTCCTCCGGGGCAAAGGCGAAGCCCGCGGCCTGATCGCCGTCCCGCAGGGTGGTATCAAGGATCCGGAGGCGCCGCCGGGGGGTTCCCGCCATGAGCGGGGGGGTTTTCATCATTGCAGGGGGGGTTCCGCCATTAGCGGGGGATTTCCGTCATTGCCGGACCTGTTCCTCCGCCAGTTCCCGGTCCGCCAACTGGGCAACCCGGTCAATGGCGTCCACAAAGCGCTTCACATCGCCGCTTTCCGGCTTGGTAATCTTGTAATGGTCTATCGAGCAGATCTGCTGCAGGGTATCGAAGTAGCGCAGGGACTCTTCCAGGTCTCCGGGGAGGGGGAAAAAGGCTTTTACCTCGCCGATAAAGTCCTCCATGGTGTGATTTTGGGGCAGGGTCCCCCGGTGGACAAAGATGGACATGAAGTATTTTTCTATCCCCATGGCGGCGATGTTCTGCACAATTTCCGGGGTAAAGACCTCCGGCCGCTTCAGGCTGCCCTTAACGGTCTTGTGAAAACTCTTTCCCTCGTCATAAAACTGCTTCCACACGGGAATTTTTTGCTCTACCCTGACCACGCCGTACCTCCCAAAAGCAGGACAAGCTCAAAATACCGGGTTTCCCATGCCTTTACAAGGGCGGCGCTAGTATAGGACACTCATGCAATGTCAGAAAACGAGTTCCAGAGCGGGGAAGAGGACCGGAGCCCCGCGGCGGGCCAGGGGCCCGTCAAATCCCCCGGCCCCGTCCAATTCCAATCCGTCAGCAGCGCCGCCGCAAAACCCGATGCCGCAGACCGGCTGGGCGTACTGCCCGTGGGCAAGCTGCTGCTTCAGTTTTCCCTGCCGGCCATCACCGGCATGCTGGTCAGCGCCCTCTACAACATGGTGGACCGGATCTTTGTAGGCCAGGGGGTCAACGAAATCGCCCTGGGGGGCCTTTCCCTGGTGCTGCCCCTGATGACCATCCACATGGCCATTGCCATGCTCTTTGGCATCGGCTCCGCCAATTTGCTCTCCATGCGGCTGGGCCAGGGCCGCCGGGAAGAGGCGGAAAACGCCCTGAACCACTGCTTTTTTCTGCTCATCGTCATGGGCATCGTTATGACCGTGCTGGGCCTGGTTTTTATCGAGCCCCTCCTTTCCATACTGGGGGCCCAGGAAAAGAGCGAAGCCCTTGCCTATGCCCGCGAGTACCTCAAAATAATCCTCTTGGGGAGTTCCTTTTCCATGGTGGGCTTTGGTTTTTCCCACTGTACCAGGGCCCAGGGTTTCCCCACCGTCACCATGATCGGCATGATTTTGGGCGCGGGGCTGAATATGATCCTGGACCCCCTTTTCATCTTCCTGTTGGGCTGGGGGGTACGGGGGGCTGCCTGGGCCACCATCATCTCCCAACTGGTCAGCACGATATGGATCCTGTCTTTTAGCCTGGGGAAACGGGTGGTCATCAAACTGCAGCCCCGGCATTTTAAGCCTTCCCTTTCGATGGTAGGCCAGATCATGGCCTTTGGGTCCGCCCCCTTCCTGCTTCAGTTTATCATGTCCGCTGTCCAGCTTCTCACGAACCAGAGCGTCGGCTGGTACGGCGCCGCGGCCCTGGGGGTGGAAAACGGCGGGGATATTGCCCTTTCGGGGATGAGTATCGCCGGGTCCATCATCATGATGATCCTGATGCCCGTGTTTGGGATTAACCAGGGGGCCCAGCCGATTCTGGGCTACAACTACGGGGCCAAGCGGTACCACCGGGTGCTGCGGGCCTACCTTTTGGCGGTCGGGGCCGCCACGGCGATCTGTATTTTCGGTTTTATCATCGTAGAACTGTTCCCCCAATTCCTTATGAGTATCTTTGTCCCCGACATGAGTGAGGCGCTGCTGGCCTTTGCCCCCAGGGCCATGCGGATCGCCGTGATCTTGCTGCCCCTGAACGGTTTCCAGATTGTGTCCACCAATATGTACGTGGTTACCGGCCGACCCAAGGTTTCTATCTTCCTTTCCCTGCTGCGCCAGTGCATTGTCCTTATCCCCTGCATGCTTATCTTTGGGAGTATCTGGGGGCTCTGGGGGGTGGTGGCCGCAGGCCCCGTGGCGGACGGCTTTTCCTTTATCCTAACCGCGGTAATGATTAGCTTTGAACTGCGGAAGCTGCGGCGGGAGAGCGCCGGCTTGCATTGAAGAACGGTCTATAGCCCCGGTATCCGGGCAAAAAAAGGCCGCCCCGGAGGGCGGCCTTGCGGGGCGGTACCCCGGGCGCGGCTTAGAAGCGGCGCGGGTCCTTAGAACTTGTAGCTTACGGTAAGGTCAAAGGCGAGGGGGATGCTGTTGCCGCTGAACCATTGGCCGGCCCGCACCTGCATCTTGGGCAGGTCAAATTCGAAGATGTTGTCCAGCAGGGTGTTCAGGCCGCAGCCCACGGAGAACCCTTCGATGGGCTCAAAGACCAGGCCCAGGCCCAGGCTGCCTACGTTGGACAGTTTTTCCGTATCCCAGGAGATTCCGTCAACGGTCCAGCTGTCCTGCAGGGCGCTGGCATAGGTAGTTTCAACGGCCCAGTTAAAGATATTGAGCCCAAAACCGGTGACCAGGGTGAACTTGTCAAACCTTCCGGGGAGCCTGACCTTGGCCGCGGCGTCGAAACCCACAATTAAGTCAAATGTGGAATAGGGATCCGGTTGGCCGCTGTCGCCGGCGTAAAAACCGACGCTCAGGTTGGGCTGGAAGGCAAAAGCCAGGCCGTCCAGGGGCTCAATTTCATTAGCCAGGGCCGCATCAAGCTGGAGGCCGAAGCCGCCCGGCGTGGTATCCGAATTCTGCCCGATGCTGGCTTCGCCGAATAGGCCGTTCAGGCTAAGGTCCAGTTCCAGGGTGGAGATTTCACCAAGGCCCTTGGAGATCCCGCCCGAAAGGAGCCAGGCGGCGTCAGTCCATGTACGGGTTCTATTACCGCCGGTGGCATCGGTCGCCAGCGTATTATCGGGAAAGCGGAAGCCCAGGGTGACGTGGGGCTCCAGGCCCCTAAAGCCGTTGGAATTACCCCAGCTTAGGGCCACGGTGGCCCCTTCGCCGCTGGTACCGGTCACCGTTTTGTTCTTATAGGTGCTGGTGGTATCGGTGACATCATCCATTATCAGGTCCAGGCGGAGGCCGCCGATCCGGGAAGTTCCAAAGAGGACCGCCAGGCGGGTGTTCCAAGTGGCCGTAGCAGAGCCCTGCTTCGGGTCGCCCGAACTATTGCCGTTGGCATCGACAACGTTGCCGCCCAGGTAGACCCCCAGGTAGAAGTTACTGAAGGATTTGGCAAAACCCGCGCTGATGCCGTAATCACCCCCGGAATAGGGGCCTATTACACCAAAATTTGTTTGATCAACGCCGGAAGTGCCCTGTCCAAAGCCGCCCAGGAAGAGGAAGGTACCGATGTCGGGATCATAGCCGTTGACATCGATAAAGTCATCCACGTAGGTGGTAAAGAGCCCCGCGCTGTAGCGGGCCTCGGTGGAAAGGGTGGGCACGGCATTGTAATCATCCGGGGTAGGAGGAGTAGGCGCTTGCGCCGCCAGGCTGGAGATACCAATAGCCCCCAGGAGGGCCATTGCCAGAAGAAAAACAACTGCTCTTTTCATGATACGCTCCTTAATGGCGCCTTCCGTTACCCTCTCAACTAACGCAAGAAACACGCCTTTTGCGGAAGCCCCTTGCGGGGGATTCCTTACAAAATTTTGAATGAAACTAACAAAAATTGGAAAAATGTTCAATACCCCTTTTCAGGGCATAGATTTTCTCACCAAAAGGCAAAATGACGAACCCCGCCGCCGAACGGTCCTTTACAGCGGGGCCGGATTTTGTTCTAATGGGAGCATTGGGCGGCCCGGCGGCCGTGTTTGGAGAGGTTTGGTATGAATGGTTGTCCCTGCGGCTCCGGTTTATCCTACGAGGCATGCTGCGGTCCCTATATCGGTGGCGAGAAGAATCCTCCCACCGCGGAGGCGCTGATGCGCAGCCGTTACACAGCCTATGCGACTCACGCCATCGATTACATTATCGACACCTGTGTCTCCGATGGGAAAACCGATATTGACCGGCGGGAGACCCAGGCCTGGAGCGAACAGTCAACCTGGCTGGGGCTCAAGATTAGCGCCGTGGAAAAGGGCGGGAGCGATGATACCGAAGGGACCGTGGAATTCGAGGCTTCCTACGAGCGGAAGGGTCTGAAGGACCTGCACCGCGAGCGGGCCCATTTTAAGAGGTACGACGGCCGCTGGATGTACGAGGACGGCAGCGTTGCCCCGGTCACCGTGGTCCGTTCCGGCCCCAAGGTGGGGCGCAACGATCCCTGTCCCTGCGGGTCCGGCAAGAAATATAAGCTTTGCCATGGCCGGGGCTAAAGCCGGGGCCAATTACAATTCCGGGAGGACCCATGCCTTTTATCGATCCGGGCCTTAACGATCTGGACCGCCTTTTCCCTGGGGATTTCGGCCCGGAAAAAACCGCCCAGGCCAAGACCCTGCTGCTCAAAAACCTTTCCCTGGCGGTCCACCGTTACTACGGCGGCAAGACGCAGATCGTCCCCCGATGCGGCCTCTACGGACTTAACTGGTTTAACCTGTGGTACACGCCGGGGGTGTCCGCGGTTTCCACCGCTATCCGTGATAACCCGGACGCCTCCTTTGAACTCTCCAGCCGGGGAAACCTGGTGGCGGTAGTTTCCGATTCCACCAGGGTTCTGGGGGACGGAGACTGCGGCCCCTCCGGCGGCCTGGGGGTGATGGAGGGCAAGGCCCTGCTGATGAAGTACCTGGGGGGGATCGATGCGGTGCCCCTCTGCGTGGACTCCCGGAACGCGGAAGGTAAAAATGATCCGGAAAAAATTATCGAATTGGTAAAGATGCTGCAGCACTCCTTTGGGGCCATTAACCTGGAAGACATAAGCCAGCCCAACTGCTTCCGGGTGCTGGACGAGCTGCGGGAGACCTGCGATATTCCCGTATGGCACGATGACGCCCAGGGGACTGCCTGCGTCACCCTGGCGGCCCTTATCAATGCGCTCAAGCTGGCGGGCAAGACCATGGGGGAGGCAAGGTTCGTACTTTTGGGGGCGGGGGCTTCCAACACCACCATTGCGCGGCTCATCCTGGCCAGCGGCGGGGACCCCGGCCGGATGATCGTCTTTGACACCAAGGGCAGCCTTCACCCCGGCCGGGAAGATATTCGGGGGGATACGCGGAACTACCGGAAGTGGGAGATCTGCGAAAGGACCAACCCCGGCAGGGCCGCGTCTATCGGGGAAGCCATGAAGGGGGCCGATGTCCTTATCGCCCTTTCCAGCCCCGGACCGGGGACCGTCAAACGGGAATGGGTGCGGTCCATGGCGGAGGGGGCCATTGTTTTTGCCTGCGCCAACCCGGTCCCCGAGATTTGGCCCTACGCGGCCAAGGAGGAGGGGGCCTTTATCGTGGCCACCGGCCGGGGAGATTTCCCCAACCAGGTGAACAATTCCGTCTGCTTCCCCGGCATCCTTAAAGGGGTCCTGGCGGTACGGGCCCGGAAGATAAGCGACGGCATGGCCATTCGCTGCGCCCGCTCCATCGCGGAGTTTTCGGAACGCCGGGGCATTACCCCGGACAACATCATCGCCACCATGGAGGAGACCGATGTCTTTGCCAGGGAAGCCGCGGACGTGGCCCGCGAGGCGGTTAAAGAGGGCCTGGCCCGGATAGACCGAAGCTGGGACGATGTGTACCGCCAGGCCGGGGCGGATATCGCCGCGGCCCGCTCCCTGGCGGAGGACATGCAAAGGCTGGGCCATATCAGCGAGCCCCCCCAGGCCTTGCTGGAAGAGGCGCTCAAGAAAACCCTGGCGGCCTTGTAGGCCGCCCTCAGGTGGCCTTCGTCTCCTTATTCCTCAGGTAGCAGCTTGTAAGGTGATCGTTTACCAGGCCCGCAGACTGGAGAAAGGAATAGATGATGGTGGGCCCCACAAAACTAAAGCCCCGCTTTTTCAGTTCCTTAGCTATGCCCTCCGCCAGGGGGGTGGTGACGGGGATTCGATCCATGGTTTTGAAGTGATTGATCAGGGGTTCACCGTCCACATGATCCCAGAGCCACGTTGAGAAGCTTTGGGGGCCTTCCATCATGGTAAGGTAGGCCCGGGCGTTTCCAATGGCGGACTCTATTTTCCGGCGGTTCCTGATGATGCGCTGATCCCCCAGGAGCCGGATCAGGTCCTGCTCGCCGTAACGGGCGATTTTTTCCGGGTCCATGCGGTCAAAGGCGGCGCGGTACCCTTCCCGGCGTTTCAGAATGGTAAGCCAGGACAGGCCCGCCTGCGCCCCCTCAAGGATGAGCAGTTCAAAGAGCCTGCGGTTGTTTTTCAAGGGGCGGCCCCATTCGGTATCGTGGTATTTGATGTAGAGGGGGTCCGCAAGGCACCAGGGACAGCGTATCTTATCCATTGTTGTAGTATTTTACAGAAAAAGTGAGTATAAATAATAGCTATGATGCAGCGAACGGCAAAGGGGCAATGTATTGCACCGGCGGCTATGAAGATGACTCAAGAGGACTTTGGATCGATTGCAGATACCCGGCTGTTTTGGCTTGGGCAGGCGGGCTTTATGTTGAATGTCCGGGGAGTGATTCTCCTGGTGGACCCGCTCCTGGTTGCCTCGCCAAAATCTGCCGGATCCGGCGTACCGGCCTCCAGTGAGACCGGGGAGGAACTGCTGGGCCCCTGGCCCATTGACGCCGCCGAGGTTCCGCGGGCGGATGCGGTACTCTATACCCATACCGACGATGATCACCTGGGGCCGGAAACGGCCCGGATACTGATGAAGCTGGACCCTGTTTTTATCGGGACCCTGTACTGCAAGGACCGGCTGGAAGAACTGGGAGCTTCCCCGGTGCGCTGCCTTTCCGGCATCCCCCAGGCCGGTACGCCCCGGCGGGGAAAGCACGGCAATACCTTTGACATGCGGGGCGTCAAGATAGAGTTGCTGCCCGCGGATCACCCCTGGCAGCTTTCGGACCCCGGCCGATTTGGCCGGGTTTTCGGTCCCGAAGATTGCTGCGGCTTTAAGGTGACCACCCAGGACGGGATCTTTGTATTCCCCGGCGACACCCGGCTGATGAAGCACCACATCGAACTGCGGGACATCACGGCGCTGGCCCTGGATGTTTCCGGGGACCCCTACCACCTGGGGGTGCAGGGGGCCACGGTGCTGGCCAACCATCTGGAGGATTCCCTCCTTATCCCCTGCCATTACGGAACCTTTAAGAGCGACAGCCCCACCCACTCGGGGGACCCCGAGGCCATGCTGGCAGGAATCAGGGACGGCCTCCGCCGGGGCCGGCTGCTTGCCCCCGGCCAGCCGCTTGTCCTTCGGGAGGGCCGGGAATCCGGCCCCGTGTAAAACCGGGGCCGATGAAAACCATTGACCAGGTATTGCAGACCAAAAGCCGCCCCGAGCGGGTCCTTCAATACGGGGAGGGGAATTTTCTGCGGGCCTTCGCGGACTGGCAGATCGATATCCTCAACGAGAAAACCGATTTTAACGGCAATGCGGCGGTAGTCCAGCCCCGAAACCGGGAGGGGAGCATGGGGGCTGTGATTAATGCCCAGCGGGGCCTCTACACCACGGTCCTCCGGGGTCTGGAAAACGGCAGGGCCGTGGAGGAATTCCGGGCCGTCAGGTCTCTGAGCCGCTGTATCAATCCCTACACCCAGTTTGACGAGTATATTGCCTGTGCGGAAAACCCGGACCTCCGCTTTGTGTTCTCCAACACCACCGAGGCGGGCATTGCCTACAGCCCGGAGGACCGGCTGGAGGACCAGCCCCAGCGTTCCTTTCCCGGCAAGGCTGCCGCCTTCCTCAACCGGCGTTACCGGTATTTCCGGGGGGACCCGGCCAGGGCCCTGGTCTTTCTCCCCTGTGAGCTGATCGACCGGAACGGCGATACCCTGCGGGGCCTGGTGGAACGCTATGCGGCGGAATGGAAGCTGGGGGAGGGCTTTATCCGCTGGCTGGAATCCTGCGTGTTCTGCAACACCCTGGTGGACCGAATCGTCTCAGGCTTCCCCGGCGAGGAGGCGGAAGCCCTGTGGGAACGGCTGGGCTACCGGGACGATCTGCTCAGCGCCGGGGAGCTTTTCCACCTCTGGGTCATCGAGCAGCCCGCGGCCTGGGACGGCCGGAAGGAACTTCCTCTGGAGGAAGCGGGACTCAAGGTTATTCGGACCGATAATCTTGAATTTTACCGCACCCGGAAGGTGCGTATCCTCAACGGCGCCCACAGCGCGGCCGCCCTGGCCGCGTACCTTTACGGCCTTGATACGGTGGGCGCCGCCGCAGCCGATCCCCTGGTGTACCGCTTCATGCGGAGGGCCATCTTTGACGAGATCATCCCCTCCCTTGACCCAGGCGCCTCCCTTGACGCAAGCGCGCTTGAGGGCCTTAAGCATTTTGCCGGGGAAACGCTGGAGCGTTTTGCCAATCCCTTTGTTCATCATCAACTGCTTTCGATAAGCCTTAATTCGACGGCCAAGTTTAAGACCAGGGTACTCCCCTCGATCCTTGCCTACCGGAAACGGTACGGCAAGGCCCCCCCGGCCCTCTGCTGTTCCCTGGCCGCGCTCATGGCCTTTTACCGGGGCAGGAATCCCGCGGGCGGCGAGATGGAGGGCCGCCGGGCTGGGAAGCCCTATGTCATAAGGGACGATGAGGCGGTGCTGCGGCATTTTGCGGCCCTCTGGGCCGCCCTGGAAGCTGCCATGGCAGCCGGCCGGCCCGCGGCCCCCATTGACGACGGCGATTCCCCGGCCCTGGGGGAACTGGTCCGCACGGTCCTCTCCCGTGAGGACTGGTGGGGGGAGGACCTGAACGCGTACCCGGATATAAGGGGGGCGGTGCAGGAAAGCCTGGGGATCATCCTCCGGGCCGGCATGGGCAGGGCCCTGGAACAGGCCGCCGGGGACGGCCTTTAATGCGGCCCCTTTTCCGCATTAACCCCCAGGACAATGTGGCGGTGGCCCTGCGCCCCCTGGTCCGGGGGGAGGCATTGACCCTGGAAGGGCGGCTCCTCAGGGCGGGGGAGGACATCCCCCAGGGCCACAAGATGGCCCTGGACCGGATTCCTGCGGGGGCAAGGGTTATCAAATACGGCTGCCCCATCGGGGCCGCATCCGGGCCCATTGAGGCCGGGGCCTGGGTCCACAGCCACAACCTGCGGACCCTGCTGAACGAGGACCCGGTCTACACCTGGGGCGGCCCCAAAACCCCCGGCCCGGCCCCCTCCCCTCCCAGCCTGCAGGTGTACCGCCGCGCCGACGGGCAGACCGGCATCCGCAACGAGATCTGGATCATCCCCACCGTGGGCTGCATCAACCAGATTGCCCGGACCCTGGCCGCCTGGGGGGAGGCGGAATTTTGCCTCCGGGGGGCCGGGCCGCAGGGCGCGGACCGCATCGACGGGGTCCACGCGTGGACCCACCCCCACGGTTGTTCCCAGTTGGGGGAAGACCACGAAGCCGCCCGCAGGATTCTGGCGGGCCTGGCCCGGCACCCCAACGCCGGGGCCGTGCTGGTCCTGGGCCTGGGCTGCGAGAACAATAGCCTGGACAGCTTTAGGGAATCCCTGGGACCCTATGCCCAGGACACCCGGCGCATGGCCTTTCTAAGCTGCCAGGACTGCGGGGACGAAATCGCCGAGGGGAAACGGCTCCTCTCCCGCCTGGCCGGGTATGCGGGCCAGGCCCGGCGGGAGGAAGCGGGCCCCGAGGGGCTTATCCTGGGCCTAAAGTGCGGCGGCTCCGACGGCCTTTCGGGAATCACCGCCAATCCCCTGGCAGGCCGCGTCTGCGACGCCTTCTGCGCCTGGGGCGCCGGGGCAATCCTCAGCGAAATTCCGGAGATCTTCGGCGCGGAACAGCTCCTGCTGGACCGCTGCGAAAGCCGGGAAGTCTTTGACCAGGCCGCCGCGCTCATCGAAAATTTCAAAACCTACTACCGGGCCCAGGGACAGGTGATATACGAAAACCCCTCGCCGGGGAACAAGGCCGGCGGCATCAGTACCCTGGAGGAGAAATCCTGCGGCTGTGTGCAAAAGGGCGGCAGTTCCCCCATCCGGGGAGCCTGCCGCTATGGGGAACAGGTCCGGGGGCCGGGACTCCGGCTCCTGGAAGGGCCGGGGAACGACATCGTTTCCACCACCGCCCTAAGCGCGGCGGGGGCCCAGCTCATCCTTTTTACCACCGGCCGGGGGACCCCCCTGGGAGCCCCGGCGCCGGTCATCAAGATCGCCAGCAATTCCGCCCTTGCCCGCCGGAAACCGGCCTGGATAGATTTTGATGCGGGCCGGCTCCTGACCGAAGATGCGGACCAGGTATGCGCAGCATTACTGCACCTCCTGGCCGAAGTAATCTCCGGCCGGGTTAAAACCCGGAACGAGGAGCGGGACAGCCGGGAAATCGCCCTATTCAAAAACGGCGTCACCCTCTAACCAGGCCGACGGCAAACTGCCGACGGCAAACCGCCGACGGCAAACCGCCGACGGCAAACTGCCGACGGTTTATACCTTTCCCTGCAGGAACTTCAAACTCTGGGCCAGGCTTTCAAAGGGATCCACCAGAAAGTCCGCATCCTGCTCAATAGCGGCGTAGGCAATGTCCTGGGCCTTGCAGAGGGGAATAATCTCGTCCCATTCAAGGTTGCCTTCGCCAAGCTCCGCAAACTGGCGGACCCGGTCCTTCACCCGGAAATCCTTAAAGTGGACAGTCCTAATGCGCCCCTTGAGTTTTTTGATGCAGCTTAGGGGATTGGCGCCCCCCGCCTGGCACCAAAAGGTATCCAGCACAAAGTCCAGATCGGGACATTCGGCGATAAGACGGTCAAAGGCCGTAAGGCCGTCCCACTTTTGAAATTCCATCTCGTGGTTGTGGTAGCTAAAGATAAGCCCCGCGTCCCGCACCTGTGCGCCAATCTCGTTGGCCTTTTTAATAAACCGGCTCCAGCCCTCGCGGCTGTTGGGAAACACATCGGGCTTCATGCCCAGCCCAACCTGCAGACAGCCGATTTTTTTATGCTCGGTAATAACCGTTTTAAGCTCCGCGCCGTCCGCAAGCCGGGGCCAGGGCACATGGGTCAGACAAACCTCCAGCCCCAGCTCCCCGATCCACCGGGCCAGGAGATCCACATCGCAGGGCCCAAAGCCGGAAATCTGGATCACGTCAAACCCGATGGCCTTAACCCGGCGCAGGGTAGCCTCGATATCCTCAGGGGTTTTCGTATAGTCCCTGACATTGTAAAGCTGGGCCGCTATTTTCATGGTTCACTCCTCAAACTCAGTATAGGGTGAATCTCATACGCTGTACATATGTGCGTATGTACTTATTTCTCCGTCAAGTTATATACGCCGTCCCAGGTATCCGGGGGCGGATCGACCAAACAATTTATGCAGCGGTCAAGGTACTTTTGCGCGGGGAGATCATTATTGTTGACGATTGACAATGCTTCCCTAAAACCCCCTATCGCTTGATTCCAGTTTCGATTTTCGAAAAAGTCCAGAGCCTGGTGGAAGACCCCAACCAGCCGTTTCTGTTGCGGGACGGCATTTTCAACAGTCTCAAGCAGTTCGTAGAGGCGTATCGGCTCATTGATGCCTACCACCCGTACACGGTCAAGTTTCCGGGTAAGAAGACGGTCTCCGGTTTCACGGATAGTATCTTCCGAGGCGAGTATCCAGGTGCCGTATTGTTTATTGACGCCCTCAAGGCGGGCGGCAAGGTTTACCGTGTTCCCCATGATCGTATAGTTCATCTTGTTTTCCGTACCCATGTTGCCGACAACCATATTTCCGGTATTAATGCCGATACGGGTTAAGAGCGGAGCGGGAGAAAGATTCTGTTCCCTGATGGTTTTGTTGAGTTCATTTTCTACCCGCTTCATGGTGATTGCGGAAACACAGGCCCTCAGCGCATGATCGGGAATTTCCAGGGGAGCGCCGAAAAAGGCGATTATAGCGTCCCCCTCGTATTTGTCAATCGTTCCCTTTTCATTCAGGATAACATCGCTCATGGCGGTAAGGTAGCGGTTGAGAAGGCTTACCAGATCTTCCGGATCGAGTTTTTCCGATATGCCGGAAAACTTTTGGATATCGGTGAACAAGGCGGTCATGTGGTGTTTGGTTCCGCCCAACTGCAAGCGGGAAGGATCGGCGATTAGTTCTTTTACCACATCACCGGAAACATACGTTGAAAATGCCTTGCGGATAAATTGTTTTTCATTTTCGGAACTGACAAAGGCAATGGTCTCACGGACAATTACCGCCGCCGTCATGGTCAGAACAGGACCTAAAGGACCCAGAAAAAACCTTTTTACCGTAAAGAGGCACAAGGGAAGAACTAAACACAAAAGGACGCCGCCAGTTCCCAGCGCAATGCGAAGGCCGCTTTTGCCGCCGTTTGTGGCGGTGATAAACAATGATACAAAAATGAAGGCGAATAAGACGCTCCACCAGACCGGAAGGGGCGTAATAAACGAGGCGGATAAAATGGTATCCAATACAACGGCGTGGGTTCCCATGTTTACATACTTCCCATGAAAGGGAGTAACTCCAATATCGGTAGTACCGGTATCCATCCGTCCTATGACGCACCATTTTCCATTCAATGTATTGGAGAGTTCCTGATGTACTACGGCGAAGGCATTTAGTTCAGTACCAATATAGTCAAGCAGGGTTTGGCAATACCGCATTTCTTCCAAAACAGCGGCGCTTATATCGGTATCGTTAGCGGCAATGTTTTCCATTACTCTCCTTGATTCTCGGGCAATATAATTTTCCGCAGCAAGGACGGCAATAAATTCCCCGGTTAATTCCAAGGCCTTATTTCGCAGGGCGATGTACTGTTCAAAGGCTTCGTTTGAACAATGTTCCAGGGCTTTGTTTTTTTCGGCACGGGCAGCGTCAAAATATTTCAGTATCGCTTTGGCGTTTTGGGAGAGGGCGGGAAAAAGATGTGTGTTGGAATACTCAAGGGCGGCAAGGTACTGTTCGATGTGGGCTTGGTATTCCTCAAGAACGGTAAACCGGGCGAAAGAAACATGGCTGTAACTATTTTCGTAGGTTTCGGGCGGCCAGTCCAGCAGCATGGCCCCTTCCTCGTCCAGAGGGACAAGTATGTCTTTTTCGCCGGGTTTTTCAATAATGAGGCGGCGAGGTTCTATGATAATCGCGGGGTTTCCCCAGGAAGCCATGAGAGGAGCGAAGGCAAGCTGCAAGTACCAATGGCCTTGCGCTTCCTGCGCCAGAAAGATCCGCCGCCTGACTCCATCGCCGTCTACGGTGATGTTGGTAAAGCCCGCTCCCCGCACCGCCTCCGTAAAGAGGGGTATGGGTGGAAGCACGTCAATATTTTTCCCTTCGCCGATGCCCCCGATATTTTTGAGGGGATAAGAAAAACGCTGTTCCGCAAGGGGACGCCGCTGTGCCTGTTCGCCGGAAAGGGGACGCACCTCCTGTATGTTCACCGTTCCCCAGGCATTGCCAAAGAGGGCGGCCGATTGCGCAAGCAGGAGATCATCGTCGCCGGTGATTTTCATGGTATCCCGGTACAGAGCGTCCCGCTCTGCGGCGATGATTTCCGTTATTTCGTCAACGTAGTGGGCAGCTCTTTCCGGCGGAATACGGCCCCCGCTAACGGCGCCCAAAATATCCGCTACGGTTGTACCGATTTCCGAAAAATGGCGGTCATAATCCAGGGCACGCCCTTCTTTAAGATAAACCTCGTCTACATGGGTTGGGCTTTTGTCGATGTACTCGATATCGAAAATCACCAGGCCTGCGTTGAATTCTTTTAGCCGCAAGAGACTCTCCGCCATAACCCGCCGGGGCCAGGGAAAGACGCCTATTTTTGCGATGGCCGGATCGTCCACATCGAGGAATACCACCGTATCTATACGATCCCGGCGGGGAGCGAGACGGAGAAACAAATCGTATATTCGCAATTCGGCGGCGTTAAAAAAGGGAGCAAGGTATAAAAAGGAAAAGACCAGCGCCGAAGCAATGGCGATAAGCAAGGAGATTTTTCGTGATAGCATCTGTGCTTACGGCCAGCCTATGTACATTTTCGAACCGGAATCCACCGGAGGAGTCCCGATTTCCGGCGGATCTATACCGCTGCCGGTACTGGCCAGTTCGGGGATTATTGGCCGCAACTGCGCGGTTTCGGCCTCAAAGGGCGGTACTATCCTGTTTTGATTGTTCTCATCAACATAGCTCCGCTGACCTTCGGCCACATAGACCTTTTGCCCGCTGGAACCGGCAAGAAGTACCCGTCCGTCATCAACCCAAAGATGTTTGCCGTCGAATTCAAAAGAAGTTCCCCGTACCGAGGCGGTTATGGTAGGGGACTGCACGCTAAAGTCTATCTGTATTCCCGTGGGCGGCCTTACCTCTGTCCGTACCCTGCCGGTCCGCAGGTACAATACGGTTTCTTCGATACCGTCTCTTTGAACAAGTTCCTCCAGGGACAGCATGGTTAAGGGACGGACTTCAAGGCGGGAACTGCCGAGGGAAATGACGGCGCTGCTTTTCAGGCCTGTGGAGATGATGGTGTTCCTCCCGACAGAAAGGCCCGGCGCCGCCGTTTTCCAGCCTGACTCCTCTTTTATCTCCACCGTACCTGATACCTCAATAAATCTGGCCGCCGCATTTTGTGTAAAGGCGCCATATGCACAGCCGAACAACAAAAAATAAACGAATAATTTTTTCATGCTTAAGACCTCATAGAGAAACGCTTGCCGTAAGTTCAAGGCGGTATTTTATACGGGCGTTATCCGCAAATACTTTTCCTGTCTGCGGCAGGAAGAGGCCGCCGCCAAGGGAAAACAGGGTATCGTGAAACGGCACCCATGAGAGGCCGCCGTAGATTTCCGCTCCCAACAACGGCGAGTCGGAAAGGGTATCCAAGTCAGGGGCGGTATAGGTGATTTTATCGGTTCTAAAAAAATAGGCGCCGGAGACCGCCGCCGAAAGGGT
>JAISQJ010000047.1 GCA_031274285.1 Treponema sp. | reverse complement strand
ATGTATTCAAGCGTAATCCCCGCGGTCTTGAACATGTGCTCCGAATCGCCGGCGTCGTGGTAGCGGCGCTGGCAGACCACCCGGCGGATGCCGCAGTTGATGATCAGCATGGCGCAGGTGCGGCAGGGGGTCATGCGGCAGTAGAGGGTCCCCCCCTCAATGGGAATGCCCCGCCTGGCGGCCTGGCAGATGGCATTTTGCTCCGCATGGACGGTACGGACGCAGTGGGTGGTGACGCTGCCGTCTTCGTGGACCAGTTTTTTAAGCTGGTGCCCCGCTTCGTCGCAGTGGGGAAGCCCCGCGGGGGCCCCCACATAGCCGGTCACCAGAATCTGGTTATCCCTGGCAATGACGCAGCCCGAGCGGCCCCGGTCACAGGTGGCCCGCTTGGAGATGGCGTCGCAGACTTCCATAAAGTATTCATCCCAACTGGGCCGTTTATAGGTATTCATAGCTTCCCCTGAAAACCGGCGGATTCCCGGTCTGGCATACTATTGTACTAAATACCGTATCCTGGGACAATATTATAACAATCCAAGTCCCCTCCGTAAAAAATATTGTAAAAGATAGGGGAGAAGCGTCATATTATCCGTAGGATAGGGGACGAGAGGATAAGGCCGGGGCAAATTCTTGGTGAATTTTACCCGTCGGCCTTGCGGGAATGGGGGGGAAGATGCCGACAATAAAATGTTATGGACCGTCGAAAGGGCATACTTGGCACCTTGCTCCTCTTCATCTTTTCATTTTCCCCTGCCCCGGAGCTCTCCGGAGAGGAGGTGATTCATGTGGTGGAAAAAGGTGAGACGATTTATTCAATCGCCCGTTCTTTTCATATCGATCCGGGGGACCTTATGCGCCTGAACAATATCAGCGATGCGTCAAGGCTCCAGGCGGGGAAGCGCCTTTGGATACCCCTGAATCCCCTGGCCCAGGGGATAGCCGCCAGGGAAGCTCCGGCCGCTTACCAGGAACGGCGGGTACTGCGGAACGAGACCCTGTACAGTATTGCCAGAAACGGTAACACTACGGTCGAGGCCCTGCGGGAGATCAACGGCTTCTCGGCCGATCATGTGCTGAGGGAGGGGGAACTCATCAGGGTGCCCGTCCCGGCGGCTACGGCTACGGAAAATTCCAATGCGGCTCCTGTAACCTTTGACGGCTCCCCAGAGTCTCATAGTGGGGCCCGGCAGACCACGGTAAGGGAAGTGGACCGTAATTTGCGCTGGCCGGTGACGGCAAAAGAGATCGTCTATATGGACGGGAAGCTGCCGGGGGTCATGGTGGCCGGGGAGCGGGCCGAGCCGGTGCGGAGCCTTATCCAGGGAACGGTGGTATCCACCGGTTCTTACCGGGGCTTTGGAGGGGTGGCTATTGTGCAGGTGGCGGGGGGTTACCTGTACGTGTACGGAGGCTGCGAAAGCCTGTCGGTAAAAGCGGGAGACCGGGTAAGTCCGGGGACGGAGATTGGAAAATTGGGAATCGATGCGGTTTCAGGCAAACCTCAACTGTTCTTTATCGTATTTTTAAGGGACAGTCCCGTCGATCCATCCAAGGCGCCCCGGGCATAGGGGTATTACAAAACATGGGGGTTTTTAGTATGGCAAAAACGGCGCTGCAGAAAGACAGTCATTTTGGGCCGGCGCGGGTATCGAAAAAAGTAAAGCGGCCGCGGTCCTTTAAGGAAACGGACCCGCTGGCCCTGTATTTTAAGCAAATTTCTCATTATGCCCTGCTCACGGTGGAGGAAGAGCGGTTTATCGGGGAAAAAATCGTAGAGACCCGGGAAAAGATCATCTATCTGGAAAATACCGGCGGAGCGGAAAAAATCCGGGAAGAGAAACCCGCCCTTGAAGAGATGCTCCTTATGTACAAGAACAAGATGATCAACGCCAATCTGCGGCTGGTTGTTTCCATAGCGAAAAATTACCAGCACCGGGGCCTTTCCCTGCTAGACCTGATCGACGAGGGCAATATCGGGCTTATCGAGGCGGTGGAGCGCTTTGATTATACCAGGGGCTGCAGATTTTCTACCTACGGCACCTGGTGGATAAGGCAGGCTATCATCAAGAGCATTGCCGACAAGGGGCGCGTCATCCGTATCCCCAACTACATGCTGAACACCATCAAGAAGTGCTACTTTGTGGCCAAGCAGCTTACCCAGGATCTCGGCCGGGACCCCAGCGACGAGGAGCTTTCCGAGTACCTGGGGGTGCCTGTTTCCAAGGTGAAAGAAATAGTAAAACTATCGCAGGAAACCACCAGTCTTGATATTATCGTGGACGATGCCAACCTAACCCGCCTTGCGGACCTTATCAAGGACGAGACCCTTACCGAACCCTTTGAAAAGGTTTTCTCCATGACTATCCAGGAGACCATGGGGAATATCCTTTCCCAGCTTTCCGAGCGGGAGATGAAGATCATTCAGCTCCGTTACGGCCTGTCGGGTCAGAAACCCCTTACCCTGGAGGAGACGGGAAAACTGCTGGGCATTACCCGCGAGCGGGTCCGGCAGATCCAGGAAAAGGCCACCTTTAAGCTGCGGAGTCTGAGGGAACTCCACGAACTGCGGGAGAATCCCTAAAGCCTAAAAAAATCCGGCCAGGAAGGTGGAGAGGAAGGGCAGGTAGGTTACCAGCATTACCGCCGCGAACTGGATGAGCAGGAAGGGCAGCACGTGGCGGCAGATCTCCACAAAGGGCCTTTGGAACCGGTAGGAAGCCAGAAACAGGTTGAGTCCCACCGGGGGCGTTAAGAAGCCAAGCTCCAGGTTGATGATAAAAATAACTCCCAGATGGACCGGATCGATGCCGTAGGCCGCCCCCAGGGGCACGATAAGGGGGAGGACGATGAGGATGGCGGAAAAAATATCCATCAGGCAGCCCACTACCAGGAGCGCCAGGTTCAGCAGCAAGAGGAAGACGTACCGGGATTCCACGGTTTCCCGCATCCAGGCGGCCAGTTCCGACGGGGCCTGGGTGTCCACGATGTAGTTGGAAAGGGACTGGGAAAGGGCCAGGATGGCCAGAACCCCGCCGATGATGGGCACGGCCTTGAGAAAGACCCGCTGCAGGTCCCTGAGGGGAATATCCCGGTGGATCAAAACTTCCACGATGAAAATGTAGATCAGCGCCGCCGCCCCGATTTCCACCAGGCTAAGGATACCTGTAAAATAACCGGTCACCAGGAGGAAGGGGAGCAATATTTCAAAAATTGAACCCTTCAGGGAAGCAAGGGCCGCGGAAGGCTTAAAGGGTTCCACGGGAATCTTGGTTTTTACGGAAATGGCGATGCCGAAGATAATCACCGACAGCACCAGGATTACTCCGGGGATAAAGCCCCCGGCCAGCATGCGGAATATATCGGTTCCCGTCATGGCACCCACCAGGATAAGGGGAAGGCTGGGGGGAAAGAGGAGGCCGATGCTTCCCACGCTGGTCAACAGGCCGATAGAGAATTTCGGCGGGTACTTTACATGCTCCGAAAGGATGGAGTAGAGGATACCCCCCAGCGCCAGAATCGTTACCCCCGAAGCGCCGGTAAAGGAGGTAAAGAAGGCGCAGATAATCACCGTGGCCATGATCATCCCGCCGGGAATCCAGGAAAAGAGGCTGCGGAAGCAGGAAACCAGCCTGATCCCGGCCTTGCTTTCGGAGAGGAAAAAACCTACCAGGGTAAAGAGGGGGATCGCAATGATACTGTCGGTGGTCAGGGCGGAATAAATATCCGTGGCCGCCACATCCACCGGAATGGCCGAAGATTCCAGGAACAGTAACACTAAGCCGCCCATGGCCACAAAGATGGGAAGTCCCAGGAAGGCGCAGACCAGAAGGATAATGATGGCGGGAAATTTTATCACCAGGGAAACGGCGTAGAGCAGGTCGGAAAAAGAAGCCGCCCAGGGGGGAATGTCGTATCCCCAGATAAATTTGGCGATGGACGGGAGGCTCACCACAAAACCAAGGGCCACGGCCAGCACGGGGAAGATCCGCTTCCGGCCCCCCAGTCCCGAGAGCCGGGCAAACCGGACCGCCATGATCAGGTAGCCCGCGGGGATAATCAGGGCAAAGACCCGGTCGGGAATAAAGCCTATCATCGCCCCGGCCAGGCCGATTCTGATAAAGGCGGGGCCGCAGCAACCCAGGGCGGTGACAATAAAGGCGGCCAGCAGGCTGGTAAGGGATTGGAGGCGCCGCCGCAGTTCCCCCTGGGAAAAGTTCTGGACCAGGGCAATGGAAAGGTGCTCCCCGCTGCGGGTGGCAATCATACCCCCCAGCATTCCACCCCAAAGGAGCAGATGGATCATCAGGTCCGAGGAGGCGGGAATACCGCTGTGGAAAAAGATCCGGACGAAGGCCTCCGCGGCGGCGATCAGGGTTATAAGCATAAAGGAGAGGAAGCAGGCCCAGTTTTCGATACGGTGAAGAAGGGATTCCCGGCCTGCAAGGCCGGGGGAGCCCGCCTGCCCCTCCATCAACGGGATTCCCGGTATCTTTGCAGGATACCAAGTATCCTTTGGTACATAGTCTTGTCAAAGACATTCCGGTCCACCAGGCCGGGGATTCTGGCGTCTATGTCATCCAGCCAGATCTGGGTCTCCCGGGGGGAAATTTCGTTGTAAATGATCCCGTCCTGCCGCATGATATCCACCGCCTCGGCCTCGCGGCGCTGGAAAGATTCCTCAAACTCCATACCGGCCCGGCGGACAATGGCCTGCAGGGGCTCCCGGTAGCGTTGGGGGATACTTTCCCAGCCCTGCCGGTTCATCAGAATGCCGCCCATAAAGGGGGCCAGGTTGAGGGAAAGCATGTGGTTGGCCCGCTTGTAGAGAGAACTCATCTGCACCGCGATGGGGCTCTGGTAGATGGCGTCAACACGGCCGGAGTTCAGAAAGGCCGGCACATCGGACAGGGAGGCCCCCACCAGTTTGAACCCCATGGCCCTGAACGCATCGGAAGATTTTTTATCCGAGGGGCTGGTAGCCAGGTTAAGCTTTCGCAGATCGTCGGGGACGGAGATCCTGGAACGGGAGAATATCTTGATCCAGCCGGCCTTGACCCAGGCCAGATTCTTAAAGCCCTTTTCCTCGATCGTGGAATCCAGCAGGGGCCGTACTTCCCCCAGCACCGCGTCAAATTCGTCGTTATCCCGGATGAGCAGGGGGATGGAAAGGGCCATGATCTCCGGCGCGACGTTATTGAGGGCCTGGGAGGTGAAAACCGCGGCCTGGTAGCGGTTCTGCCTGAGCCACTGGAGGAATTGTTCCTCCGAACCGGGCCGGCCGTGGAACACGCTGAGGGTTACCTCTCCGTTGGACACCTGGTACCACTCTGCGGCAATCCGGTCCAGGATGATCCCCCAATCCGAGTTGGCGGGCAGGGAGGATGCCAGTTTGATCTCCACGGCCCCCGCGAGATTTGCCGCGGTCAGGAAGATGAAGGCCAGGATTCCCAGGATACCGGGCCTCCCTGATTCTACGGTTCCCCTGCCGTGGGCAGGGGAAAGGCGTTGAAAAAGAGATATCTGCATCACAAACTCCTTTTACACGGAAGGCTGTCAACTCTTATGAAGTCCCTATAGGCTTCTTACCTCTCATTCGTAGCTATCGTATTCCTCATAAACCTCGTATGCTTCGTAGTCTTCTTCATAATAATCTTCTTCGTAGGCCCCGGTATCCAGTTCCCCGTCTTCCGTAAGAAAAAAGTAATCCCCCGCCCGGTTCAACAGTTCCCTGGCCTTCCGCTGGGAGATGATATTGACCAGACGGTTATCCGGGTCCGCGTCCACATCGATCTCCAGGGCCTTTTGCAGGCAGGAGCGGAAGGTATTGAAGTCCTGGGCGGGAATGGCCACGGCCTGGGCGTAGGAAACGTAGGGCCCCGACAGTTTTCCCCCGGATCGTTCCAGGGATCGCTGGAAGTGGAGGGGCGCCAGGGAAGGGTCTCCCCCCATGGGGACGGGCAGGGACGCATAGGCCAGGACGTAGAGGTCGTCCAGGGCGCCGGAGTTGAAACCGGGATCCAGCTCGTAGGCCCGGTCTATGTAGGCCATACAGTCCGGCACCCGCCTGCCCAGGGAATAATCGAAGGGGTCCAGGGAAAAGGCCGAAAGGGTTCCCGCGGCGCTCCAGTAGAGCAGGGGGACATCGTTTTTTTTCACTTTCGCCAGGTAGGGGGCCAGAGTCCCGTCCTCCGCCGAGGCGCCGCCTATGCCGGGGTACCTCCGCTCAAGGCCCTCCGAAAGGATATCGACCCCCCGGATATAGAGCTTCTTGGCCCGGTCCCGGGCCGTCTGCCGTTCCTGGTAACGGATGGAGGGAAGAAACTCCGCGGGCCCCTGGATAAAGGCGTTGGCGTACATCACAAAGAGGGAACCGGTGGTCAGGATAAGGCCCTGGTGATCCGGCGCCTCCCCCAGCAGGGCCTCGTACATCTTGATGGCAAAGGGTATGGCATCCCCCACCAACTGGGGATCGGAATCGCCGGTAAAGACCGCCTGACTCCCCGAACCGGTCAGGGCATCGGCCACCGCCCTGGTGGCTAAACGGTTTATCGAACAGCTAGAACAGAGCAGGCCCAGGGCGATAAGGACGCCGCCTAAACGATACCGGATTGCCTTCATAGCCCCAGTGTATCATAACTCCTTAATGCTTGGCTATTTATCAATTACCTTTTTGATAGCTTCGCTGATGGCGCCCAGCTTCCGGGCCGCCTCCGCCCTGGCGGCCTCCAGGCCCCCGGCCCCGACCGGGGCGCAGCAGGTGGCGTAGAATTTTATCTTGGGCTCCGTGCCGCTGGGCCGGGCGCTCACCACCGTGCCGTCCTCCAGGTAGAACTGGAGCACATCGCTTTTGGGCAGGGATACGGCCTCCCCCCTGCGGGCGGGGCCTCCGGAGCGGGGATAGAGCCAAAACCCCTCCTTCAGGTCCCGGACCTTTTCCACGGCGATGCCCCCCAGGACGGCGGGGGGATTCTTCCGGTATTCCTCCATGATGGCCGCCATGATGCCCGGCCCCTCGGGGCCCTGGAAGTATTTGGATATGCCCAGTTCCTGCCAGTAGCCGTGTTGGATGTAGAGTTCGTCCAGCCGGTCCAGCAGGCTCTTGCCCCGGCTCCGCCAGTAGAGGGTCATTTCCGCGGTCAGGGCCGCGGCGGAAACCCCGTCCTTGTCCCGGACCTCGTTTTCCACCAGGTAGCCGTAGCTTTCCTCGGTGCCGAAGACGATCTTCCTGGAAAGCTCCCCGGTATCGCAGCGGCGCATGATATCGGCGATCCATTTGAAGCCCGTAAGACATTCAAGGCAGTCTACCCCGTAGGACCGGGCTATTTGGGCCTGCATGCCGGTGGTGACGATGGAGTTTACCATGGCCGCATTGGCCGGGAGCCTTCCCAGTTCTTTAAGGGAGAGGAAGATGTAATCCGCCAGCAGGGAGCCCATCTGGTTCCCCGTGATAAGGGTGTAGGCCTCCCCCTTGGGTTTTCCCTTGGCGGGGACCGCGATGCCGAAACGGTCCGCATCCGGGTCGGTGGCCATGACCACATCGGCCTTTTCGGCCATGCCCAGGTCTATGGCCATCTTGAGGGCCGGCGCTTCCTCCGGGTTGGGGAATTCCACGGTGGGGAAATCCCCGTTTCCCTCCCGCTGCTCCGGCACGGTGATCACCCTGAGTCCCAGGTCCCCCAGAACCTTTTCCACATGGAAGGCCCCCGTACCGTGGAGGGGGGTATAGACAATTTTCGCCTCCGCCGCCTTCTCCCTGATAAGAGCGGGCCGGAACAGGGCGGCCTTTACCATAAGCTGGTAGGGCTCGTCAATTTCCTTATCGATGATTACCAGGAGCCCCTGGTCCAGGGCCTCCTCCCGGCTCATCTCCCTGATCGCCGCCACCTTGTTGACCTCGTCGATGATCCCCGCATCGTGGGGGGGGATCACCTGGGAGCCGTCGTTCCAATAGGCCTTGTAGCCGTTGTACCGGGGGGGGTTGTGGCTGGCGGTTACCACCGCTCCGGTGTCGCAGCCCAGCCTGCGGATGGCAAAGGAAAGCTCCGGCGTGGGCCGCAGGCCGGAAAAAAGGTAGGCCTTGATCCCGTTGGCCGCAAAGATCAGGGCCGAGGCCTCCGCGAATTCCGCGGAATAATGGCGGCTGTCGTAGGCCAGGACCGCGGACAGGGCCCCCGCCCGGGCCTTATGGGGAAACGTTTTTATGAGGTACGCGGCAAGCCCCTGGGTGGCGCTTTTAACCACCAGGGTATTCATCCGGTTATAGCCCCCGCCGATAAGCCCCCGCAGGCCCCCGGTGCCGAATTCCAGATTCCGGTAGAACCGGTCCAAAAGTTCCTTTTCCGCGGCGGGGGAGGAATCGGCCAGCAGGGCCTCCACTTCCTTCCTGAACCCCTCGTCCCGTTCCCTGACGATATAATCCTTCGCCCGTTCCACGCAAACATTTTTTTCCATAACAAAACTCCCTTCCGGGTTTATTATGAACGAAAGCGCCGTCAAAGGCAAACGTGAAACCTAAGCTCCTAAACTTCCACTTTGAAAAACTGGTAATCCCCCGGCTCCACCCGGAATTCAAAGATCGTCTCCGTTTCGCTTTGGGAGAGGGGGGCGATTTTTACCGGCTCCGATACAAAGCTGTTATCCCCGCTTATGGGCGAAAGGGCGGAGGCTTTGCCCTTGACGTGGATTTTGACCCAGTCCGGGGCGCTGTCCAGGGTGGTGTAGGGGTAGAGGCCAAAGGTCCCGTTGTCGTAGGTAAAGAGGGAGAGCTGGGGCGGGCCTTCCAGGTAGATGTTCCCCAGGGCCAGTTCTTCCCGAATTCTGGTGAGGGCCTCGGCGGGGATTTTTTTGATCCGGGAAAACAGGTCCGGTATTGCCAGGGTTAAGAGTTCCCCCCTGCCGTTGGTGTCCCGGATAAGGATGCTGGTGTGTTGATCCCCGCTTCCCGCGTTAAGCAGGGACCAGGAGGAGTTGGTGCGGTGTTCCAGGACGGGGAAGCGGATCCGCTCCCCGCTTTTCCGGTAGTACATACGGCTGCTTCCGCTCCGGGAAATTTGGAATTCGCAGGTCTCCGCGTAGCGGCCCCGGAACCGTATGGATGTAAGGTCTTCGATGCCGTTTTTCCGTTGGAGGGATTCGATGATAAAGCCGGAGCTGGCGATGACCTTGCCGCCCTGGTTAATAAAGTTACGGATCTTGGGGATGATGTCCCGGTCCTCCAGGGCGGAGGCGGTGACCAGCACCGAGGGGGCGGAGGAGGGGAGGAGCGGGGTCTTGGCATAGGCGGGGAACGTGGGCATGGGTTCCAGGGGGATCCCCGCCATGCCCAGGTAATCTTCCAGGTGGTCTTCCCCCTGGCTGTTATGGGGCAGGTAGAAGGGGAGGCCCTGGGGTTTCCCCAGCTTGTCCAGAATTCCGTCCAGGTCCTTAAGGCGGAAGCCCAGGGGGGTGACGACTTTGTTGTGGTAAAGGCTGGGCCAGCAGAAAAGCATGATCTCCCGGGGCTTGGAAAAGGCGGTAAGGTAGGCCTGCTCCAGGTAGGTATCGATGCCGTAGCACTCGTAGGGGTCAAACCAGCCGCCCCCGTTTTTCCCCGGCTTGGTGTTTTCAAAAAAGCGCATAAGGGAGTAGCTGAGGTAATGGGGAAGGTGCTGTTCGGTTTCCACGGGGTGCCGGGTTTCGGTACCCGTGTAGATCATGTCGAACATATCCTTTTGTTGGGCCGGGTTGTAGCCGGTCTCCTGGAAGCTTTCCCGCCAGTTGGGGTATTTGATGATGATATTGATCTTGGGGTTTACCGCTTTGGCGGGCTTAATCACCAGGTTTTCCGAAACTTCCCGCATTTTGTCCATTTTGAATTCCGCCCAGGAGCGGTCGCCCTTTTCCCGCCGGCAGTCCTCACAGCGGCACTGGCTAAAAAAGAAGTCGTCGATGATAAATTCGTCAAAGTTTTCCGCCGTGTAGGTTACGACTTTTTTCAGGTGCTCCCGGTGGACCTCGTTGCTGTAGCAGAAGGTCTGGTAGAAACGCTGCCGTTTGGAATCTTCGGGGCTCAGGTCTTCGGTCACGGTGGTGATGCCCCCGGAAACGGCGATGCCGTGGTCCTTAAAGACCCGCTTGCAGAGGTCCAGTTGTTCCTGGGAGGCCCATTCGGAGCGGAAGGTTTCCAGATACACCTTGTCGGGTTTTACATAGTGGTTAAAAAATTCGATCTGCCTTTGTAACTCCGCCTCGGTAATCCGGGCGGCCCAGGGGGCGATGCAGTACATAACGGTGGTAAAGTTGCGGTAGTTTCCCATGTCTTCCTCCATCATAGCAAATCAGTTTACACCCTGACCGGTGATCGGGCAATCTAAATTTCGATGGAGGCCGGGGTAAAACCTTCCGAGGCGGCGCTGAGCAGGACCTTCTCCTTGGGGGGCTTCAGCACATACACCATAAGGCGGCCCCGGTAAACCCGCCGCCGGGGGGGCCGGTATTCGCTCAGGTCCGCCAGGTTCCCGTTTTCTATGCCCAGGATCTTCCCCTCCCCGGAAAGGGTAACCTGGACCAGGGGATTTTCCATAACGCAGAGACGGCCCTCCTGGTCCCGCAGTTCAAGCTCCACCTGGACGATTCGGTGGGCCGAGGAGGGCCGGCCCTCGGGCTCAGGGAGGGAAGGGTCGAAGCATTTCAGGTGGAACTGGACCGCGGGCAGGGTGGATTCCAGAACGTCGGTGATCTCCCGCCCCTGCCGGTCAGCGGCCCTGGCCTCCAATTTTCCCCGCTCAAAGGGGAGGGTCCAGCTTAGGCAGTCCCCCTCCCGGCGCCGGGAACCCAGGCTTTTCCCGTTGAGGAACAGTTCGGCCTCGCCGCAGTTGGTGTAACATACCACCCTAACCGGAGCGCCGGGACCATAGTTCCAGGACCGGAAGAGGGCGGCCGGCTGGACCTCCTCCTCTCCCCCATCGGGGCAGGAAACCAGGTAGAGGACCGGCTCCGCGCTCCACAGGGCCCGGCGGCGGTAGTAACCGGTTTTTTCAAAGCCCGCGAGGTCCAGGAGCCCCGCCAGGGAACCCCGGACGGGCCAGCCCCGGGCTTCCCCCAGGAAATCGATGCCGGTCCAGAGAAACTGGCCGCTGATGAAGTCACGGTCCAGCACCGCATTCCAGGCTTCCAGGTGATGGCCGTTCTCGCTGCCCAGAATGGGGAGCCGGGGGAACCGTTTATGATCGGCGTCGTAGAACTGCTCCTTGTAGTTGTAGCCTACCATGTCCAGGGAATCAAAGAATCCGATCCGGGAGGACAGTTCCGGGAACGCCGCGGCGGTAAGAACCGGCCGGCTGGTATCGTACTTTTTTACAATCCCCGTCAGTTCCGCGGCCACCGTTGCCAGCCGTTCCATATTCGGTTTTTGGGGATTGTATTCCCGCTCCTTCTGGGGCTTATGCGCGTCGTTGTTTCCGGTCATTTCCAAAAAGAGGGGATGGACGTAGGGATCGTTGGGGTAGTCGATCTCGTTACCGATGCTCCACATAATGACGCTGGGATGGTTCCGGTCCCGGATCACCATATCCGCCAGGTCCTGTTCATGCCACCGGGGAAAATCCTCGTAGTAACCCTGGTGGGCGGGGGGATACACGTTGTGCCCCCGGACCCACTTGTTCTTGCAGCCCTCCCATTCGTCAAAGGCCTCGTCCATGACGTAAAACCCCAGCTCGTCGCAGAGATCATAGAGCTCCGGGCTCTGGGGGTTGTGGCTCATCCTGACCGCGTTGCAGCCCATGGCCTTCAGCTTGCCAAGCCGCCGCCGCCATACTTCGCTCCAGAACGCGGCCCCCAGACAACCGCAGTCGTGGTGGAAGCAGACCCCTTTGAGTTTCTCGTTTTTCCCGTTGATAAAGAAACCCCTGTCCGGATCGAAGCGGATGGACCTGATGCCGATCTTAAGGGGCGGCGCCGGGTAGAAAAAATCCCGTCCCCCCGCGCCGGAGCGGAGTTCCAGGTTCAACAGGTAGAGATTCGGCGTTTCCGCGGACCAGAGCCGGGGATTGGGGATATGAAGGGCCAGGCCGAAGGGGGCCGAGGCGCCGCTTTCCAGGGCCGCCGTTTCCCCCCGGGCCGTATACTCCTCCCCGTCTTTCCCCCGGAGCCGGGCCTGTACCAGGATGCCCTCCGCCTTCAGGGCCGCGCTGTTGAGTATTTCTCCGGCTATACGGACGGTCCCTTCCGCGTCCCCGGCGGTGCTTGTTACCGCCAGGCTTTCCGGCTTGATATACACCGGATCGTGAATCCGGACAAAGGCCCGGCGGTATATGCCGGAACCGGTGTACCAGCGGGAATCGGCAATATCCTCGTGGCTTACCTTGACGGCCAGCACGTTGTTTTCCCCCGGACGTATACAGTGGGAAATATCATAGCGGAAGCCCGCGTAACCGGAGGGCCGCCGGCCCAGGTAGCTGCCGTTGCACCAGACCTGGCTGTTTTTGTAGACCCCCTCAAAGTTGATAAAGGCCCGCCGCCCCTCCTGAGGGCCGGCCTTGAAAACCGTCCGGTACCAGCCGGTTCCTCCGGGGAGGTAACCGGTACCGCTGGAATTTTCTTGGGAAAAGGGGAAGGATACGGCCCAGTCGTGGGGCACGATCACCTCCTCCCAGGATTCGTCGTCAAAACCCGGAGCCCAGGGATCCCGGTGATCTCCCAGGCTGAATTTCCACTGCTGCAGATTGATGATCTCCATAACGTACCTTCCCGCGGCCCCTGAAGGGGCCTTAGTATAATTGCGTCCCTATCCGTTATAACCGGGACCCAAAGTTTTTGAAAGGGGTTTCACGAGCCGCTTGTCAAGATGTCCCCGAACCGCTAGGATTCCCCCATGTCCTCCACGGTTGAACAGGGACTCACTATCTACGACATTGCCAGGGAGGCGGGGGTTTCCCCGGCCACGGTTTCCCGGGTCATGACCAACAACGCCCGGGTGAGCCAGGCCAAACGCATCGCCGTTGAACGGGTTATCGCGAAGTACGATTTTAAGCCCAACGCCCTGGCCAGGGGCCTGTCCACCTCCACCCGGATCCTGGGGCTCATGACCGCGGACATCAGGAACCCCTACTATGCGACCCTGGCGGTGGAGTGCGAAAAAGCGGCCAACGAACAGGGCTATACGGTACTCCTCTGCAACGCCTTTAACGATAAGGCCCTGGAGGACGCCCATTTGGAGAAATTCTACGCCCAGCGGGTGGAGGCGATCATCCAGATCGGCTGCCGGGTGGACGATCTGGTCTCGGATCCGGCCTATACCAGGCATATCAACCGTATTGCCCCGGTTATTCCCTTTATCACCACCGGAAAAATGGACGATGCGGACTGTTATTCCCTGCGGATAGACGACGGGGAGGCCATGAAGATCGTGATGGACCATCTGGTTTCCCTGGGACACCGGGAAATTGCCTTTTTCGGGGGGGAGAAGCGGGTCAAATCGACCTACGACAAGTGGCAACAGTACATTTACCTCCTGGGGGTCCATGGTTTGAGCTTTCGGGACGAGTACCTCCAGGAGGGGGATTATAACGAATCCGGGGGCTACGACTGCTTTAAGCGGCTCCTGAACTGTCAGCGGATTCCCACCGCGGCCATCGCGGTGAACGACTACAGCGCGGTGGGGGCCCTGCGGGCCGCCCATGAGCAGGGCCTTTCCATCCCCGCCTCCCTCTCCCTTATCAGCTTTGACAACACCTACCTTTCGGAGGTGGTTATCCCCCGGTTAAGCACCGTGGACTACAACTACCCGGACTACGGGCGGGAACTGGTGGACCTGGCTATCCGGGCCTCCCGAAGGGAACCTCTGCCCAGGCTCCAGTTCATCAAACCCCGGCTGGTGATCCGGGACTCCTGCGCCCCGCCCCCGGAAAGCGGTTTCAGCGGTTCAGGCGCCCTTTAGGGCCAGATCGACCGGTTTTTTTGGCGAATCCTTAAAATATTTGTTGACAACCGGAAAAAACACTTGTATGATGATTTCATCAGTGTGAAACCGGTTTCTTGCTAGGAGTTTGTTGCGTTTCGCGCTTAAAATGGTATAAATATTCACGATAGTGAATATTTATACCTTACAAACGCCGAAAGCATGCCCATTGATCGGGATTTTTTGCATAAATATGCAAAAAATCCACAAGTGCAACGGGCTGCTAGGCTTTCGTTCGGCAGTAGAACTTACGACACAGGAGCTTGAATTGAAATGTATAGCACCCCCCCACCCCCCCCGTAGCGTAGCTCTTGACCGTATAAAATCCCGGGCCCAGAAATCCCTGGGGAAAAAGCTCTGGGACAGTAAGACCCTCATCCTGATGTGCAGCCCCGCGATCCTCTTCTTCCTGGTCTTTTCCTACATCCCCATGCCCGGCGCCTATATCGCCTTTACGGACTTTAAGTACAACCTGGGGATCTTCGGCAGCCGCTTCGTGGGCTTTGAGAATTTTCGGTTTCTGGTTATTTCGGGGAAACTCTGGCAGCTAACCCGGAATACGATCCTCTACAACGCCGCCTTCATCGTCCTGGGTAACGCGGTTCAGATCTTTGTGGCTATTTTGTTAAACGAGGTCAGGAACCGCTGGTTCAAAAAAGTCACCCAGACCATCATGTTCCTGCCCTACTTTATTTCCGCGGTGCTGGTGGGTTTCCTTGCCTACAGCGTCCTTAACTTTGACTACGGGTTTATTCCCAATATCGCCAGGGCCATGGGGGCCGAGCCGCCCCGGTTTTTTTCCAACCCCGCGGTCTGGCCCTTTATCATCGTGCTGGTCCACCTGTGGCAGAGTACGGGCTACGGGTCCATCGTGTACTTCGCCGCCATCATGGGGATCGATACCACCATTTACGAGGCTGCGGAGATTGACGGTGCCAATGCGCTGCAGAAGATCCGGTATATCATCCTTCCCAGCCTTAAACCCACGGCGGTGATCTTAATCCTCTTTTCCATCGGCGGAATCCTCAAGGGCAACTTCGGCCTTTTCTACAACCTGGTGGGGACCGCCAACGCGGCCCTGCAGCCCATGACGGATATTATCGAAACCTACGTGTTCCGCAGTTTGATGAACCAGTTCAACTTTTCCTATTCCGCGGCCGCGGGACTCTACCAGTCGGCGGTTGGCTTTGTCATTGTTATGACCGCCAACTGGGTTATCAAAAAAATTGAAAGCGACTACGCGCTTTTTTAAGGAGAAGCGGTTATGAAAGGCCAAAGCAAAAAAGTACGGAAGGATCCGGTCTCCAAGGGGGTCGCCGTCTTTGCGATGATCTTTGTTTCGGTCTTCGCCGTCCTCTGTCTTTTGCCCTTTATGATGATGGTTTCCGCTTCCTTCAGTACAGAAACCGTTATCATGACCGAGGGTATAGGGATTCTGCCCAAGAGTTTTTCTATGGACGCGTACACTATCGCCCTGAAGAATCCCAAATACATCGTGGGCTCCTACATCGTTACCATCATCCTTACGATAACCGGCACCCTGATCGGCCTTTTCCTCATAAGCATGACCGGCTATGCCCTGTACCGTCCTGATTTTTTTATCCGCAACAAGATAGCCTTTTATTTTTACTTTACCACCCTTTTTTCCGCGGGCCTGGCCCCGTCCTATATCTGGATGACCCGCTACCTTAACCTGAAAAACACCTATTTCGCGGTACTGCTGCCCCTGCTCATGTCCCCATGGCTCATTATTCTTATGCGGAACTTTATGAAGTCCATCCCCTACGAAATTACCGAATCCGGCAAGATCGACGGGGCCGGGGATTTTAGAATCTTTGTTTCCCTGGTGTTCCCCATGATGAAGCCCGCGCTGGCCACCATCGGCCTGTTCCTGGCCCTCAGTTACTGGAACGAATGGTACAATTCCATGCTCTACCTGCCCAACGTCGATTACAAGCCCCTGCAGTATTACCTCTACAAAATAGTGAATGAGGCGGCGGCCCTGCGGCAGTCCCTGGCGGGCTCCGTGGTTACCGTGGGGGCCCTGCCCACCACGACCTTGAAAATGGCCACCGCCGTATTGGCTACCGGACCTATCATCCTACTCTACCCCTTTGTGCAGAAATACTTTATTTCCGGCATCGTGGTTGGTTCGGTAAAGGGTTAAATTCGAAAGAATCCTCATGGAGGTTTCTAAAATATGCAAGGGAGGTTCTTTATGAAGAAGAACGTCGTATTGAAGATCGTTTTAGCGGCGCTGCTAATCACCGTGACAACAGGCGCCCTGTTCGCGGGGGCAGGCCGGCAGGGCGGGAGTTCAGGGATCACGCCCATCACCATGCTGCTCCTGGGCAACAAACCCACCAACGGCCGGGCTGAGGCGGCCATAGCGGAGATCAACAAAATTGTGGGCCCCAGGATCGGAGTGGAACTGAAGACCCAGTACATTGAATGGGCGGACTGGCAGAACCAGTACCAGCTTACCATGGCCTCCGGGGATCCCAACATCGACCTGGTGGTCACCGCCACGGACTGGCTCTACGCCTGGGAACTTGCCCGGAGGGGCGGTTTTTATGCCCTGACACCGGAACTGATCCAGAAGAACGCCCCCCAAACCTGGGCGGAGATTCCCGCGTCCCACTGGGACCTCTGTACCGAAAACGGCAAGATCTGGTTTATCCCCGAAGATCAGTACAGCCAATACACCAACCACGGTATGTACTGGCGCAAGGACTGGGCCGCCGAGGCCGGGGTTACGGAGGTAGCCAAATTTGAGGACCTGGAAAAATACTGGGACGCGGTGAAGAAAAACCACCCCGATGCCTATCCCTGGGACGTGGCCGGCGCCGAATATGCGGACCTGGGCCTCATCGGCGGTTATATCCAGGGGAAGAACCAGGTTCAAGGCATCATCGGTGTAGCCACCGGAAACTTTGGGATCTTCCAGTATAATGTCAGCGATCCCTTCACCGTGGTCTCTTACTACATGGACGGGAACGATCTGGTGGATGCGGCAAAGCTGCTCGACCGCTGGGGCAAGAAAGGTTTCTGGCGGGAGGACGTGCTGAACTACCGGGCGGAAACCCGGAATCTGCTCCGGGCCGGTCTTTCCGGTTCTGACCAGCACCACACCCAGACCTATGTAGGTCTTAGGGCGGATATGGACAAAGAACAACCCGGTTCGGAACTGCAGATGTACTCCTGGGGCCAGGAGATCAAAAACATCAACAAAGACCTCCTGACTCACGGCGCCATGGCGATCAATGCGGCGTCCCGCAATGTGGAAAAGGCCTTGCAGCTCTACGACCTTTTGCGGAACGACAAGCAGATCTACCTGCTCTACAACTACGGCCTTGAGGGGAAGGATTACCTGGTACTGCCTGACGGCAGGTTCTCCCGGCCCGCGGGCTTTAATTCCATCAACGACGCCATCGACACCAATTTCTGGGCCGGCAGGATGGACAAGTTTGAACCTGCCTGGGACGACTGGTGGAGCGGCCGGATCGCCTTCATCGATAATCTGAACAGCTTTGCCAGGGAATACCCCCTGGGGAAATTCGCCTTTGACAACACCAAGGTGGCCGCGGAAATGGCCGCCATCGGCGATGTGTGCGCCACCTACATTCCGTCCATCCACTACGGTAAGACCGCCAATCCCGAAAGGGCGGTAGCCGATTTCCGTACCGCCCTCAGGGCCGCCGGGTATGACAAGGTAAAGGCGGAAATTCAGGCCCAGCTTACGGCCTACAAAAACTCCCTGTAGAAGGGATCGTGAATTTTTAGGAATCGGTAATTCCTTACCACGAATGGCGCGGCCACGCGCTGTTCGTGGTTTTTTTGTGGCGGCTTTTTTATATAGGCAAAGGCCGCCTGAGGATGTAGTATAGCACAGTATACCTAGCATTTTATCAGGGGGTGGGTCATGGGGCAATTTACGATAAACGCGGAGAACCTCTATAAGGGCGCGGCCATTGATCGGACTGAACGTATTGATAGTGTTGAGGGCGGGGAGGGAGAGGTAGTAATACTGTCAATCCCCGCCTCCGGGGGCGGCATGCTCCTGCCCCAATTAGCGGGCTGCAGGGAACGGTACTTTTCCTTTTGCATAGAGGCCCTGGAAGATCACAGCGTCCCCTTGGAACTTTTGTTTCACCTGAAAAGCGAGGAAGGGGCGGGGAAGGAGGCCCTGGGGAACTCCCATGTGGACCACGGGCTGCGCTTCGGCGTCATGCCCCGTTTCCCGGTGCGGATAGTCATCGACTTAGGCTGGCTGGACGGCCATGTCCTGTTCCCCGGCCACGGGGCCGGCGGACTCAAGGTGGTCTGGATGGGCGGGCGGATCGAGACCGGTGATATCAAAAGTGTCAGCCTGGAGGCCCGGTCCAGTTTCCATGATCTCACCCTTAAAATTTGGGATCTCCGCCTGGACGGCGAACCGCCGCCGCCCCTCCCGGTTCCCCGTGTCAAACTTATCGACGAATTCGGCCAGTACAAACCTAAGGACTGGCCGGGAAAAACCAAAGGCCTCACGGAACTTAAAACCAAGCTGGAAGCGGCCCTGAATCTTCCCGACAGCTACGGCATCCCCGGCCGGGACCGCTACGGCGGCCTGGCCGGCAGCGCCCTGACGCCGGGGAGCGGTTTTTTCTCCAAGGTAAAAAAGGGGGGCCGCTGGTACCTGGCCGATCCTGAAGGCAACGCTTTTTTCAGCGCCGGCGTGACCTGCGTCAACGTGCACCCCGACTGCCGCATTGACGGCCTGGAGTCCCTTATGGACTGGCTGCCCCCCAGGGACGATCCGGTTTACGGCCCCCTGTACGCGGACCGCCAATGGCCGGAATCCGGTTCCGAACGCCGCTGCCGGGTATTCTCGTTTTTAGGCGCCAACCTCTCCAAGGTTTTTGGGGAAACCTGGCGCGAGAAATGGGGGACCCTCATCGCCCGCCAGCTTAAAGCCCGGGGCCTTAATACCCTGGGGAACTGGAGCGACCCGGCCCTGTTCGGCGCCGCCGGTTTACCCTACGTTACCCACCTTGAGCGTTTTCCCGAAACCGGGGAGAAAATCTTCCGCGATTTTCCCGATGTGTTAAGCGGCGAATACGCCGAGGATGCGGAACGCTGCGCCCGATACCTTGAAAGATACCGGGGCGATCCCTGGATGATAGGCTATTTTTTACGGAACGAACCGGCCTGGGCCTTTGTGAATAACCTTATCCTTGCCGACGAGGTACTCCGTAACCCCGCGCCCACGGTTTGCAAGACCCGCCTCATACAATTCCTCAAGGACAAGTACCAGAGCCCCCAGGCCCTCTCCACCGCCTGGAATAGTGTTTTCAACTCCTTCGACGATCTGCAAAAGCCCCTGGGTAACGCTTCTCGCCTGTCGGCGGCGGCCAGGGAGGATCAGAGGGAATTCTCCCGGATCCTCCTCGATGCCTACGTGTCGATTCCCAGCCGGGCCTGCCGGAGGGTTGATCCCGATCACATGAACCTGGGCATGAGGTGGGCCTGGATTTCCGACCCCGACGTGGTGACGGGCTGGGAAAACTTCGACGTATTTTCGATTAATTGTTACTTTGAGGATCCAAGCCCGGCGCTGGATCATGTCCGCGATTTAGGGGTGGACCTTCCTATCATGATCGGGGAATTCCACTTTGGGGCCCTGGACCTGGGGCTTACCGCCACGGGCCTTAACGGGACCCCCAACCAGAAGGAGCGGGGCAAGGCGTATCAGTATTACTGCGACCGCATCGCAGCCCACCCCTTCGGCGTGGGCTGCCACTGGTTCCAGTGCTACGATCAGTTCCCCCTGGGAAGGTTTGACGGGGAAAACTACAATATTGGGCTGTTTGACGTTTGTTCCCTGCCCCATGAGGAGATGATGGGGGCCGTCGCCAATTGTTCGAAGCACATCTACCGCGTCATGGAGGGCTCCCTGCCCCCCGCCGGAAATTTACCGGAGTATATCCCTATGATTGCGTTCTAGCGGCAAGGGCGCAGGCCGCGGTGAAGGCGGCAAATATCTTTCCGCTGCTCTCCCAGGCCAAGGCCATTTCCGGGTGCCACTGCAGGGCCCAGGCGAAGGGTTTGTCCGCTATGGCCGCCGCTTCCACCAGGCCGTCTTCCGCCCAGGCCATGGGGCGGAGCCGGGGGGCCAGTTCCGCGATGCCCTGGTGGTGGGAGCTGTTGACCGCCAGGCTCTCCTTCCCCAGGAGTTTGTGGAGGGGGCTTCCCCCCGCTATCCTCACCCGGTGGGCCGGCTCATCGTAGGGCGGCTTTTGCCCGTGGACCGCGGCGGCCCGGTTAAACTGGGCGGCCAGGTCCTGGTACAGGGTTCCGCCCAACAGGACATTGAAGAGTTGAATCCCCCGGCAGATTCCCAGGGCCGGCTTGCCCTGTTCCACCTTGGAAAAGAGGAAGGCCTCCATCCGGTCCCGGACCCCGCAGACCGGACCGCAGAGGGGGGATTGCTCCGCGCCGTAGAGTCCGGGGGAGATATCCTGGCCCCCGGTAAAGAGAATCCCGTCGCAGAATTCCGCGGCCTCTTCCAGGGTTTCCCCATCGTCGTCCAGGGGCAGTATAAGGGGGAGGCCTCCGGCCCTCAGGATTCCCTCCATATAGCCGGGGAGCATCCAGATGCTGTTCCGCTGTTCATCCCAAAGGGGCGTAAGACCGATCCGGGGTTTTCCCATGGCCCATTATGACCCGCCTCCGGGCCGGGCCGCAAGTCCGCAATGAAACCGTTGAATCTGGCTGGATATTTCGCTATGATACCGTAAAATAAGAATGGGAGGTCATAATGACCATAGTTGAAATGTTGGAGCAAAGCGGGGTGCTTACCCTGCTGGGCATGGGGATAGTAGTTGGGTTTCTGGCCATTTTGATCGTATGCGTAACCTGTGTCGGAAAGATTATCCACGCCCTGGGGCTGGATAAGGATGCGGGGGCCCTTCCCAAGCCCGCCGTTTCTCAGGGTCCCTCAACGGCCGCCAAGGCCGCCGCCGTCACCGCGGCCATTACCGCCGCCGTC
Source organism: Treponema sp. (assembly GCA_031274285.1). GTDB lineage: Bacteria > Spirochaetota > Spirochaetia > Treponematales > Breznakiellaceae > JAISFT01. Next base: position 6,818 of record JAISQJ010000047.1, on the reverse strand, counting down.
ACCGAATATCGCAAAGGAGAGGGAAAATAGACCGTGGCGACGGGTTTTTTTTGAAAAGCCCGGTCTCCCGCATTGTTTCCTATTCCACCCACCACTTTAAGGAGAAGATATGCCTAAGGTAAAACTCACCGATCTGGTCCTGCGGGACGGTCACCAGTCCCTGTTCGCCACCCGCATGACCACCGCCGATATGGTTCCCGCCCTGGACAGGCTGGATAAAATCGGCTACTGGGCCCTGGAGGGCTGGGGCGGCGCAACCTTTGACAGTTGCATCCGCTTTTTGAATGAAGACCCCTGGGAACGGCTGCGGACTCTGAAAAAGGGACTCCCCCATACCCCGATCATGATGCTCCTGCGGGGCCAGAACCTGCTGGGCTACCGCCACTACGCCGACGACGTGGTGGACAAATTTGTGGAGAAGGCTGCGGTAAACGGCGTCGAGGTGTTCCGTATCTTTGACGCGTGTAACGACCCCCGCAATCTTAAGCGGGCCGCGGAGGCCGCCAAAAAGACCGGCAAGCACGTACAGATGGCCATTTCCTACGCCACCACCCCCTACCACACCAAGGAAATTTACGCGAACCTGGCCAAGAGCTTTGCGGATTCCGGGGCGGATTCGATCTGTATCAAGGATATGTCGGGGCTCCTGAAACCCTACGAAACCTACGATCTGGTTAAGGCCATTAAGGCCAAGGTGGATTTACCCCTGGAGATTCACACCCACGCCACCACCGGACTTTCGGTGGCTTCCCTTATCAAGGGGGCCGAGGCGGGGGCGGATATTCTGGATACGGCCATTTCTTCCCTGGCCATGGGTACCAGCCACAGCCCTACGGAGACCATTGTGGAAGCCTTCCACGGCACCGAGTACGACACGGGGCTGGATATTATCCCCCTCCTGGATATCGCCGTTTATTTCCGGGAGGTCCGCAAGAAGTACGCCAAGTTCGAGTCCAGCTTCCTGGGGGCCGACACCCGGATCCTGGCCTCCCAGGTGCCGGGGGGCATGCTTTCCAACCTGGAAAACCAGCTTAAAGAGCAGGGAGCATCCAACAAGATCGACGAGGTGCTTAAAGAGATCCAGGTGGTCCAGAAGGACTGCGGCTACATTCCCCTGGTAACGCCCACCAGCCAGATTGTGGGAACCCAGGCGGTGTTTAACGTGCTTTTTGGCCGTTACAAGAACCTCACCGCCGAGACCGCGGACCTGGTGACCGGCCGTTACGGCGCCCTGGCGGCCCCGGCCAACCCGGAACTGATCAAGCTGGCCCTGGAAAAGAACAAGTACGAAAAGGTCCTGACCAACCGGCCCGCGGACGAGATTCCCAACGAATTTGCCAAGATCGAAGCGGAGGCTAAGGCCGCCGGCGGCAAAACCGTGGAAGACGCCCTTACCTACGCCATGTTCCCCAAGGTCGCCCCCGGCTTCTTCCAGAAGCGGGACCAGGGCCCGGTGGATTCCGCTTCCTTTGTGGTTAAGCCCGCGGCTCCCGCTTCGGGTGGTACTCCCGCCGGGGTTGCGGCCAAATACAACGTCAACGTCAACGGCGCCAACTATGCGGTGGTGGTTTCCCCCGCAGGGACCGTGGCCATCGGCCCCGGCGGTGCGGCCCCGGCCGGCGGCGCCGCAAGCGCTGCGGGAGGCGCTGCCTCCGGCGGCGGCACGGCGATCCCCGCGCCGGTGGCGGGAACCATACTCCGCTACGCGGTGGACGAGGGAGCCCAGGTTAAGAGCGGCGACACGGTGCTGATCATCGAATCCATGAAGATGGAACTGGAGATCAAGTCCACCGCGTCAGGCCCCATTCACTTTCTGGCCTCTCCGGGAACCGCGGTGGCGGCCCAGCAGCCCATCGCCGAAATCGGCGGGTCGGCGGCCGGGGCGCCTGCGGCGGCGCCTGCGGCCCCTGAAGCCGCGGCTCCAAGCGGCATCACCACCGGTGGTGTTGTCGTCCCCGCGCCGGTAGCCGGTACGGTACTCCGCTATGCGGTAGACGAGGGGGCTCATGTCGCTTCCGGGGACACCATCATCATCATCGAGTCCATGAAAATGGAACTGGAAATAAAGGCCACCGCCGCGGGCGCGGTTCACTTCCTGGTCCCCGCGGGAACCCAGGTCGCCTCCCAACAGCCCATCGCGGCAATAGCGTAAAAAGGATTGCACCATGCCAAATTTTAAACGAGATCCCATATTTGTCACCAAGGTTTGCCTGCTCCTCCTGGCGGGCGCCCTGGCTTTTTCCCTGTTGAATACCGCCTTTGCCGGCCGGGCCCAGGCCCAGTCCGCCGCTTCCTCCGATGACCTTCCCTCGTTTAGGAACCTGGACGGAATCATCCCCAACAGCAAGGACCTGCCCAAGGTTTCCCTGGGCAGTTTTCTGCGGAACATCGCAGAAACCACAGGTATCTTCGCTTTTATAAACGGTTCCGGCGAAGGGGGAACGCCCAGGGATATGACCACCCCGGCGGGCCTGCCCATCACCGTATTCGGCTGGCAGGAACTTCTGATGGTTGCCGTGGGCTTCCTCATCATCTATCTGGGGGCGGTTAAAAATTTTGAACCCCTGCTCCTTATCCCCATCGGTTTCGGGACGGTCTTTGTGAACATTCCCTTTGCCGGCATGGGGGAGGCCCCCCATGGGATGTTAAACATCATTTATGAGGGCGGGGTGGGCAACGAATTTTTCCCCATGATCATCTTCATGGGTATCGGGGCCATGACCGACTTCGGCCCCCTGATCGCCAACCCCAAGACCGCCATCCTGGGGGCCGCGGCCCAGTTCGGCGTCTTCGCCACCCTGTTTTTCGTCAGCGTCGCCAACTACCTGCCGGGGGTTGCCTTTAACCTGAAGGAAGCCTGTTCGGTGGCGATCATCGGCGGCGCCGACGGCCCCACGACGATCTACATCGCCGCCAAGCTGGCCCCCCACCTCCTGGCCACCGTGGCGGTGGCGGCCTACTCCTACATGGCCCTGGTGCCCATCATCCAGCCGCCTATCATGAAGCTCCTTACCACCAGGGAAGAACGGCTTATCAGGATGAAACAGCTCCGCCATGTTCCCACGGTGGAAAAAATCGCCTTCCCCCTGGTGGTGTTTATCCTTTCCATCCTGCTGATCCCATCGGCCGCTCCCCTTATCGGCTGCCTCATGTTCGGGAACTTTATCCGGGAATGCGGGGTGGTAGACCGGCTGTCCAAGACCCTCCAGAACGAGCTTATCAACATTGTGTCGATCTTCCTCTCCCTGGGGGTGGGCAGCCAGATGACCCCGGACCGCTTCCTTAACCCCTCGTCCCTGATCATCGTGGTCATGGGCCTGGTGGCCTTTGCCATTGCCACGGCAACCGGGATCCTGGTGGCCAAGTTTATGAATCTGTTCCTCAAGGAGAAGATCAACCCCCTCATCGGGTCCGCCGGGGTTTCCGCGGTTCCCATGGCCGCCAGGGTCTCCAACAAGGTGGGCCTGGAATACGATCCCGGCAACTTCCTCCTGATGCACGCCATGGGTCCCAATGTGGCCGGCGTTATCGGTACCGCCATAGCCGCGGGCGTCATGATCGCGGTCTACGGCTGATAGGCCGCCGGCCCTATTTTTCCCAGATCACCGAAGGGTCGATGTGGTTAAGGTCCGGCGAACAGGTAACCGCCATGGCCCAGGCTAGTTCGTGGGTCATGGCCTCCACAATCTCCGTCACCCCCTGGGCGCCCTTTTCCCCCAGGGGACCCATAAAGACCCGGCCCCCGGAGCAGGCGGCGGCCCCCAGGGCGATGGCCTTAAACACATCCAGGCCCCGGACGATCTCGCAGTCCACAAAGATGGGGATCCGTTTGTCCACGATTTTGACGATTTTGGGTAGAATCTTGAGGGGGGGCAGGGCGTAGTCCACCATGCCGTGGTGGTGGGAGACCACGATCCCCCGGACCCCGGCGTTGAGGCACTTGTAGGTGTCCTGCTCGCTCAAAACCCCCTTAATGATGAAGGGGAGGCTCGTGGCCTTCACAAAGCTCTTGATTTCCTCCAGGGTCTTGGGCCGCATCTGGTATTCCCCCACGGCCCACCACTTGGCCTTGCTGCCGAACTGGTGGTCCACGTCCATGCCTACGGCGATACAGCCGCATTTTTCCGCGTGTTCTATCTTCCGGAAAATGTCCTTGTTGTCCTTGTAGGGCTTGATGATCTTGATGGTCTTGGCCCCGGTGGCGCAGATGGCCTCCAGTTCCTGCTCATCGCCCATGCCGCACCAGTTGACCCCCCCGGCCGCCAGCATGCCCTTGGCCGCCTCCTCCATGCCCCTGGGCCGGACATTGCCCAGGTGGGAGAGGGCCGCCATCATGACCGGCGTCTCAAAGCTGTGGCCGTAGAGTTCCAGTTTGGTGGAGGGCATCACCGCATCGATGTGCCTCATCTCCACCAAAAGCGAATCGAAATAATCCCGGGTTATCTTTCCCGCATCGCCGGGATTTCCTGTTTGTTCAGCCATAACAATACCTCCGTAAAATTTACTTCCGATAGATACATCTTTCCCCGGGCCAAAGTATCAGCGTATTTGGCCCGCCATGGAACGCAGTATACGCCGAAACCGGCAAGGATGTCAGTTGTCCGCCGGGACCTCGACCACGGTAACCGGCATCCTTGCGGCTAATGCCGCTAAGCTAAAGCCGCTTTGGTTGATAAAGACGCCATTTTCGTGATTTTTCCGTAAAAATCGTTGTTTTCTCTTGCGTCTTTTGTCGATATTAAGTATGGTACTAAGGAGGGATAATGTGGTCGTTGAATTCAGCGTAGAAAATTTCAAATCTTTCAAGGACAAACAAACATTTTCGCTTTTGGCAGGCAAAAACAAGGAATTGACGGCAGAAAACACCTTCGAAGTTACTCAAAGTGTGCGCCTTTTACGGAGCGCGGTGATTTATGGCGCAAATGCCAGCGGCAAATCCAATTTTTTCACGGCATTGACCTTTTTTTTGGATTTTGCGGTCAATTCGGGGCCGTCGCAACAGGTAGGCGATACTATAGATGTCCATCCATTCGCATTCTCAAAACAAACTGATGGCGAGCCGTCTTCTTTTGAATTGCTGTTTTTCCTGAAAAACGAAGAGGGCAAGCCGATCCGGTACCGATATGGATTTACGGTTAATCAGGACAAAGTGTTTAAAGAATACCTTTTTGCTGTTTTGAATGTACAAGAAGTTGAACTTTTTACCCGGGAAGGACAGACGATCAAATGTAACTCAAAATATTTCAGCGAAGGTGAATCGGCGGTAAAGATAACCAGAGAAAATGCCTCGTTTCTCTCTGTTTGTGCTCTTATTAATGGTAATCGCGCAAAGACTATTGTGCTTTTTTTCCAAACTCTTTCTACAAGGTTAGATAATAAAGGGGCACAAACACTCTCTAAACTTACCGACTCAAGATACCGTGAGCGCATTGTTGATTTTCTTCGATGTGCCGACATTCAAATTCTTGATGTAAAAAGTAAAGATGTTCCTTATTTTTATAGTGTTCGTGCTCCAAATGGCGCTATTGAAACAAGGGAGCGTATACAAGAAAGAGTTTCCTACAGCCATGCGTATTATAATCAGGAAGAACCTGTGTCAAGTGTTGAATTTGATGAGGAAGATGAATCTTTGGGAACAAGAAAACTTTTTCAGTTTGCCGCTTTACTTCTTGAATCACTGGATAACGGATTCCCCGTATTTATTGATGAGTTTGATTCTTCCCTGCATCCGCTTATTGTGGAATCAATCCTAAAATTTTTCAATTCATCTAAAACCAATGCCGGGAACGGGCAGCTTGTTATTTCCTGCCATGCAGTACATATTATGAGAAAAGACCTTTTTCGCCGTGACCAAATTTGGTTTTGTGAAAAAGACCCATACGGCGCAACTCAACTCTACTCACTTGTTGAATATGCGGAGCCGGATACTCATGGATCAGTCAGAAATGACGCTGCCTACAGTAAAAACTACCTGAAAGGGAAATACGGCGGTATACCATATATTAATGAGATCGATACGCAACTGGCGGATGACAGCAATGGGGCATGACAAGCTATTTCAAAAAAGAGCAGCCGAGTTACGCCGTGCGGAAAGCACTCGTCAGCTCCGTATAATTCTTATTGTCTGTGAGGGGAGTAAAACTGAACCGAACTATTTTAAGGCGTTTCCCGAAAATCAACGTGTTTATGATGAAATTGATATACAGGGGATGGGATATAACACCGTCTCTTTGGTAAAAAAAGCGATACAGTTAAGAAACGAGGCGCAGAAAAATCGCAGACCCTATCAGGAAGTGTGGTGTGTGTTTGACCGCGATTCTTTCCCGCTGGAGTCTTTTAATGAAGCTCTTGCATTGGCAAAACGCGAAAAAATCCGTTGTGCATATTCAATTGAAGCGTTTGAAATATGGTATTTACTTCATTTTTATTACTGCGACACCGCGCTTTCCCGCACCCAATACAGCGAAAAACTAACAGTCGCATTAGATGCGGAATATTTGAAAAATGACACAAAAATGTACGAACGACTGAAAGACAAAATGGGAAAGGCCATACAGAATGCAAAAAAACTTTACACTTTTCAATACAAAAAAACAATAAAAGATCAAAATCCGATAACAACAGTTTTTGAATTGGTTGAAAAGTTGCAGAGTTAATGTACAGTCAATAACTTAGAAGGAAATATTTCAACCAGGACAGATAGATTTGGAATCGCTTCATAATCACCGTCCCGGCGTACAGGTTGATTCCCGGATGATTAACTTATAGGGCAGCACCATGTCCGTTCCGGCGCCGCTTTCGCCGTTGATGTATTTATG
>JAISQJ010000027.1 GCA_031274285.1 Treponema sp. | reverse complement strand
AAGCACCGAAACCAGTTTGGTTCCCAGCGTATCCGCCAGCTTCCGTCCCCGGGCTAAGAGCTCAAAGGAAACCCCCTTGAGCTTACCTTCAAATTGTTCGGCCAGGGTCCATACCCCCTCTGCGGTCATGGAAGGACTCCTTTCTTTTCAAGCAGGGCCGCCAGTTCATCCACCGCGGCTTTTAGGGAAACATCGTCCCGGGCGTTGACGGTTCTGCCCCCCCGGGTAACCTTGGGGGTACTGATCCTGACCACCTTGGTGGGAGAGCCCGCAAGGCCCAGGTATTCGGGATTAAGCTGTATGGTCTCCGTATTCAACACCGGAATCTCCAGGTCCCTGGAACGGATCTTCCCTTTGAGGGTGGGCAGCCGGGGGACGGCCACGGCCTTTACCACGGTAAGCAGGCAGGGGAGGGGGACGGAAAGCAATTGGTAGCCTTCCTCCACCAGCCGTTCCACGCGGATCCGCCCCTGCTCCACCGCCCCGATTTTGGACACATAGGCGGCCAGGGGAAGGTCCAGCCATGCGGCAATGCCCGGCCCCACCTGGGCGGTATCCCCGTCGGTGGCCCGCTCCCCGGCGATGACGAGGTCATAGGCGCCGATGCTGCGGATCGCCTGGGAGAGGATATAGGAGGTGGCGTGGGTGTCGGAGCCGCCGAACTTCCGGTCGGAAACGAGGGCCGCATCATCACAGCCCATGGCGACCGCCTCTTTCAGGGCCTTCATGGCCTGGGGCGGTCCCATGGAGACGGCCGTTACGGTCCCGCCGTACTGTTCTTTCAAACGTAACGCCGCTTCCAGCGCGTATAAGTCCAGCGGATTTACCACGGTTTCAACCCCGGCGCGGATAACCGTACCGGTTTCAGGGTCCATTTTGACGTTACTGCTTTCCGGCACCTGTTTGATAGGTACGATGATTTTCACGATGACCTGGCTATCTCCTCCTGGGCTATGGCCAAGAGGGCGATGGGCACCGAGTAGGGGGAGCAGGAAACGTAGTCCAGCCCCGCATCCATGCAGAACCGCACGTTTTCGGGGTTGGCGCCGTGCTCCCCGCAGAGGCCGCAGACCAGGTCGGGCCTGGTGAGCCGTCCCCGTTCCACCGCCAGATCGATGATATCCTTTACCCGGGGGTCCAGGGTACTGAAGGGATTCCCCATGATAAGGTCAAACCGTGTGTAGTCGGGCATAAAGGCGGTAAAATCGTCACGGGAAATGCCCAGGGTGGTTTGGGTAAGGTCGTTGGTACCGAAGCTGAAGAAACCGGCGTAGCGGGCGATTTCCCCGGCCCCCAGGGCCGCGGCGGGAAGCTCCACCATGGTGCCGATGGAATAGTCCACCGCGGGGGCCTTTTTTTCCGCCCGCAGGTTTTCTTCTATGTCCACGATGCCCTGGTAATTTGCCCCCTCGATCTTCTTGCCGTAGGCGATAAGTTTAAGCTCGGAAGCGTTCATCACGATGGGCACCATGATCTCCGGCCGCACGTCCACCCCCTCGGCACGCAGCTTGTAGGCGGCCTCAAAGATGGCCCGTACCTGCATGGCGTAGATATCCGGGTAGGACACGGCGATGCGGCAGCCCCGGTGGCCCAGCATGGGATTAAATTCGTGGAGGGCCTCGATCCGGGCCTGGATATCCGCCCTGGAGGGCTTTTCCTTTTTTCCCTTCCCCGCGTATTCCAGGTAGGCCGCCAGCTCGTCGTTGTTGTGGGGCATAAATTCGTGGAGGGGGGAATCCAAAAGCCGGATAGTTACCTCTTTTCCGGCCATCACCTTAAAGATGCCGTAGAAATCCTCCCGCTGCATGACCAGGAGTTTTTCCAGGGATCTGGTCCGTTCTTTTGCATTACCGGAAAGGAGCATCTCCCGGAACACGTTGATCCGCTCCGCCTTAAAGAACATGTGCTCCGTCCGGCACAGCCCGATGCCGTCGGCGCCGAAGGCCAGGGCCAGGGCCGCGTCACGGGGGGTATCCGCATTGGAACGGACCTGGAAATGCTTTAAGAAGCCCTTGGCCGTCTTGATGATGTCCAACAGGCCCGATTCCTTGGGATTCGGTTCGATAAGTTTTGCCGTCCCCTGGTAAACCATGGATTGCCCGTAAAAGGGCACATCGATGGTGAGGTAATCCCCTTCGGAGAAGGTGAAATCCCCCAGGCTGGCCTTTTTTCCCTTAATCTTAAGCTCCGGGGCCACCAGGGATACCTTGCCGTACTGCCGGGCCACCACGGAGGCGTGGGCGGAGTAGCCTCCCTCGGCGGTAAGCACCCCGGCGCTCACCTCGATGGCCTTTACATCCTCCGCGAAAGAAGATAGCAGTACCAGGATAAACCGGGTGTCCAGCCCCTTTTGCAGGGCCAGCTTCTGGGCTTCCAGGAGGGAGTCGGTGCTAAAGTAGGCCTGCCCGATGGCCGCGCCGGGGGCGCCGGCGATACCCCCCCTCCAGCTTTTAAGGCCCTTGACGCTGGCGCCATCAATGACGGGGTGGAGAATCTCGTTGAGCCTAAGGGGGGCGATGGTCTTTACCAGGTACGCGTTGTCTACCACCTTCCGGGAGGAAAGGTCCAGGAGCAGCTTAATATCCGCCTGGGTGGACTTTTGTTCCACCGGGCGCTGCTCGATAAGCCAGAGTTTACCGTTTTCCACGGTAAAGCGGATCCGGCGGATTTCTTTAAATTTATCTTCCAGGGCCCAGGCGATCTTCTGCAGTTCCTTCAGGTGCTTGGGATCGATCTTTTCGATGTCCTGGCCCGCGGCGTCGGTCTCGTTAAATTTTTCCTGAAAGAAACGGCCCTGGAGCTTCTTTTCCCCGGTAACCACATTGCGGCTAAAAAAATCGCCGGAGGAGGAATCTTTGCCGTAGTTCCCGTAAACCATGGGGGTGACCATAAGGGCCGTATCGTTATCGTTCTGATCGTCCATCCTGAACATCCGGGAAATTTCGTTCAGGGCCAGGAGCAATTGATCTTCGGCGTTTTCAAAAAAACCGGCGGGAAGGTAGGATGCGTAGCGGTCCATGTATTCCTCGGCGGGCCGGTCGATTTTTACCGCCTCTTCCTTCTGCCCCAATTCATTGGAGGGACCCCGGATACCCAGGGCCCGCTCCAGCACGGCCAGACAGGAGGCAAGCTCCTGCCGCTCCTTGGCGTTGGCTTCCAGTTCCTTTATCCGCTCCTCAAGCCTGAGCATACCCCGGATAAGAAAGAGGACTTCGTGGGCGGCAAAATCTTTACCGACCCACTTGGCAAAACCGCCGATGGTGGGCTTTACCAGGCCGAAGTTATGCAGGGTAGGATAGGTGGTGATCGCCAGGCTGGAGGAAATAACAATTTTCAGGAGCATGGGATTTTCCCCGTCGCCGTACTTTTTTCCCACGATGCCCGCGCACTTGTCCAGCAGGGCCGCCGTATCCTTTTTTATTTCACCGGGTTTGATTTTGGACGCGATCTCCGTGTCAAAGATAAAACCCGGCAGAATAGGAAAGCCCAACTCCGCGAATTCATTGGCCTGCCGCCCCCTGATACCGAGCAGGTCCGGGGAGACGTTACCGGGGATAACATCCCTTTGGCTGAAAAAATGTATGCTGCTGTTCATCGTGTATTCCTTATCCAAAGAGCTTGAGCACACTGCTTACCGGCCCGCGGAGGAAGGCTTCAAACTGGTTGCTTGCCCCCTGTACCAGGTAGCGCTGCAATTTCGCCACATCCTTTATCTCCGCGCCGGCAACGGCAAATTGTATGGCGCTGCCGTGCTTAACCTTTCCCCATTTGAACAGGGAATTGATGTCCAATATCTTCTCCCCTTCGTAATAAATGTACACCTGTAAAGCGGGATATTTGGCGTTGTAACTGGCGATGATCCGTTTCCAGGCCTCCACATTTCCGTTGTGGAACAGTTCGTTGGTGACCGCCACCGAGTACATGGGGGTCATCTTAACCAGACCCTTGGAGATGGGGGGGGAGGAGGTGGTAACCACCGGCGCGGCGGCCCGGAGATTCTCCCCCGCGGGAAGGGCCTTGGCCGCCTTGGGGGACTTTTTGGGGCCGGACTTTTGCCCGTTGGACGGCTCTTCTTCCGGCTTCGCCGGCCCTCGCGCCGCGAAATTCCCCTTGAGCAGGGTTTCGGGAACCTTGACCTTGCCGCCCTGGAACAGAACCGCGGCAAGTTCCGCGGCCCGCCGGCAGTCTTCGTCCGCCGGGGCCGAACCCTTTCCCGCGTAAATGACCAACAGTTCCCGCTTGCGCAAGAGCCCAAAGCCCGCCAGTTCTTCCGCCAGTTTGGGATTGGCCACCAGGAGGCCCAGATCGGGATGATGATAGGAAACCACCAGGTCCACCCCCTTCCACTTGGCAAATTCCGCAGCCAGGGACGGAAGGTCCTCCGCCACGGAGGCCAGGTTGGCGGACACCGGCTTGTAGCCCAGCTTATCCACCAGGAGCATCCGCAGTAACAGGGCGATCCGCCCGCCGGTCAATTCGCTGTCCGCCAGTTCGTACAGCATATCGCCAAGGTTAAGCTTATCCCCCAGGGCCTCGGCAATACTAAGAGTCTTCTTAATATGCCGGACCGCGGAGTTAAACCCGGCCCTGGTCGAAAGCACTTCCAGATTCGCCAATTCCGCCATTTTTGACCTCCAAGAAAAAACGCCCCCAAAATCGGGGGCGCCTCGGTTTTACCGGATCATGACTTAAATTTCCTTAAGGCCGTCATCGCCGCGCTTGGCAGGTTTTCTGCTGCCGCCGCTCCGCTTGGCGGAAGGTTTGGCGTCAACCACGCCGGCCTTCGCCCTGGGAGCCGGTATAGCTTTGGGGGCCGGCGCCTCGGTGGTGGCGGGGCTGTCGGAATTGATCAGGTCCAGGTAGGCGGAAGCCGGGGTAGGGGCGTCCTCCTGGGCCGCGTGCCTTTCACCGGGGTCCGAACCAAAGGACTGGCTGATGTCTTCCCGCACGGTGGAACGCCGCCGGCTAAAGGAGGCAAAAGCCGCATCGGCAAAGCCCTTGGACACGCCGTGGAGGAATTCGTTGAGTACGTTAGCCATGGCGTCCAGGGTAGCCTTTTTCCGCTTAATGGAGGTGATGTCCACGTCCAGGAGCAGTCCGGGGTTCAGATGGTAGGGGTTGATGCTGTATTCAAACCGGAAATATTCCCGCTCCAGGAAGGAGAGCCGGTCTTCCATGACCCGCCGCTCCACGGGGTACTGGTAGCCGTACATCTGCTTCATCCGGTTCCGCATCAGGATAATCTTCTGCCTGACCTTATCCTTTTCGTAGATGTAGGTCCGGTTGGTCCGTTCCACCTCGGTCTCCGCGGTCTTTACGAAGGTAATCTCGTCCCAGGCCTTGGCGATGTTCTCGTAAACGGGCTCCCCGTTCTTTTCCTTGATGGTCTTGCGGATCTTATTCCTGACCTTTTCGGCCAGGTCCTCAAAGTCGTTGACCTTGAAGGGGCTTTTGGCATCCTGGTAGAGGACTTCCAGAATATCCCAGAGGTGCAGCACTTCGGTTTCGAAGCTCTTGACCTGCACGTCGTAGGCTTTCCGTTCCTCGATAAGCTGGGCGTTGTCAAAGTAGCGCAGCTTGATCTGGTAGCGCTCGTCGGGAAGGTTGGCCGTATCGGTATCCTCATATTCCCGAATCAGCACTTCACGGGCGTTCTTGAGGTTTTCGATATACTGGTAGCCCATCTTGGAGGTATCCAGGATCGAGGTAATCGAGTTGATCGCCGTATTAAAACCGCGGTTCCTGATATTCTCGATATCCATGATCTTCTTGATATTCTCCCGGACGTTCTGCTGATCGAAGGTGGCGGGATCAATTTCCGCCCGCAGATCGCTGATCCGGTCAAATATGGCCCTGGCGATAATGCCGTAGCGCTTGGACTTGGGATCGTCAACCTTGTCATCGGTGTAGTTTTCCACCTGGTTAACTTTATTAAAAATGATCTCGCTGTCGGAAAGCTCTTCCTGCCCCTGATCGATCCGCTCGTCCTTGAGCTGTTCAATGACATGATCGATATTGTCCACGATATGTTTGGAGAGGAGGTCTTTAACCAGGTACTCCACCGTGACCTGGTAATGGAAAATGGGGCTGATAAGTTCGGAGTCCAGGATATTCACCGATAGTTTGACATCGCTCACCGTCTTCGGCTTGATCAGGTTATCCTTAAAGGCGCACTTCACGATAGAATACGCGTTTTCACCCCGGACAAAGGCGCCGGTATCGGTCTTCTGCCTGAGGATGCTGTTGGTGTGGGTCTCCAGTTCATTGACCCCCCGCTGGATATGACCCTGCAGGTGGCCGTACATGTTGACCATGGATTTTTCAATTTCGCCGGTATTAAACTTGTCCGCGCCGCCTACGGCGTCCAGAAGGTCGGCAATCTCTTTGGGGGTATACCGGGCAAGGACCTTGGTCTCTTCCTTGTCGATATAGTTCCGGACTTTCTTAACCATCTCATCTTCCGCCGTCACCATGTAACGGTTGAACATGTTCTGGTAATTCTGGTTGAAGTAGTTGTAAAGCTTTTCTTTGATGCCCCCCATCACATCCAGGCGCTCCAGCACATCCTTGGGCAGCCTGGCGGTTAGGTGGTGGATAACCTTGTTGGTTTCCTCCTCCAGCAATTGATTTACTTCATCCTGTTGATCCCGGTATTCCTGGGCCAGGGAGTTCCGAGAACCGACGGCACTAGGTTTTTCGGGATGAAAAACGTTAGGGCTCTTGGGCAGGTCTATAGACGCCATATATCACTCCTTAATGTCAGGTTTCATTTGACACCTGTTATATCTTAGCACTTACTATAAGGGAAAGTCCAGTGAATTGGAAGGAACTGCGGGCGGAACCGGGGCCCCTCAGGTGGCGCAGGGGGTTAAATCATGTTATGGTTAAGGCATGAGAAAAATTCCGGCAATGTCCGTCCCGCTGATCTTTTGCCTCCTTCAGGCGCCGGCGGCCCTGGACGCGCAAAACAACCGGGCCAGGAGCGAACCTGTTGCGGTGAATCTGATCATCGACGGCTCCCGGTCTATGCGGGACGCGGGCGGCGCCGCAGCGGCATGGATCGGCGGCTACCTGCTGGACGGCCTGCTTCAGGACGGGGACTACCTGCGGATCTGGGCCGCGGGGGAACAGGCTTCCGTCCTCTACGACGGTACCCTGACCGGAGATCGCAAGGATGCCGTCAAGGCCCTGGTCCGCGATCTGCCCCTTGAATCGGCTGCGGCGGATTTTGCCGGCGCCCTCCGGGGATCCCTTAGCTCCCCGCCGCAACAAGGCCGCCTCCCCCTCATGACCTATACCCTGCTGGTCAGTTCCCCCCAGGGCCTCTCTCCCGCCCATCTGAGCGGGGCCGCCCCCTATCTGCGTTACTCCCGGGTAATGGAATTCCCCGGCTGGCGGGCCCTGGTCATCGCGGCGGACATAGGAGGGCAGGTGCGGGAAGCCGCCGCATCGTTCCTGTCGGGCCTATGATACGAAAGTTCCTGGTATTGCTGGGCGTCATCCTGGCCGGCACCGCGGCCCTGGTCCTGGGCTTCATCATAACCAATCCCTGGGATCGTCTTGTTCCCCGAAAAGGCGGGGAAGCCCGGCAGCCCCGGATCATCATTCCCAGGGAACGGGAGCGGGGGGAACTGGAATTTGATTCCCCCGCGGAACGGATGGCCTACGAAGAAAGCATCAATACAAAAATCGCCCTCCGTGACGGCGAAGTAATGCTCACCGTCCTTACCCAGGACCTGGACGACGATCCGATAGAGGAACAGATCATCGCCTACCGGCAGCTTCCCGAAGCGGAAGGCCCGGTCCGCATCGCCTATGTGGATTATGACGGGGAAGAGCGCCTATACCGGCGGGTCTGGGATTCCTCCACCGCCGTCACCAGGCCCCTCACCTTTTCCCTGAGTATCCGGGACCTGATCGGAGACCGGAGTGTCTGCATCGTCGTCACCGGCATGGACAGCCGGGGCGCTCATACCCTTACCGTATTCCGGCGTCCTCCCGGCGCCCAAAGCTCCGGGGAGGAGCCCTTCAAAAAAATAGCGGATCTGCGGATAGACGGGTCCATCAGAATCCGGGAATCCGACCGGCCCCAATCCTACCAGCGGGGAATTTCCCGGGGCGCCAGTTTCCCCATCGCCGCTTACGGCCACGATCCGGCGTCGGAAAACATCCTGGATCAGGTGGAGATCATCTACACCTTCAACAACGATACGGAACAGTATGAGCAGAGCAGGATCACCCGGGCTCCGGGGCCGCAGATTGAACAGCGGCGTCTGCAGGAACTCCTCAGCGGGAACCCCGGAGTCTTCGAAGGCTTTATCCACGATCTCTGGTACTCCGTGAGCCCGGAGGGAACCCTGGACAGCCGGCGGTATATCCATTTTGATCCCGCCAACCGGGAGATCACCTTTTTTGGCGACGGGGCCCAGCAGATATTCAACTGGCAGAATTCGAGCCCCACCCGCTACGGCCTCTATGTGGCAAGCCAGAGCATTTCGGTTACTACCCTTAGGAGAACCATTGATATTGAACTTGAGTCCGTGGAAAGCATCCGGGTTAAGGTGTTCGAGGACGTGAGGCTTAAAATATCCGCGGATAATACCTGGGACGGTTCCTACCGCCGGGCCGGTTCCGCGAAGAAGGGCGGTCAGGAATCCGCGGCCCAGTCTCCCTACCTGGAGGCCCGCTACGACAGTCCCCTGGGGAAGATAAGCTTCGCCCCGGACGGCAGTTTTGAAATTCGATCCGGCGATAACTTAAAACAGGGACGCTACGCCTTTTTCCGCATCGAGGACCGGGAAGCCCTGGAATTGCGGCCCGATAGGGAAGGGGGCCGGGAGACCTACCAGGTGGAACGCTCGGGGGATACCATGGTCCTCTCCCGTGCCCGCATAGGGGCCGCGGGGATCAGGAAGCTCAACGAGGGAACCATTACGCTGACGCCGCAGAACCGGCCCTGAAGCAGCCCGCCGGTTTATTCGAAGGGGGGTTGAATACCCCGCCCCTTGGGGCGGTTCAGAATCCCTCCGGGCAAGTTGGCGGGGTAGAAACCTCCCCCGTACAAACCGAAAAAAGTCCGAAGGACTTTTTTC
>JAISQJ010000011.1 GCA_031274285.1 Treponema sp. | reverse complement strand
CCCTTGGGGCGGTTCAGAATCCCTCCGGGCAAGTTGGCGGGGTAGAAACCTCCCCCGTACAAACCGAAAAAAGTCCGAAGGACTTTTTTCTTCTCGACCGACGATACCCCGCTGCTCTGCGGCGGGGTATCGTCATTTTTCACCCCAGGGGCCGAAGGGCTCAAAGTGTTCCGGCAGGGGGGCCTTGACATCGATACCTTCGGGAAAGCCCGTCAGGGCCGCGGTGATGCGAAGCCGGAAGGCGTGGAGCAGGAGCCGCCGCAGGCCCACTCTTTTGCGGAGGGCCCGGTTCAGGGCAAAGTCGCCGTACTTGTCGTCCCCCAGGACCGGGTGCCCGATGCGGGCCAGGTGGCGGCGGATCTGGTGGGTCCGGCCCGTTCCCAATTCCAGTTCCAGCCGGGAAAAATCCCCTGCCCAGGGCAATGCGTCTGCCCCCGGTAGGGCTTCGCAGGCCCCCAACAGGCAATAGCCCGTCTCCGATTCCCTGCTGCCCCGGCCCCGGATTTCCAGGCTCAGGCGGATGGTCCCCCTGGGGGGCCGGGGGGAACCGGAACAGACCGCCAGGTAGCGCTTTTCTACCCCCTCCCTCCCGGCAAAGATCGCGGAAAAGCGGGCCGCGGCCGCGGGGCCCTTGGCCGCCAGAATCACCCCGGAGGTATCCTTGTCCAGCCGGTGAACCAGCAGGGGCCGGGGCCGGTATGCGGCCTCCAGAATCCGGTCCAGCGAGACCCCTACCCCCTCCCCGCCCTGGACCGCCAGCCCCGCGGGCTTGTTGAGGACCAGACAGCTTTCATTTTCAAACAGGACCTCGATACCTTTCATGGACAGGGAACCATTATACCGATATTGAGAGGGTTATGATACGTTTTCCCCCCAAGCCCCTGTGCCGGCGGAAGCCGCGGGTAAGGCCCCTGTTCCTGGCCCTTATCCTGACCCTGGTCGCCTCCGGCCTTTACCCCGACCCCTTTGGCGACCCCAAAGGCGACCCCTCCGGAGGCTTTCTTTTGGACCTTCCCCCCGGTTACCGCAGCCGGAGCGCAGGGGGGACCTCCCGCTCCTTTCAAAACCCCCAGGGCGCCGTATTCGAGTTAAGCTGGGCAATCAGGGCCGGAGAACCGGAAGCCTATCTGCGGCAGGTTCTCTCCCGGCTGGGGATTGAATCCGAAGATGCGGCCGAAGCCTTTGAGTACCACGGCCGCCCGGCCGCGCTGGCCCGGCTGGAGTTCAGCCTGGACCGCTCGGGAAGGCCGCTGACCGGAAACCCTCGGACCGGAAACCTCCGGACGGCTCCCCAGGACGCCCGCCGGGGCTGGGCCCTCTGCCTGGACCGGGGGGAAGACCTGCTCCTGGCCCTGGCCTACGGCGCCGCGGAGGACCAGGAGATTCTGCACCTGTCCTGCCTGGACTCCATCGCCCCCACCAGGGCCGAACAGTACTACTGGGGCCCCGTCACCGAGTATGCCTGGCCCCGGGGGGAACTGCGGGAAACCGGCCTCTACAACAGCGGCCTTACCGCGCTCATAGCCCAGGGCGACGCCGAAGCCGCCCAAGGCCTGGTGGACCGGGAGTTCCTGGTCCTTAAACGCTTTGAACGAACCCCCCAGTGGCAGGAAGCCTGGCGCCGCTTCTACCGGATGATCCGCCGGGATTCCTGGGAGCGCCTGCGGGACCCCCTGTTCCGCCTGGAACGGCTCTGGAACACCCAGGCCCTCCTGAACCCGGACCGGGACGGAGAGCGGGGCGCCCCGGCGGGCCTTTCGGACCGGGAACTTGCCTCCAGGGCCCTGGCCCATGTCCAGAGCTTCCGCTACGAGCGGGACCTTATGGGCAGCGATTTTGTCAACCTGGTAAGCGCCCTTACCGAAGGCCGGGGGGACTGCGATTCCCGGGCCCTGCTCTGGGCCCTGTTCCTCGCCCAGGCCAACATACCTGCGGGCATCATGGTTTCACGGGATTACGGCCACGCCATGGGCATGGCGGAACTCCCCGGGCCGGGCGCCCGCTTCCCCCTGGGGGACAAAACCTACCTGGTGGCGGAGACCACCGCCCAGGTAGAACTGGGCCTTATCGGCCAAAGCGTAAGCGAAACCGCCAAATGGTTAGGCGTCATCTTTGAATGAACAGGCGCAAAAGTATTGCCGTTTTGTTAAACGATATGCGTATCCAGCAGGCGGTAGACCTCTTCGGCCTTGCGGGCGCCCAGGATGGAACGCCGCAGTTGGGGGTCCTTGAGGCGGGAGCTAAAAAAAGAGAGGGTTTGCAGGTAGTACGCGTGCTGGTTATGGGCGGCGGCGATCATGATCACCAGCCGGACCGGCTCATCGTCCAGGGTTTGAAAGTCCTTAATATCCGTCTTGTTGATCCCCACCGAAACCACCAGATCGGTAACCGAGGAAAGCCTGACATGGGGAATGGCTATGCCCCTGCCTATGGCGGTGCTCATCAATTCGTCCCGTCTTAAAATTTCCGTGGTTAATTCCTGGCGGTTCTTTACCTGGGGACACTTGGCAAGGTTTTCCGCCAGGGAGACCAGCACGTCCCGCTTGGTCCGCAGGTTAAGAAAGAGGATTCGGTCCGCCGAAATGATCCGGGCCGTCGGCGCGGGGGAGGCGGCAAGGTTCCCGGTGAGCCGGTCGTTCACCCAGCGTTCGATCTCGATCCGCTTGAAACGCCAGGCCGTACCGATTTTCCCCGCGGGAATTTCTCCCTTCTGGGCCCATTCGTAGACGGTACGCTCGGAAACCCGCAGGTATTTAGCAACTTCATCTATCGTTAGAATATCGTTGCTTAGCATCGCCGCCAGCATGCATCAAAGGGGAACAGATGTCAAGAGGCGCTACGATTTTCCATCATACGGGATCAGATCGTGGAGGGAATCAAAGGGTAAAAGTTCCCCCAGGGTGCTGTCTGCCGGGGCGCTTCCCCCGCCGATGCCGAAACGTACCGGCGCCTGGGGGCCCATAAACTCGCTCAAGACCTGGCGGCAGGCGCCGCAGGGACCCGTCAGGCTCTTGGCGTCCGGCGTGGCGACGGCCAGGGCCAGGAAGTCCCGGCAGCCCTGGGCCACGGCCTGAAAAACCGCGTTCCGCTCGGCGCAGATCGAGAGGCCGAAGGAACGGTTTTCCACGTTGCAGCCGGAAAAAACGCGGCCGTCCGCCCCCAGCAGCGCCGCGCCCACCCGGAATTTGGAATAGGGGGCATAGGCGGCCTCCGCCGCCTTGAGGGCCAGGGCAAAGAGCTTGTCCATTTGCTTGTCATCTAGGTTCATAAGCGCCTATACTAATAAAAATTGATCCGAATTGACAGGCCGGGAGGAAAGATTATTGGATAAGAAGGGGCAAAAATACTGGATTTCGATCTGCACCGCCCTGTTCGTGGTGTATATTTTTGCGGCCGCCCGGCCCGTCCCCCAGGAAACCATCATGGTTCCCCAATGGCTCAGTTCGCTGGAATCCGGCTATCCCGTCTCCCTGAACGGGGAGGGGGAGTCTGCCGGTTCCGCGGGCCCTTCGCTCATACCCTTCCGCCTGGGGAACCGTTTCGGCTATGCGGACCGCGAGGGCCTGCTCCCCGTCAACCGGATTAAGACCCGGAACCTCTTCCTCTCCCCCTCCTACTGGGCCGAATACGGGGGAACCCCGGAGGACATCGAAGTCCTCAAAAATTCCGGGGAAACGGCCTTTGTCATCGAAAAAAGCCGGGCCTATCCCCTGTTCCTGGACGGCCGGCTCTACCTTATCGGGAAGGACATGGATACCCTGACCGCACTGGACGGGGAGGGAACGCCCCGCTGGTCCTACGACTTTGCCGCCCCCCTTACCTGTATCGACGGGGCCGCGGGTTTTACCCTGACCGGGTCCCTGGACGGGGTGGTGGAGATTCTGGATCAGGAGGGAAAGCGGTTTTTCTTTTTTGAGCCCGGCGGGTCCCGGCTTTCGGCGATCCTGGGCTGCAGTCTTTCCCGGGACGGAAACCGGCTGGCCGTTATCTGCGGCATCGACGATCAGCGGTTCCTGCTCCTGGAACGTTACGGGGACCCTGTCCGCGGGGAGTTCCGGGTGATCTACCACGAATTCCTGGACGACGGCTTTAGGCGTCCGGTTCATATCTCCTTTATCGACGGGGACAGCCGGGTGGCCTTCGAGCGGCAGGGGGGGCTCGGCCTCTACGACCTGCAAAGCAGGACGAGCCGGACCATTCCCCTGGACGGTTCGATCTCCGCCATGGACGGCGAAGGATCGGGGGGGATCTTTTTTGTCGTCCTTTCCCGTGACGGGACGCAGAAGGAACTGGTGGGGATCGATCTGCCCGGAACCGTGGTCCTCAAGGCCCCCTTCCGCAGCGATGATGTTTTTTTACACCGCGCCGGTTCCCGGGTCTACCTGGGCGGCGGGACCGTGCTGGCGGCCTTTGAATTGGGGAAACGTTAGACTATGAAGAATCAATTGATTGTTTGCGAAGGGTACATACCCCGGCCGCTTGCGGCGGTCGGGACATACCTGGCCGCCGGAATCCTGCTCTGGTTCCTCGCCGGGCCGCCCTTTTCCGGGGCCATGGACTCTCCGGCGCCGGACGGGGTGGTGACGGCCAATTTCGGCCTTAACGAGCAGGGCCGGCCCTCCCTGGGCGTCGTGTTCCGGGCGGAAGGCCCCGTGCACGCGGCGGACCGGGGGGAACTGGTCTTTCACCGGGGCCAGGAAGACCGCTCTTCCCGGCTCCCCTCCCCCCTGGGCGCGTGGGCCGCCTACGATCACGGGGACGGTATTCTGGGAATCTACAGCCGTTTTGAGGACGCCCCGGCGTTTTCCCCCGCCCCGGCGCCCCGGAATCCGCGGCCCGAGCGGGGGGAAACCCTTGCCGCCAGCGGCGTTTCGGGCTGGTCGGAGCAGACCGGCTTCTCCTTTGCCCTCTATGACCGCCGGGAACGGCGCTGGGTGAACCCCTCCCTTATCATTGCCCCCTTTCCCGACGACCGGGCCCCGGAGATCCTCTCCGTCCGGCTGCAGAGTTCCGACGGTACCCTGATCCCCCCCGGCCAGACGCGAATCAGCCAGGGCCGCTATGGGATCATCGTGCACGCGGTGGACGCCCTTTCCCGCGCCTCCGCCATCCGCCTTGCCCCCTACCGGCTGGGGGTATCCCTCAACGGCGCGGAGGCGGGGTCCCTCAATTTTGAAACCTTCTCCGCCAGGGACGGGATCCTCTCGATCAGGCGGAACGGGCTGTCGCCGGTTTCCGAGGTCTATGCCCCCTACCCCGCCTTCAAGGTGGGGGAAGCCTGGTTTACCCGGGGGCAGACTACTCTGGAGCTGATTGCCAGGGACGCCTCGGGAAACGAGGCCAGTTTCATCATGCGTCTTGAGGTGGATTAGTGCCGGTTAAAACCTGGTCCACCCCCGTGCGGGAAGAAAACCGCAACACTATTCCCTGCGCCCTCTGCGGGGCTTCGGTGTTTAAGAGGCGGCTGAGCTGCGAAGGTTTCTCCTACGTCCGCTGCGTCCGCTGCGGCCTGGTCCAGATGAATCCCCAGAGCGAAGCCCGGGCGGTGGCAAACCGCTACCGGGCCGGGTACGGGGAAGATTACCTTTCCTACGAGCTTGCCAACGAGGGTCCCTTCCTGCGCCTCCAGGAGCTGGGGCTCAAAGATGCGGGATTTGACGAAATAGAGGGGAAACTGGGGGGAGGGAACCGCCGGCCCAGGGTGCTGGACATAGGATGCGCCACCGGCGCGCTGCTGGAAAAATTGCGGAGCCGGGGCTGGGACGCTACGGGGGTGGAGATTTCCCCCGCCGCGGACTACGCCCGGCGGGAACGATCCCTGGAGGTGCTGGACCTCCCCCTGGAGGAATGCGCCTTCCCCCCCGCTTCCTTCCACCTGGTCCTTGCCTCCCACCTTATCGAGCATCTCAACGATCCCGCGGGTTTTGCCACCGAGGTTCACCGGGTTCTCGCTCCGGGAGGCTATTTTCTGGTAACCACCCCCAATATCGCGGGCCTCCAGGCCCGGCTCTTGCAGGGCCGCTGGAGATCGGCGATCTTCGATCACCTCTACCTTTTTTCGGTAAAGACCCTGTCCCGCCTGCTCTTGGATCGGGGTTTCGAGGTACAGCGGGTCCGCACCTGGGGGGGCCTGGCCGCGGGGCTTGCCCCCCGGCCCCTCAAGGCCCTGGCGGACCGGGCGGCAAAACGCTTCGGCTTCGGGGATGTCATGCTTATCCGCGCCCGCCGCCCCTAGTACCGGCTAGTCTTCGGCCGGGCTCCAGTTCGCGGGATCGAAGATGTTTTCGCGGACCCGCATCCACTGGCCCCTGCGGATGGTATAGCGGTACTTGCCATGCCGGTAGCTGCTTAAGGCGCCGATGGTGGTGATCTTTGCCCCTTCGGCCTTATCGCTTTTCAGCTTTTCACGGGTAAAAGGATTCACCGGATCGGCGATAAGGCCGTCAAGGGCAAAGAATACCGTATCCGCATTGGTCATAAATGAATCGTCGATTTTCAGTCCGCGCTCCGGTGCGGCGCTTGATGCCGCCTCCCCGCGGGCCGGAGTAAAATCCTTAACCATCAAAAGGGGATTGTAGGACTGCAGGGTAGAGCCGTCGGGCAGGGGAATATTATTGGGGTAATCGCTGTCCCCCCGCCCGTGATCGGCGACCAGTATGATCCGGGTATTATCATAGAGGCCCTCCTCCTGCAGGTACCGGATAAATTTTTCCATGAGCAGAAAAGAGGCCATGTTGATATGGTAGCGGCTGTCATCGGCAAGTTGCCGTTCGGCAAATTGCCGTTCGGCTAAACGCCGTTCGGCCTCCGGGTTTTCCACCGTATCGGAGGGAAGGTAATCCGGCAGTTGCAGCAGGGCCTCGTCGTGGGGGAGGTGCGCGTAAATCGCAGTGTAGGTGCTGCCGCCCGAGACCGCCTCCGTAAGCCGGGGCAGCAGATCCAGGAGCGCGTAATCGTTGATGATGGTAGCGGTCAGGGCGTTTTTCCGATCCCCGCCCCGCAAATTTTCCGTGGACAGCCAGTTTCCGTCGTTGTATAAAAAATAACGGAGAAACAGGGGGGAAATCTTAAAAAAGGAGAAGCGAATCAAATTTTCCCTAAGCAGGGCGGCAATATTCATGCCCCGTATAGCGGGATGATCGTCGAGCCAAAGGGAGGTGTATTTTCCGCCGATATTCTCTGCCCGGATTTGGGGATACTCGGCAAAGATGCTCAAATTTGACATGGTGTAATTATCAAAGGGCGGATCGGTGACGGTAACCGAATAGCCCGCATCGGAAAACAAAAGGGGCAGCAGCAGGTAGGCCTCCCGGTGCTTATCCGCCAGGGGGACCGTGTCCCGCTTGTTGATCGCTTCGGGGGTATATTCATAGCCGCCGTAAATCGGCGGCGCGCCGGCCATGGTGTGGTTGGCGAAGGAGACGCAGTTCGGATACCAGGTAAAATCCTTAAAGCTTGAATTGAGGGAGGGCTTCTCCTCAAAAATGTAGGGCACGTAACCCGATACCGCCGCGTCCAGCATGAAAAGCATGACGTTCTTTCCCGTCTTTGACAGCGTAAAAAAGGCGCCCTCCGTTTCCGCCCCCGCGCTTTCCCGCCGCCCCTCAAGGACCGTGTAGGAACTTTGAATCCTGGCCAGGTTGATAACCGCGAAGCCCAGTACCGAAACAAGCACGATGGACTGGAGGGAAAAAAGCAGCCGTTTCCTGCGGGAAAAAAAGAGGTACAGGATAAGCGCGCCTGCCGCGGCCAGGGCCCCCAGATTGACCAGATAACCGGCCATACTACCCGCGGAAAGGGATTTCGGTTCGGAGAAAATAAGGGTATTGGTAAGGAAACCGAAATTTTCAGAAACGAGGAACGCGTTAACGCAGGCCCAGAAGGACAGCAGGGTCAGGGCCAGGGTCAAAAGGCGCCTGACCTTCCGGGAAAAAAGAAAATAAACGCCTGCCGCCCAGAGGACCCAGATCCCCAGGGCCTCGGTCATGGTATGCAGCAAAAAGGGGAACGGCGAGCGGTACGATCCGATAAACGAAAATTCCTCCACCGACGAGGCGGCCAGGGAACCGGGAATCACCAGGCCCGTAAGCGTAAAGAGGGTAAGGGACGAGAGCATGAAGCAGGAGAGTCCGGCAAGGCAGTCCCGGTCGAGGGCCCGGGCCGCGCGTTTCAGCAGCCCTACGATCCAGGGGCTAAAAAACACGGTGGAAAAAACGGCGCAGGCCAGGAGCCGGTTGGGCAGATCGCCCCGGTGAAAGAAGATGAGGTAGCCGTCAAGGCAGGCGGCCGCGGCAAAGAGTGCGGCGTACACCAGTTTCCCCCCCTGCGCCGTCTTTATGACCAGGTTTTTTGCCAGGGAAAAGAGGTTGTTCAGGGTCCAGTATACGACCAGGGCCGCGGGGGAATTATAGAGCAGGACCAAAAAAACCGCGGCCGTGCCGTAAAGCCGCAGCTTTTCTTTGAGGGCCAATCCCCTGGCGTAAACCGCGCCTGAAGCGCAGTTCACCGCGGTCATGACCAGGGGAAGGAGGTTGAGGGTATGAGCCCCCGGCAGGGTGATCAGGGCATCGGGGGCGCCCAGATCCCTGATAAAGAGAAACGGGGAGCCCCGCAGCACTTCCAGGTGCGAAAGGTAGGCGTAGGCCGCAATAAAAAAGGGAATTTGAATTAAGAGGCCGAAGGAACTGCGCAGGGCGTAGACGGGGTGGTAGTGATTCTGCCGGTAGTAGGTTGAAAGGATCAGGTACTGTTCGTCACCTGAAAACACCGCCTTGATCTTCTTAATTTTAGGGGCCATGCGCTTCTGCAGTTCCCGCTCCAGGTCCTGCCATTTTTCCGCCCGGAAATAGAGGGGCAGAGTCAGAACGCTAACCGCCAGGCTCACCCCGAAGAGGGCAATGCCGGGATTCCGTCCCCCCACCCGGTACACGAAGAAGTAGCACAGTTCGATAAGTTCGGTTAGGGGAAAAATAATGAGGGTATACAGCATATCAAGCATGGCCTTCCCCTTCGTTTACCGCGATTAAAAAGGCGGCGGTCCGTTCCCCCGCCTCGCCGGGAAACTGCCAGGCCGTCTCCCTGGCCGCCCGCCGCGCGGCTCTGAGTTCTTCGCTGTCACGGGCCTTTTCAATCAATTCCCCGATGGAATCCAGGGAGTCCTCCTCCAGTTCGATTCCTATTTCCCGCAGGGTTCTGAACTGCCACGGTTCATCCGCCAGATCATCGGCGTCGTAGGGCCTCAGGTCCATACGGACCCCCATACGGACCCCCTGCGGTCCGCCCACGTAGATTATAGGCTTGTCAAAAAGAAAGGCAAAATCAAAAATAATGCCGGAAAAATCGGAGATCATAACATCGGCCCCGGCCAGGGCCTGGATGTTTTCACGGTTCCGGTCCCATTCCAGGTCCGCTCCGTAACGGGCCTCCAGGGCGGCCAGCATGGCGGCCTCGGATTTTTTGGACTGGGGATGGGGCCTTACGACGATCCGCCAGCCGGTCTTAACCAGGGGGTCGAGCAATCTTGCGCCGTACTTACTCAGCAGGGCCGATTTTCCCCAGGACGGGGAAACCAGTACGGTAAAACGGTGCGGCGCTTCGCCGGGGTCCCCCGGTGTGTCCCCTGGCAGGGCTTCGCCAGGGTTCTTTATCCGTTCCGCGTATTCGTCGAGGTAGGTGCAGCCCACCGTGACCAGGCGCTTTTCCGGCAGGCCCCTCAGTTTTTCCAGGGCCCTGATATCTTTTGCCTGGTAGTCCCCGGTCAGCAGGATCGAATCGAAGTAGTCTATTCCGAACATGCGGTACATGACCGCGTCGCTGGGCGCGTGGAGTATATGGGCGTAATGCTTAACCTGCTTGGAACGCTTGAGCTGGTACACGTCAAGGCCCGGCGTGGTCATAAGCACGACGCCGGCGGATACCAGGTTAAGCCTGGCGAAGGCCCGGTTCCCCTCCCCTATAAATTCCCCCCGGATATAGCGGTACGACTGGGCAAAAAAAGGATCGTCCCTGGACGAGGTAAGGTAGAGGACCGCGGTTTCCCGTTTTTCAAAGGCGTCGAGCACGCCCTTAAACACGTTCCAGTACTGTTCCCCCTCGGAATAGATGATGTAGGGACCGGCGGTGAAGGGGGAGGATTTTCCCCCCGAAAGCCGGAGCTTAACCTTGATGAACAGGGCCCTGGCGAGAAAATATAGGGTTGCCGCCGCTCCGATGAGGATTGAAAAGAGCATGCTCCCGGTGCCCGGATCAATATAGAGGGGGTACATGGTTTTTCCTAAGGGCCGGGGCGGAATTCAGTTTCCGCGGCCTGAAGTTTTTCGATAAACGTATCATTATCGGCCCTGTTCCGCACGGCAACACGGAGCCATCCTCGGCCGGGAATGCCTTTCTTGCCGGTAAGATCCTTGATAAAAATGCGGTAACGGTCAAGCAGGAATTCGCCCAGGGACCGGGCGCTTAGGCCGCGGGCCAGGCCGCAGAGCAGGTAATTTGCCTGCGACGGGTAGACCCGTTCAATAAGGGCGCATCCCGTAAGCAGGGCCTTAAAGCGCTTCCGTTCCCCGGCGATCTCCCGGCAGGATGCGGCATAGTCCTTTTGATACTTTCCGATGATCTGCAGGAAATACTCCCCAAAGGCATTGATGTTCCAAATGGGAATCTCTTTTCTCAGGGCCGCAATTAAATCCCGATCTCCCGACGCCAGGACCCCGAGCCTGATGCCGGGAATACCGTAACTCTTGCTCAGGCTTTTGACGACCGTCAGATTGGGGAACCGGTCCAGCAGGTCCTGGCTTAAAACCGAAGAACCGGCGTCCGGATCGCAGAAATCGGCAAAGGATTCGTCAAGGATAAGCCTTTTGTTCCGGCTCTTGAGGTTTTCAAGCAGGCTTAGCAGGTCTCCGGGGGGAATGTAGTTTCCCGAAGGGTTATCGGGATTTATCAAAACAAGGGAGTCGCAGCGGTCCGCCATCAGGATAAGGTCAGCGAGGGTATAAGAAAAATCCGCGGGGATAAAGGGAACGACGGTTTCTTCGCCAAGACATTCGGGATACTCGTTAAAGGTGGGATAGATAATCCCGGTCTTGCCCCGCTGCAGGCGGGCCAGGCCGCGGATCAGTTCGGCGGCGCCGTTACCGGTGAGGATATTCGCCTCCTCAATGCCGAACAGTTTTCCCGCCAGCAGATTCTGCACGTTTAGCCCCGAGGGGTAACTGGTCAGCAGTTCCGTAAAATAGGCCTTCATTTCATGCTGCATCTGTTCCGCCGGAAAATAGGGGTTAACCAGATAGCAAAAATCCAGCATTTGGGGGAAACGCCAGTATCCGCCGTAGCGTCTGCCGATAAGGGAGAATTGCTCCGCCGCGGTGGGGCAAAAAATAGTTTCGGCTATGTCCTTGTCCTGCACATCGTCAATCTCGTACCACCTGTGATTGCTTAGGATCAGGGCTTTTAATTCGTTTTTGTCCAGGGTGGCGATGACCCGCAGCACCTGTTCGTAATACTCGTTGCTGCCCATGGCCTTGGAATAGGCGTCCAAAAAGGGCACGTAACAGTTGCGGGAAAATTCCTTTGAAAATTTGTAGATATTAACGGTTTTGTAGTAGGATTTCCGTTCGTCGTAATTAAAAAATTTACGGGGAATAACGCTGCTGATCACGTTGTTTTTGGAAATTTGAACCACCGTGCCGTCCATCCAGGATTCGTAGGGCGCCACCGCCGCCAGGGTGGGTTCGGCATTACGGAGCAGGTCCCGGATGACCCGTTCCTCGAATATCAAATCGCTTTCCAGCAGCAGCGTGTCGTCGGCCATGAGCTGTTCCCTGGCCAGGTACAGGGAATAGATATTATTCGTTTTGTGGTACACGTCGTTTATCACGTACTCTATGCTGATGTTCCGGTAGCTGGTCCCCAGAAAGGCCATGAGGTTCTCTTTTTTATAACCCGCCACGATGACGCATTTCCGTATGCCCTCCCCGTCCAGGGCGTCCAGGGCCCGCTCGATAAGGGTGCGGCCGTTTATCCGCAGCATACACTTGGTGTTGTCCTGGGTGTACTTTCCCAGGCGGCTTCCCATACCCGCCGCCAGTATCAGCGCCTGCATTATGGACTCCCGGCTAAAATACAAATTCCACGGTCAGGGGACCGGGGAGGCTTATGAGCCCGTAGAGGGGGATGGAAAACCCGGCCTTTTTGCCGCCCTGGTCGATGTCCAGCCCCTCCCCGCCGCCTGAGACCCGCAGTTCCACCGGGGAAGGGGCGTTCAGGCTTACGGCGATACGGTAGCCCCGGAACGCCTCCTCGGCCAGGGCCAGGAGTTCGGGATCCAGGGATTCCCCCGGTTCCCGGTTCAACCGCAGCACCAGGGATTGTTTTTCCCCCCGGACGAGGGCGGCCCCATCCCCGCCGTAGTCCAGCAGGGGGAGCACATCTTCCAGCCGGGAAAAGCCCACGGAGGCCCGGTAGATCAGGTCCGGCCCCTCCTCCCCGGTGGAAAAGGAACGGAGCCTGAGGCCCTCCAGCCGCTCGATGCTGCGCTCCATGTCGGCGCGGTCCACCGGGACCGTGGGCCAGCGGGCGTTGCCATCCTGGGCCCCGATATCCTGGAAACTTCGGGAGACCCGGTATTCCAGGGCCACGGTTCCCGTGCCGTCGGCGTTAAGGGTAATCTCCGCGCTGGAACCCAGGCAGGAGCCGAGGGCCGTCATAACGAAAAGGGCAAAGACACACCAGGTATATCTCATTTCATGGTTCCTTTATGCGCCGCGCCGGGCTAATTATGGGCAAGGCGCGGCAAATTCCTAAAAATCTTCGGAATGGATGCTCACATCCTGGATTCGGACCGGCACATCCCGCTCGATCATCTCAAAGGCCTTGTGGAGCACGGATTCGCCGAAGCTCCGGGAATTAGAGACCAGGGCCCCGCCGATCTGGGCAAAGGAAAGGGAATCCTGCAGGTCCACCTCCGCCACGCTCATGTTGAAGCGGCGCTGGAGCTTATCCTTGAGGGAGCGGAGGATCCGCCGTTTTTCCTTGATAGTATCTACATCGGGAATTTCAAAGATCACCTGAATCATGGACACAATCATTTCCAATACTGTACACCATATAGGTGGGCATGGACAGTCTCCGCCGGGGTATTGCGATTCTACTTCTCCCTGTATCTTTTTTTGCATTTTCACAGGAGGCCGAGGATTCGCCCTCCGACTCCGTCCCTGTCGAAGGCCCGGCCTCCGCCGAGGGCTCAATCTCAGCCCCGGTTGAGGAGCCGGTCCCCGCCCTGCCCTCTGACCTATCCCTCCTCTCCTTTGATCTTTGGGATCAGGATGTGCTGTTCAACATGTCGGGGACCTGGGAGGGAAAGGTCTTGGGGATTCTGGGCTTCACCAGGAGCAGCCTGGGCTTTGAAGCCCTTTCCACCGGGGCCCCCGTGCTTTTTACCCAGGAGGCGGACCTCTCCCTGGAAATGACCATGGCGGACCGCTGGTTTCTCCGGGCCAATTTTCTGGACGGCTACGATATGAACACCTACCAGGCCGGATACCGGGGAAAACCGGGGGAGGCGGTCCAGTACCTGGGGCTGGGGAACACGGGCCTGGACTTCCCCTCCTTCCCCTACCTGGATCTGGGGGGCGACTCCCCCTCCTCCATCGGCGTGTACGGCAGGTTCGGCGGGGGAAACCTGCAGTTCCACGGCCTCTTCCGCTACGACCTGTCGAGCCGGGAGGAGTTGGTCTTCGTGGGAAACCGGGAACGCCGCTACATCTGGTTGGGCCTGGACTCCATGGAGCGGGGCCGGTCCTTCGTCCTTCCCGACGAGGCCCTGGACGGGCCGCCTGAACTCTACGTCGAGGACCCCCTGGGGGACCTGCGGGACAGCCGGGGGAAACGGTGGCGCAAGCTGGGGTCAGGCGAATACGGCGCCGGCGCTTTCCAGGGGCTGGTGGAACTGGGGGCCGCGCCCAAAACCATGGTTGCGGTTTCCTACTCGAAAAAAGGCTATCCCCGGCCCTGGGAAACGAGCCTGGGCCGCTACGACGATCCCGATCCCCTTACCGGGGGCTCCAGGCCCTTCACGGGGTCGCTCTTCCTGGGGGAGGTCAGCGGGGCCTTCGGAGCGGCCGTGGACCTTGGACTCTGGCCCCAGCCGGGGGAGAATCCCGCCGCGCCCCGGCAGCCCGGCGGGGAACGGCTGAGCAACGGCGCGGATATCCTCATCATCTGGGAAGCGGGGGTCTTCTCCCCCTTCGAGCGGATGAACCGCTACCGTTCCCCCTCCAGCGCCCTGGGTTCAGCGGCCCTGCTGCGCCTCTCTTCCGACGGGGAGCGGATTCCCGGCTACGAGATTCTCCCCCTGGAGGAAAACGCCCTCTCCATGGAACTGCCCCTTCCGGGGGAGGAGGCCGCACTGGCCCGGAATACCTGGGAACTGCGGCCCGAGGACCTGGGATCGAACCGCCGGGGCCCCCGGTCCCGCTGGCCCCTCCTGGCCGCCGGTTTTTCGGAGCTTTACCTTCCGGGCCGGGGCCCGTTCAATGCCGACATGGGGCTGCGCTTTACCGGCTACGGCGGCGCCGGGGACCTGACCCTGGGGGAGGACGTGATTCCCGGTTCGATCAAGGTCTACCGGGGGGGCCTGGAAGACGGCCGCTTCCACTACGACGAGGCCGCGGGCCGGGTGGTGCTGGAAAACCCGCCCCTGGCCGGCGAGGTGATCCGGATCACCTATCTGAAGCGCAGCCAGGACGGCCGGCTGGGCAGTATCGCCGCGGGGCTGGGGACCAGCTACCAGGGGGAACGCGTGGGCGCGCAGGCGGCCCTGGGATTGCGGTGGAACCTGGGATCCGTCTCCTATTCGGAAACCGGCAGCGGCAGCCCGGGGACCGTGGGCCTGGGGGCCCAGGTATCCTGGGATCAGGGGGACCTTTCGGCCCGGCTTAGGGGGGGCTTCGGTTTTGATATGGCCGACACCACCGGCCTTTACCGGGCTGCGGGGATGGAGGGCGGGGAGCACACCCTTGACCTGAGGCCGGAGGATTCCTACCTCTCCCCGGTCCCCGGCGGCCTTGAGGCCCCGGCCTTCCCCGTCACCCTGAGCCTGGCCAACCGGGCGGCCCTGGTGTACCGGAACTACCGGGAGAACCAGCTTGGGGGCCCGGTGCTCAGGTCTTCGGACTGGGCCGGGGCCCCGGTGGTGGAGGGGAAATCCGGCCCCTACCCGGTGCGGGACAGCCGCCTTTCCGCCCAAACCCTGGCCGCGGAGTTCAGTTTTGACGGTTCCACGGAATGGACCGGATTCCAGGTCCCCCTGGAGGGAACGAATCTGGAGGGGGCCAAGCTGGTGGAGGTACCCTTTAGATTGGACGGCTTCGACGGCCCTACGGCCTCCAGTTTTTCCCCGGTCCCGCCCCCGGCGCCGGGAACCGGCCACGGCGGGGATTTTACGGTGATCGTCCAGTTCGGCGCGCTGCAGGGCAGGGACCAGGGTTTTACCGAATACCCCACGGTCCTGGTGGAAAAGCAGATCTATCCCCAGCCGGGGGCCGTGAATCCCAACAACCCCGGCGCCTACGGCGAGGGGGGCCGGATCGCCCTGGTCCAGTTCAACGAGGAGGACCGGAGGAAACTGCGGGGGGCCAATTCCATGCGGGTGGCGGTGCTGAAAAGGCCGGGCCTCAGCCGCTCCCCGGCCGGCCGGGTGATGGTGGGCCCCCCTATCGTCCACGGCGCGGCCTTCCGGGCCGTTACCCTGAGCGGGGGAAAGATTAGCGCGGCCGCGGATCCGGCCTCCTCCGCGGCGGGTCCCGCGGCGGCCGCGGTGGAACGGATGGAGACCGGCGCCAATACCCTGGAGGCCGCATACGGCGATCTGATCCGCCGGCTCCACCCCGGCGGGGGGCAGCGGATCCTGGAACTTTACTGGGACAACCTGGACACGGACATGGCGGTGGGCGCGGACGGCCGGGTCCCGGCCCTCCCCCTCTCCGCGTACCGGACTCTCAGCTTCTTTGTCCGGGCCCCCGCGTTTTCGCCGCCCGCAGGGACGGTGCTCCGCTTCTTCCTTGCCGGGGGGCCCGAGTCCCGGTCCGGCGGGCCCTGGGAGGACGCGCTGCGGGGGGAGGAAAGTATCCTGGAGGCCGAACTGCCCCTTTCCGCCCTGCCCCCCTCCTCCTGGTCCAAGGTAGAACTCCGCTACGGCGGCGGGGAATCCCTGCGGGTAAACGGGAGGGCCGCGGGCCGGCTCCGCTACCGCCCCGACCGGGACCTTTCCGGGGCCGCCGGGGAGGAGGCCCTTCCCTCGGGCTACCTCCTCTTCCTCCTGGATACCCCCGGCGGCCGGGTCCCCGGCGGCAATATGGCCATTGACGAGATTATCCTGGAGGATCCGGTCTCCTATTACCGGGCCGCCGGAGGGGCCGCGGTCAGGTGGGAGCGGAAGGGGACCCTGGTTTCCCTCCGGGGCGTCCCCGCAATAGAGGACCTTTCCCTGTCCACCGCCATGGAAACAGGGGTCCGGTTCCCGGCCCAGGGGGAATTGCCCGGCGCCGCCTCCATCCAGAGCCGTTCATCCGGGGAGTCCACCATCCTGGGGACCAGGGTCTCGGTAAACCTGGGATTTTCGGGAACTTCCGGCGGGGGAGCTGCGGCCGGGGACTGGGACGCGGGCCACGGAATCTCCCGCTCCTTCGGCCCCCTCACGCTGGGGGAAAGCTTTTCCTTCAACCCCGCGGGAGGCAGCCTGGATCACCGTTTTTCCGTGGAGCTTTCCGAACTTGCCCCCCTAAGCCTCAGTTCGGGCGGGGAACTGAGCTACCTGGATGAAAGCCGTTTCCGCCGCTGGGCCTTTTCCCTGGCCCTGGAGGAGCTCCCCTGGCTGCCCCGCTTTGAGCTGGAGACCGGGACCGCGTGGACGGGCCGGGAAAGCTGGGCCATGGACAACTACGGGGAAGGCTGGGCCCGCAGTTGGGCCCTCCTGGCGCCGGACTCCGGGGAGGGGGAGCAGGCCCGGAATACCAGGGGCAGCCTGAGGGTTTCCAAAGAACTGGCGGTTCTGGGGTTCATCCTCCTCCTGGAAGGGGATTCCGCCGTGTCCGTGCCCCAGGACCTTACCCGGTCGGAAAGCCGGGTCCGCCTGGATATTCCCCTGAAGCTGGGCACCCGCAGGCTGGGCTTTAGGGGCCAGCGGGAGTTCCTCCGGGGGATCCGTACCGCGGGGAACAACAGCGGCGGCGACGCGAAGCGCTTCGGCGAGGCCCTGCGGGATGCCGGACCCCTCTGGTTCAGCGTCCCCTTTTACGTGCTGGGGGATAGGAGCCTTCCGGCGAAGATGGCTGAAAGCGCGAAAAAGGCGGGGGGCCTCCACGAATACTCCCGGTTCAGGGACAGCTTTACCCTCTCCCTCGGCCTGCCGCCCCGGTCCTCCCTGGCATCCCTCTGGGTCCCCAGGGAGAGTTCCCTGACCCTGGGCAGGACCGCGGAACGGAAAATGGACACTCCGGCGGACCTGTTGGACCTTAACGGCAGTCTGGTTTTTTCCGGCGCCAACCTCCTGGGCGCGTGGGGCCTTAAGCCCGTCTTTCCCTTCTACGCGGGCGATGAATTCGATCATATCCTGGCCGCGGCCCTGGCCTTTCCCCGGGACGATGCGTTTTCCTGGCGCCTGGGCTCAACGGCCCGCCTGGGATTCTACGGCTTTTCCGGCGGGGATTTGAACCTTGCCAACAGCCTTACCATGGGGCGGCGGAACCGGAGCGAGGGGAATGCCTTTAACTGGGTTGAAAGCCTGGAACTGCAGTGGACCAGGCCCTCGAAGAGGGGGCTGCTCAAGGCCCTGTGGGATTACGGCATGGCCGCCCTGGGCCGCCGTTCTTCCTGGCTGGTGTTGGCGGGGATTCCCGAATCCCCCTACGAAAGCCAAATCAGGGAACGGCTGGCCCTGATCCTGGACCGCAACGGGGATTACCTCAAATTTTCGGTAACCATCGGCCGCGAATCCCATATTGTCATTACCGGCAGGTTGGATTTGTCGGTCTTCGGGGAGCTGGGCACGGCCTGGGACGGGGAAACCCGGGCCCTGTCCCTGTTCTTTTCCCTGGGCACAGGCCTCAAGGTAAGTTTCTAAGGAGTTCCCCTATTTCCGTGCGGCTGGCCTCGGGAATCCGGTCGTCCGCTTCCAGGGCTTCCAGGGCTTCCCGGTCCGCAAAGCCCTGGTCCAGGGCCGCCCGCAGTTCGGTCATCCCCTGGGGATTCTCCTTGTCCGCGATGAGAAAAACCCGGGCCAGGTTGAAGCGGACATCCGCCTGGGAGGGGTCCTTGCTGTCCGCGGAAAGGCCCGCAAGGGCGGCCTGGTATTCCTCCAGGGCCATGGCGTAGAGTTCCCCCGCTTCCAGGGTTTGGGCGTATTCAAAGCGGACCCGGTTGTCGTCGTTTTCTCTGAGCCAGCGGGCATAGGTATCCGCAGCCTCCACTTTTCCCAGCACCCTTTGGGTCCGGGCCAGGAGGAGGAGCAGGTCCATGTTTTCCGCCAGGACGAAATCCCTGGACAGGAGCAGTTTTTCCGCCTCTTCGTATTTTTCCATGGCGAAAAGCACCAGCGCGTGGTTGTAGCCGTCGTCCAGGCTCTCGGGGACCAGGACCAGGATTCGCGCGTAGAGGGCTTCGGCCGCTTCGATTTCCCCGGTCTTGATCCGGGTATAGGCCAGGGCCTGCAGGGCCATCACATTATCCGGGTCCCGGGCCAGGACCTGCTCAAAATACCGGGCCGCATCCTCGTAGCGGCCGGTCTCAAAGGCGATACGCCCCAGATTGTATTCGCTGGCGATTCTGGTCCGGTCCGCATCCCTGGCCCTGGAAAGCCAGCGTTCCGCCTCCTCGTATTTTCCCATTTCCAGGTAAGCTATGCCGATGGAATAGTATTCCTCCGCGGAGGCGCCGAAACTCTGGCATGCGGTAAAGAGGACGGCCAGCAACGCCCCGAGGAATAGTACCCTTTTCATACCGGGATCCGGCGGGAAAGGACGGTATCTTCGATTTTCCGCAGTTGGGCCCGGTAAAGCCGGGCGATATTGTCCCCGTAGTCGGCGATAAGCTGGATGATGTTCCGGGGATTGTCCCCGTCCCGGCCGTTGATCCGGTCCCCCGCGTCCCCCAGGCCGGGCATGATATAGGCGGCCCGGTTGAGTACCGGGTCCATCCAGAGGGTATAGACCTCGCAGTTGTCCAGGGCCCGGACCACCCGCAGGGCCCCCTTGAGCGCGGCGATCACGTTGAAGAAGCGGATGGACCTGGGCTTAACCCCCTGGTCCAGGAGGTACTTGACCACGGTCACCAGGCTCCCCCCGGTGGCGTTCATGGGGTCCGCGAAGACCAGGTCCTTCCCGTCCAGGTCCTCCAGGTTGAAGAAGGACTTTTCCAAATCCAGGATATACTCCATATCGTTTTCCTGTTTCCGTTCATCCCGTTTGATGCGGAACAGGGCAAAGGGGGTCACATAGCCGTGGGAGGAATACTCCTGAATCTCCTTGCTCATGATCATGGAGGGCAGAAGGGCTCCCCGGAGCATGACGCACATGACCGTATTTTCGATAAGGCCGTCGATATTGGTTATCTTGTGGACCGCATAGTTATCCACGGGCACCGTGACCGGGGTTTTTACGATCAGGTAGTTCTTGCCGCTCCCCGCCCTGCCGCCGTAGGCCAGCTTAAAGAGCATCTCGTAGGCCCGCTGTATGTAGTAGACGAATTCCTGGTTTTCGGTCCGCACGTCCCTCAGCTTGGCGATAAGCCGGGAAGCCTCGGCGTGGCTTTCGTGGGGGGTCTGGAAGGAGTAGACATGGAGGCCCGTCTCTTCCCCGCAAAACTCCTGCATCAGGCCGCCCATGTCGTTGTACCGGGAAATGAGGCCCTCCTCCGCCAGGCGCCGGGTTTCCACCTGGTTGGCGTGGGACAGCTCCCCGAAAAGCCCCATGACCTCCTGATAGACCCGGTCCATCCTGACCAGTCTATCCTTATCCTCCGCCGTCAGGTACCCGTCCAGGTCCTCGGCCTTTAAGACTACCGTGTTCATCAGGGCAAGTATATTTTCCGCGGGACCTTATGACAAGGGCGCCGGGGTAGTTCATTTTTTTAGTCAAAAATAGTAGTATCATGGTATTATGAGGATTACCACACGGGGCCGTTACGCCCTCCGGGCAACCCTGGCCCTTACCATTCTTGGGAAGGGGGGCATTCCGGTTTCCGTCGGCGATCTTTCCGAATACGAGGATATTTCCCCCGTGTTCCTGGAGCAGATCTTCTTTAGGCTGCGAAAGGCGGGAATAGTGCGGGCCGTCAGGGGGCCCGGCGGGGGTTTCTTCTTTACCCGGCCGCCGGAGGACCTGACCGCCCGGGAGATCCTCCTGGCCGCGGGGGAGAACCTGGGGGACGCGCCCTGCGACAAGCACGCGGAAAGCTGCGACCGGGTTGTCTGCTGCCCCAGCCACAAGGTTTGGGTGGATCTGAACCGGATCATGAACGACTACCTGGCCGGCCTTACCCTCTCTTCAATTCTTAAAGCAGGAGCGGCGAGCCAATGACCGCGGTAACGGATCGTACTGCCTACCGCAAGGTAGTGGAAACCCTTAAACGGCGCCGCAAGGGGCTTACCGCGGCGGATTTGGCCGCGGCTACCGCCCTGCCCCTGGCTGCGGCCCGGGAACAACTGAGCCGGGCGGCCGACGAGTTTCGCGGCAGACTCAAGGTAACCGAATCCTCCGAGATTCTCTACGAGTTCCCCCAGGGCTTTACCAGCCGCTACACAAGCCTGGGGGCCCGGCTGGGCCGCTTTATGGACAAGTTTGTCAGGGTGGGCGCCGCCTTCCTCTCCTGGCTCTTTAAGGCGTGGATCCTGGTCATGCTCCTGGGCTACTTTGCCCTTTTCATGCTCATTGCCCTGGCGGCCCTTTTCCTTTCGGTGGCCGGAAATTCCTCCAACTCCAATAGCCGTTCCCGCAGCCATTCGGGGGGCGGCTTTATCCTCGCCTCCCACGTTTTTGACCTTATCATTCGGCTCTGGTTTTATTCGGAGCTTACCAAGTCCCTGGAAGGGTCCTACCGGGGCCGGCCGGTCCGGAACCAGAGACGGTCGCAGCCCCTGCATCGGGCGGTCTTTTCCTTTGTGTTCGGTGAAAAGGATGCCGTTGATGCGGAGGCCGCGGAGAGGCGGGCCCTTATCGCCTACCTCTGTGCCAACCGGGGAATCATCTCCCTGCCGGAGTACATGGCCCTTACCGGCGCGGGACCCCTGGAAGCGGAGGAAAGGATACTGGGCCTCTGCGCGGATGCGGGGGGTTACCCGGAGGCCACGGAGGAGGGGACCATCGTGTACCGCTTCCAGGACATCATGCGGCGGGCTGACAAGGGGGACCGCAGTTTTGCCGGAGAAGGGCTTTCCGCTCCTCTAACGCGGCTGCGCTCCTTCTCCGCCAACAGTAAAACGATGAACGCCTGGTTCGGGATCATCAATTCGGTGAACCTCCTCTTCGGGGGCTACTTTTTCTACCAGGCCCTTACTACGGGGGTGATCAGGAGCACCGAACACCTGCAGGCCAGCCCCCGGATCTACGGCATCACCTATGCCCTGGCCACCGCCCTAACCGACAATCCCCAGCCGGTCCTGCTCATCGGCCTGGGGCTTGTCCCCCTGGTCTTCTCGTTTTTTTTCTGGGTGATACCGGCCCTGCGTTATATCCGGCTGGGCCGTCAAAACCAGGGGATAAAAAGGCGGAACCTCCGCAAGATCGGCTTTAGGAAAATCTGGGAAAAACTGCGGGGCGTCAGCGCCGCGGACATCGATAATCCCGCGCCGGAGTGCCGGCCCGAGCCCCTGGCCGCGGAACAGGAAAAGATCATCGCCGAGATGGGCGCCTACTCCCAGCCCGAGGTGGAGGCCGATGAAAGCGGAAAGATTTTCTACAACTTTACGGAACTGGAACGGGAGAAGAAGGTCCTGGCATCAAGCCGGGCCGCGGTGAACTCGGCGGATTTCGACCTCGGCAAGGTGGTCTTTGACAGCGGACAATAACGCTAGGAGTTTGTTGCGCTTCGCGCTTAAAATGGTATAAATATTCACTATCGTGAATATTTATACCTTACAAACTCCGAAAGCATGCCCATTGCTAGAGATGCATGCGCTGCTGCAGTTCCTTCCACAGGGATTTTCCCTCGAAGAGGATGAGAAAGGCCAGCGAGATGATTGAAAGGGCGAAACAGATAAGGGCCGGATACACGATCGTTACCACCTGAAAGATGATGAGCAGCAGGGAAAAAATGCTGATCACACTGATACTACCCAGAAATATGATATAATCTTCCACCTTTAGTTTCCGTACCTTGGCGAATACCGCCAGGGCTACCATGGAACAGCTAAAGAGTATGGGAATGACAAAATTGAGGGACCAGAGGTAAAAGCCGGTAAAAAAATCCCATAGCAGAACCAAAATTGAAATAACAAAAAGCTGCAAAAAAATATTTTTCGGTATGTCCCACCAGCGGTTGTTGATCACCAGGAAAGAAAGCCAGAGGCTTCCCAGCCCCGCGATGACAAAGAGGGACCACCAGACCCCGCCTGTGGGCAGGGTAATGTCGATGGCCACGGATACCGCGGCCACGGCTGCGGTTCCCAGGGCAATACCGTTCACCAGCCGTTTGAAGGGCGCCGACAGGGGCGGGATTACGGGGAACACATCCGCCAGCGGTTCACCCGACGGTCCAACCGACGGTCCAACCGACGGATCGGCGGTTTCGCTTAACATTCCCCCGCAGAGGGGACAGCGCGGGCCGCGGCCGGAAACCCTTACGTTGCACGCGGGGCAGCGGCGCATCAGCCTTCTCCCAGGTTGGAAACAATTTCAATATCCAGTCCCAGGGCGCTGAGGGAACGGAAGAAGGCCCTTTGAATATCCCTTGATACAAAGGGGGACAGAAAACTGATGGCCAAATTATCCTCAAAGGAACAGAGGCAGACATGGGGACCCTTGGCGCCGTAGAACACCCCGAAAAGGCGTATGTGGGGAACCATGGCGGGGGGCATGGAAATTTTTCCCATATTGGAAAAGGAAGCGCTGTTTCCCCTGTCTGCGGTCCGGGCCGCGGTTTTTAAGGCCGGAACCTTAATGGCCAGGGGAACCATTTTGATATACAGGGCATGCTCAAAGGCCAAAAGCAGGTTCAACCGTTCGTAGAGTTTTTCCGGCCTTAGCTGGGACTTGTACGACCGCTTTACCTCCTCTAATACCTCCCGGAAGGATCCCCCTTGAAGGCGGAAGTTGTGGGAAACATTGATAAGGCCGAAGAAATTCCGCGCGGCCGCGGAACCGCCGCCGAAGTATTTCCGCAGATCCACCGGGACGGTAATCGAGACCGGACGTTCCTCGTCCCGGCTGGTCATGCCCTCGTGGATCGCGCTGATAAGCAGGGCCGTAAGAAATTCGCTTATGGTGGCCTGGCAGGAGCGGGCCTTGCCTATCAGGGCCCCGGTGGAAAGGCGGCCTTCAATGATGCCGACCCGGGATTCGGGAAAGCGCGCCCCCCTGACGCGGTAGGCCCGGGGAGCGCGGGGCATTGTAGGGACCCTGCCCTTTGAGTAGAACCGGTCAAAGGGATCGCCGCCTTTCTGTTCGTCCGAAGCATCGCTGCTGTCCAGCCTGACCGTTTCGTCCATGCCGTGCCTTTCCAGCAGGTAGTGGTACACAATTGTTTTGAAGAACTGCAGGGCGCCCGCGCCGTCAGAAAGGGCGTGGTAGGCTTCCAGATTGATCCGCATCTTCCAGTAGGTGACTTCAAAAAGCAGGTTTTTCCGGTTCACGTCGTACAGGGGCGCACAGGGAACCTTGTATTCCTCCCGCACCAGGGGCTGCAGATCGCTGGGGGTGAAGTAATACCAAAAAAAGCCCCGCCTTATGATAAACCGGTAGAGGGGGAAGCGATCCAGGGCCGCCCCCAGGGCGGAAGCGAGGATTCCCGGATCCACCGCCTCGTAGAGTTCACAGCTAAGGCGGAAAACCTTGGTATCGTCCTTGGTCGTGTTGGGGGGAAAAATTTTCGCTGCGTTATCAAGCCGGCTCCATTTGGAAGAATACAAGGGCTATTCCTTTTTTTCGCGATCTTAATTTCCGCCGCCTTAGCCTAGCATAAAACGCCGGCGCCTTCCACTCTTTCCAAACCAAAAGCCGGAAAATCCTAAAAAGTATTGATAGTTTAGTAAATATATATTAGTATTTACCTAGGATTTAGGCAATGACGATTGAGTGGGACGAAAGAAAAAACCGGATAAACATCAAGAAACACAAGATTCGGTTTGAACATGCCGCTCTGGTTTTCAAAGACCCCCTGCGGAAAGAATACTACGATGCCGAGCACAGCAGCCTCGGCGAAGACCGGACTATCGCCATTGGCTTTGCTGATACCAGTATCCTGTTTGTAAGTTTTACGGAGTCTGAAAGCGAAACCATACATATCATTTCCGCCCGAAGAGCAAAAAAACACGAAATGGAGGACTATAATGGCAATCGTTAGGTATACCGAAGAAACCCTGCCCAAAGTGAGCAGGGAGGAGCTGGATCGGGCGGCCGCCATGACCGATGAAGAAATCGACTGCTCCGATA
>JAISQJ010000125.1 GCA_031274285.1 Treponema sp. | reverse complement strand
CACCTGCCGGCAAAACGGCTCATGGGAATACAAATCATCCCCTAACAGCGTCGGTTTCAGCCATCCGTACTCCTCCCCATGGCTCTTTATCCACCGTTTCGCCGCCGTCAATTCGCAATCCTGCTTCTTTTCCCCGTCCCCGTTCACGATCATCTCTGCCATGACCGGCAATACCGAGGTCCCCCCGGGTTTCACTATCGTCCCGGCCAGCGCGCTATGGTAATAGGTGGTCACCCCGTCCTTCGTGGTATGCAGACACCGCGGGCAATGGATCTTTTCCGACGAATGATACCATACCCCGTCTAGGGCGAGCATCACCCCGCCGTCCAGTACCCGGTACCCTTCAAGCAACCCCGCCTCTTCGGCTATCTTCAGTGACGCATCGAATACCGGGCTGAACTTCTTAGGTTCTATCCGGTCCATCTGTGCCCGGATCCAGGTGTCAGAGGGCAGGGCCGTGACCCCGAACACGGTTTCCAGGTTGTTTCTCCCGTGTTTTTCCTTCATCCTCCACTGGTAGTCCAGCATCGACTGGTGCTGAAAGAAAAACACCCCGAAGGCACTTTTCACGAAATCGGCGATGGTGTACCGTTCATTGTGTCCGGACCGCCTGGTATCAGGCATCTGTCCGCACACCCGGTCAAAAGTGCCCATGAGCCACTTAAATAATTCCCGTCCCATGCCTCATTTTAGCATGAAATTTTGATACTTTGAATTGCTGCTGCCGCCCCGGAGGCTAATACTTCTCTTTTAGCCCTACGTTTTCCAGACCCTTAATGGTTTTCAGGGCGCGGAGCAGCCGGGGCATGTCCGTGGCGCTGGGGAATCCCACCAGCAGCCTGAGCTTGGCGCCCTTCTGATCAAAGGCCTGGGCCACATCCATGGACAGCACCCGCACCCCAAAGGATTTAACGGTACTCAGCAGCTTGTTAATATCCGGGTCCCCGTTCTTAAAATTAAATTCCAGGGTCTTGTTCCGTTCGGCGGGGAATATCCTGGACTCAAATTTGCCAAGCCCCCAAAGCGCCGCCAGGGTGAGCCCTTCGGCAATGGCGGCCCCCAGAAACAGGCCCGCGCCGATGGTCATGCCCACCGCGGCGATAAGCCAAAGGGAGGCGGCGGTGGTCAGGCCGCGTACGTTGTTGCCCAGCCGGATCATGGCGCCGGCGCCCAGAAAACCGATCCCCGAAACCACCTGGGCGGCGATTCTTCCGGGATCGCCGTTTTTCAGGTGGCTGAATTCCTGGGGCAGCCAGATGGACAGGATCATCAACAGGGTGGACCCCATGCAGATAAGGACATGGGTCCGCATCCCCGCCACCTGCCGCCGGCTTGCACGCTCAAAACCGATAATGGCGCCGGCCAGAAAGCTTAGGCCCAGGCGCATCGCGATATCGATAGAATTTAGTACCACTTCATCCACCTTTGACCTAAGGACCCGCTGACCTAAAGCCCTGCGCCGTTAAGTTCTTAGACTAGGATATGGCCGCCTCCAGGGCGACCTCCATCATCCGGGTATAGGCCTTCTGCCGCTCTGCGGGACTGTCCTCCTCCCCGGAGACAAAACTGTCGGAGATGGTAAGCAGGGCCAGGGCCTCCCGGCCGTATTTTGCCGCCAGGGTGTAGAGTTCGGCGGTCTCCATCTCCACCGCCAGGACCCCGTACCTGGCCCAGAGCTTCCAGTCATCGGGGTCTTCGGTGTAGAAGGTATCGCAGGAGACCACGGTTCCCACCTTAGGCTCCCAGCCCCTGGCTAGGGCCGCCTCGTAGGCGGTCTTGAGCAGGCTAAAGCTGGCGGTAGGGGCAAAACTTCTCCCCCCAAAGCGGAAGCCGTTGACCCCCGAGTCGGTACAGGCGGACATGGCGATAACCAGGTCCCGGAGCTTCAGGTTCCCCTGCAGCCCCCCGGCGGTGCCGATGCGGATAGCCCGCTTTACCCCGTAGTCCTTAAACAGCTCGTTCACGTAAATCGACAGCGAGGGAATACCCATCCCCGTGCCCTGTACGGAAACCCGCTTACCCTTGTAAAGACCCGTATAGCCCAGGATGTTCCTGACATCGGTGTACAAAACCCCCTGCTCCAGATAGGTTTCGGCCACAAACTTGGCCCGCAGGGGATCCCCCGGCAGTAAAACAGCCTCCGCGATTTCTCCGGGCTTTGCGGCAATGTGAAACGACATGCTGCCTCCTCCGTAAACTCGTAAACTTATTAAGATAACTCGTTAAGAACCTTACTTCTGCGGTTCCCCGGCCCTCACGCCGGCCATGGTAAACCAGGCCGCCAGCATACACAGGCTCCCAAAGATAAAGATTCCCCCGTAGCCCGCCAGATCGATGATAAGCCCCGTCACCGGGGGGGCCAGGATCGCGGCGCCTTGGCTGAAAGTATAGTACATCCCCGTATAGATGCCCATATTCCCAAAGTTTGCTATCTGCCAGAGCATGGGAAAGGAGTTCACCGTAACCCCAATCCAAACCGCCCCGTACAGGAACATCAGAATCAGGAAGATACCCAGGGATGCGGAAGGGCCAAGCCCCGCCCGGAGGCCCAGGAAGCCGCAGAGGGGGATAAGGGCCAGGATGATCGCCAGAGCCACCAGGCTCAGGCGGATAAAACGCCGCCGTCCCAGCCGGTGGGCCAGGTAACCGCAGGGAACCGCCATGATCACGCTGGAAATCCCCGCCACACCCTGGGCCAGGGCCGCATTTCCCTCGGAAACCCCCATGGTTTCCACCAGGAAAAGCCCCAGGAACGGTTTCGCCCCCTCGTAGGCGGTGAACCAGAAGAAGATGGAGAGCAGAATCCGGGCCACGCTGGTATCTTTCACCGGCTTTTCCCCGGTCTCCGCGGCCCCCTCCGGCTCCAGGCGGCCCTTTCCCAGGGCCTCGCCGGAGAAAATCTGCCGGATGCTCCGCAGAACCGGGACCCGTTCCTCGGTCTTCCCCGCATTTTCGGGCAGTTTTTCCCGCACAAAGGCCGCCAGCACCAGCACTGCGATGATGATGAACAGGGACGCGATGTTAAAGGGCAGGGCGCCTTCAAAGAATCGGCCCAGCGGCGAGGGAAGGCCGATGAGCCGGGCCAGGACCAGGGTACTCACGATAAGCCCGATGCCCCCCATCATGTTGATCACCCCGTTGGCCTCGGAACGGTAGTCTCCGGGGATGGTGTCGGGCATCAGGGCCACCACCGGGCCCCGCACCGAAGTCTTAAAGATGTTGAAGCAGAAGATGATCCCCAGCAGGGCCGCCAGGGAATGGGAGGCCATGGGGGGCAAAAGGCTAAAGAGGATCGCCGCCAGGGGCAGCTCAACCAGGATAAAGGGCATGCGCCGGCCCAGCCGGGTCCTTATCCGGTCGCTCCACACGGAAACCAGGGGGATCAGGAGCAGTTGGAGGATGTTATCCAGGGTCATGATCCCCCCCACCGCGGCGTTGGAATTGAAATAGCGCCGTAAAAAAATGGGCACATAGGTATCGTAGAGGGGATCCATCAAGCCCATGGTGAAGAATCCGAACCCAATCAGGAAGGTAAGCCCCAGGTAGCCTCTAAAACCGTCCTGCTTCCGCACCTTGTCCATATAAACTCCTAAGCTACCAGTATAGCCCAAAAGAGCCCCAACCGATACCATACTAAAAGGATGAAGCGGTTCCTTCAAATTGCCGTCCTCCTGGCCGCCCTCGCTCTTATTGCCGCCGGCATAGCCCGCGGCGATGCGGAGGCGGTATTCAGAAAGGCGGTGTTCATCTGCCTGGAGTGTGTGGGCATTGGGTAAATCCGCCGTATTCCGCCGGCCGGCCGTGCGGCGGCTCCTGCAGTTCCTCTCCGCGCTGATCTATAACGCCGATGTACGGAATTTTGCTGCCGGGACCGTTTCATCCAGCCCCCTAAAAAGGGCCTGTGTCCCCGGCCTCAACTGCTACTCCTGTCCGGGGGCCCTCTCCTCCTGCCCCCTGGGGGCCCTGCAGAACTCCCTGGCCCAGGGCCGTTTTCCCTTTTATGTCACCGGCCTCCTCCTCCTCTTCGGCCTGGTCTTCGGCCGGGCGATCTGCGGCTTTTTATGCCCCTTCGGCCTCATCCAGGAGCTGATCTACCGGATTCCCGGCCCCAAACTGGGCAAAAACGCCCTTACCCGGAGACTCAGCCTGCTGAAATACGCGTTTTTGGCCCTGCCCGTCCTGGCCCTGCCCCTGGGGGCCCTGCTGATCCAGGGTTACGGCGTCCCCTTCTTCTGCGAATTCCTCTGCCCCGCGGGGACTCTGGAGGCCGCCCTGCCCCTGATCCTCGTCAACCCGTCC
Organism: Treponema sp.; assembly: GCA_031274285.1. GTDB lineage: Bacteria > Spirochaetota > Spirochaetia > Treponematales > Breznakiellaceae > JAISFT01. The sequence goes on along the minus strand of JAISQJ010000125.1, from coordinate 1,051 downwards.
ATCCGGGAACTGGCCGGCGGCCTTTTCCTCTGGAAACTCGGCGCCCTGGCCGCCCTCGTCCTGGCTTCCCTGTTCCTGTTCCGCTTTTTCTGCCGCTTCATCTGCCCCCTGGGGGCCCTGTACGGCCTCTTTAACCGCTTTGCCCTGCTGGGCATGCAAAAAAACCGGAAACGCTGTACCAATTGCGGGGAATGTGCGGCAAACTGTAAGATGGATACCCGGCAGGCCCTGGACCGGGAGTGTATCCGCTGCGGCGAATGTATCGGCCGCTGCCCTTCGCAGGCCCTTTGGATAGGCAAAAGGGGGCCGGATTATGCACCGGAAGCCCCGTTTTTGCCAAAGCTGCAACTGCAGCCAGGAGAGAACCCATGAACCAAATCAGAAACCGGACCAGAAACCAAACCGGAAATCAAACCCGAAACCGGACCAGATGCGCCCCTTTCTTCACCGCCGTCTTCTTCGCCCTTCTCCTGGGCGCGGCCCTTTCCGCCGGAGCCCAGGCCGCGGCAAACGGGGCGCCCGCACCGGGCAAACCCGCCCCGGATTTTACCTTCACCGCCCCCGACGGCAGAACCGTGAAGCTGTCGGATTACCGGGGCAAACCCCTGGCCCTGCACTTCTGGGCTACCTGGTGCGGCCCCTGCATTCGGGAACTGCCCCTTATGGCGAACCTCACCGCCTCAAAGTCCGGGGACCTGGTCACCCTGGCGGTGAACTGTTCCGAAACCGACCGGGAAGTTACCTCCTTCCTCGGGAGCAGGAAACTCAGCCTTAACGTGGTCATGGACCGGGACGGACAGATTTCCCGGCTTTACAACATCTTTGCCATCCCCCAAACCTTCATGATCGACGGCGAAGGGATCATCCGGTCCATAAAACTCGGGGCCTACAGCCAGCGGGAACTGAGCCGGGATATTTCCAGCCTCCTCAACCCCTAGTGTACTGTCTTACACAGAAGTAGGAATAACCACGGACGACACAGACAGACACGGACAAAGAAAAAGAGTAGATAATGAAGCAAAATCGTCCTAAATATCTCATATTCTTTGGG